>PBTU01000086.1 GCA_002729295.1 Verrucomicrobiales bacterium | reverse complement strand
TTTGGTGGGTTGCTGGCCCGGGTCCACTGCGCAATCGCCAGCGAGAATCCGAAGTTTTCGGTCGAAGGCACAAGTGCCCTGGCCGGAACAGTCTCACCCAGTAATTCCACGGACTCGGACTCGAGTTCGGTCAGGGGCTCGCTACCATCGGTGGTATAATAAATATCGTTGTCCGTCTCACTCATCGAGAGAGTGAAGCCGGAGGGGACACTGCCTCCATGTTGGGACAAGACCGGCGCATCAATTTCGGGATAGAGGTTACGATTTCGGAACTGGTCCAGAACGGTCTCGTTACGGGTGGCGATAAAGGTATCCCGGATCCAGTTGACTTCCCCGAGCCAGGTCGAGTTGCGGTTGAACGGAGCACCTGTAGTCCCCTCGTCTCCCCAGCGGGCGGACTCAGCGACTATCGGGCTTCGCAATTCCTGCGCCATCCCGTCCCAACGTTCACCGTTGCTGACTGTCGACATGGCTCCGTCGTTGAAGAAGTGCTTCTGCAGGCGATCTCCGAACCGTTGCTGAAACTCAGGGAAAGTGCGGAGAGCATCATAAAACTGCACGGGGGTTCCCGAGTCATTGGCACCAGTAAGATCGAAATCGGTGACCCTTTGTAGGGGCGATTCGGGGAAGAAACGGTTGAACATCAGGTGGTTTCCCATCGACATCTCGGCGTCCCAGCAGAAGAAGTGAAATTTCCCATCTGCGCCACGGCTACGACGACCGCTATACCAATTTTTCCCGCTGAAAACAGTCACATCTCCAGTGGGTCGGGAGATAGGGCCACACCAGTCGTAGTCACCCGACCACATCCGAACGATACAGTGGTCGATGAGATTATCGACATCAATGTATTCCTGGATGGCGGCATACTGGTCGGGGGTGTTAATTCCGGTTGCAGCAATCCCGCGCGCGGTTTCCCACGCCGTGTTAGTACCATCGACGACCACGTATTCCTCGAGTGAAGTTTCAGCGTGATGGAGAACATCATAGTCCTCCTCGCTTCCCCCGAGATGGGACTCGAAGTAAGTGGCGTTGGCGCGTTCGTGGATGTCGTAGATCCCCCAATAGCGGCCATTGATGTAGGCATGCACATAGCGGCCCCGGGGGGAAAGCAATCCCAGCTCGATTTCGGTCTTGCGCAAAAATTGATCACGCATGATGAGCCCGTGTGGCGGGATATCGGTGCTCTCCCGTCCGAAGGAAGCGGCTAGAGACCAGCTATCGTGCCCTCCTCCGCGAAGAATAAGCTGGTCGAAAGACTCAACCGGGCTGCCGTCGAAAAGAGGATGTTCCAACCGGGTTTCGCAATACTCGCCCCGGAAATAGAGACGCAGCGGTTTTTTGGGATGCGACCGGGCGTTGCCCCCATGAATGCGCACACCGGCATCGACTTGAAACTGATCGGTAGGATTGGATAGATTGAAAAACTCAATCGAAAGCGGCACCTCGGCTCCGCGTCCCGACAAATTCGGATTTTCGTAGATGCCACTCGGCCCGAAGAAGTCGTCATCATCCACGACGAGCGAGAGAATGGGGAGATTGTTCGATAGATCATCCTCGATGGTAGCTGCATACGGAGCCCTCGTGGTAATCGTCGAGTCCATATCCGATTGCCCTTTGACCTCTGTGGGGAAGAGATAGGTCTGGGTGCCAATTTTGGAGGACTCGAATCCCTCCTTGTATGCGATTGTGCGAAGAATCGTAGTTGTCGGAACCGACACCGGCCCGGTGTAGAGAGTTCCGGTGGTTTCCGATGGGACGCTCCCATCGGTAGTGTAGCGTATATTCGCATCCCCGGTGGGAGTTGCGAGAGTAACGCTCTGCGCGCTCGAGTAAAAGCCGCGAATCACCGAGAAGCCTGTTTCCTCAACAAAACCGGCCACCGCGTTGTCATTTTCCGAACCGGGAGTAGGCGTAAGGAGAAAACCGCCAACACCGTCCGCAGCCGGGTCTGGAAAAGTCACGACCAACTCGGGCATCAGGAGGAGGTCACTACTACCGAGGGTGGCATTGAGAAACTGAATGGCCAATACGTTTTCGCCATCGACCAAAGAAGGGATCGCGGCGGCAGCATCAAATGGTTCAGGGTTTAGGGCATCCGCATCGGGATTCTGAGTGTTGGCTCGAGAATTCCATTGGACGGGAAAATCGACATTGCTGCTTGCGGCAGCCTGTACTCCATTGATGTATGCCACGAAGCCATCGTCATAGCGAACGTTCAGCCGCATTCCGTTGACTGCGCTGGCGTCATCCAGATCGAAGGGAATGCGAACGTAGCCCGAACCATTTCTATTGAACATCAACGTTTGCACATTTGTTGAAATGAGAGTGTCGTAATCGTCACCGGTATCATAACCAAGCCCCGTTGCACCAGCAGACCAGAGGCTGTCGTTGAACAAGCGTGCCTGCCAACCGCTGATGGCCCCGGTTGGCACCCGCCAACGACATGAAGCTCCCTCCGGAACGGCAACCAGCTCCTGAATATTTCCCGACTCACCGTAAGCAATGTCCTCCCGTTGGGCGGGAAAGGTATACTCACTGATGATGACCCCAAGCGGGTCAACGAGGGCGAGATACTCGCCATTGTTGTTGAGTCCGAAATTAGTGTGCAACTCGGAGGCCGGAGCGCGGCGATCTTTGCCTGAAGCAAACACCACGAGATACCCACCAGCCGGCACCGTGATTGATGGGAAAACCCAACGTGAAAGATCATCAGGCAGATCGGTAAGACTCCAGCCGTTAAGATTGAGCACTGCGCCGGAGTCGTTTCGAATCTCGATCCAATCGGACTCATCCCCATCGCTATCCGTCAATCCCGAGCGGTTATCGGCGAGAAACTCAGAGATGACCGCCTGAGCAATCGCGAGCCGAGCAGTAGTAAAGAGAGTAACTACAATTAGGGCAGCACGTATCGAAATCGGAATCATTGGCTTCTATCGAGATATATCGGGTATTAGCACATTGCTCGCTCTCAAGCCGTTGTAAAGCGAAACAAACCGTTGTTTTCCCAAACCAAAGGCCAAGATTCCAGACGCACAGTGAAAGAGCTCTGTCCCGCAATGATTATTCTACCCTGCGTTCCTGCCGCAAACCGGCGAGGGATTCTATTTCAACCCATCTCATGATCAAAAAATACCACCTCTCCACCGCCGCGTTCCTCGTGAGCTCGCTTTTCCCGGTTTCATCCACTTTTGCCGACGTCGCCGTCTCGAGAGTTTTCGGAGACCATATGGTTCTGCAGCAGGACTCGCCCATCCGAATCTGGGGGACTGGCGATTCGGGAGAAGCGGTCACAGTCTCCATTGGTGGCAAGAGCGCCAAAACCACGACCACCAAGGACGGCACCTGGCGCGTTGACCTCCCTGCCCTTTCCGCGGATGGCAAAGCCCACACTATGACGGTGAAAGGCAAGAATACCATCAAACTTAAAGACATCCTCCTCGGCGAAGTCTGGATCTGCTCCGGTCAGTCGAACATGGAGTGGAGCGTGAAAGGCTCCCACAACCCGAAAGAGGAAATCGCGGCGGCAAACCACCCGCAGATTCGCCTCTTCAACGTCCCGGGCCGCGTTGCCAAGCCGGACCCACAAAACGATCCGCGCGGCCAATGGCAGATCTGCTCGCCCAAGACCATCGCAGGCTTCTCCGCCGTGGGATACTACTTCGGCCGTGAACTTCAGAAAGAGCTCAAAGTTCCCATCGGACTGGTCGGCACGAACTGGGGCGGCACCCGCATCGAACCCTGGACGCCGCCGGTTGGCTTCAAGGCAGTTCCGAACTTGAAGGACTACGTCGAGAACCTCGAGTCCATCGCGAAGGCGCGCAAAGCAGGCGGCAAGGCCCCCAAGCCAAAGGGTGGCGCGGTGCAAATCTACAATGGAATGGTCCATGCCCTGACTCCACTCAGCGTGCGCGGTGCGATCTGGTATCAGGGAGAATCAAATGCTGGCGACGGTTTGCGCTACGACTACCTCAAGGAGGGCCTTGTCAAAGGCTGGCGCTCCGTTTTTGAAAATGACGATCTTTCCTTCTACTGGGTTCAACTCGCCAACTTCCGGAACCCAAGCGACAAGCCCGAAGGTGGTGGTTGGGGGCCGGTCCGGGAAGGACAACGCCGCGCCCTGCGACTTCCCAACACCGGCATGGCCGTCACCACCGACATCGGAAACGCCAAAGACATTCACCCCAAGAACAAGCAGGACGTCGGCAAGCGACTTGCTCTCTGGGCCTTTGCGAAGGACTACAAAAAGGACGTCGTCTTCTCCGGGCCGCTCTATAAGGGCATGAAGAAGGAAGGCTCGAAAATCCGGATCTCCTTTGACCACGTCGGCTCCGGACTCATGACCGGCGAGAAGGTTAGCCTCGATCCCGTCAAGGAAACGAAAGGTGCCGAGCTCGCCCGCTTTTCCATTCAAGACAAGTCCGGAAAGTGGCACTGGGCCAAGGCCAAGATCGACGGGAAAACCATCGTCGTTTGGCATGATGGGGTAAAGTCCCCCCAGCACGTCCGCTTCGGCTACGAGTCAAATCCCGTCGGGATCAATCTCTACAATAAGGAAGGTCTTCCGGCCTCACCATTCACGACGGACTAAAGAGGTGGTTTCCCTTCATCAATTTACTATATGACACTTCATTCCCCCCTTCTTCCACTTGTGGTCTTGCTGGCGCTGCCGGGTTCACTCTCTGCCAATCCCAACGACTGGCCGACCTGGCGGGGGACTGATCACACCGGCCACACCCATCCCGATCAGGATCTCCCACTGAAGTTCAGCAAATCCGAAAACGTCCGCTGGGTTGCCACCATTCCCGGCAAGGGCCACGGTTCCCCCATCGTGGTGGGAGAGCAAATCTTTCTCGCCACTGCCTACGAGAGGGCGAAAACCCAATCCCTACTCTGCTACAACCGCAAGACTGGCAAACAAGTTTGGGCCAAAGAGATTCATAAAGGGAATTTCCCGAAGAAGATTAACAATAAGGCAACCCACGCCTCCTCTACCCCGGCATGTGACGGTGAGCGCGTCTTCATCAATTTCATGAACGACGGCGCAGTCCACACAACCGCCCTGAACCTCGAAGGGAAAATCCTGTGGCAGACAGAAGTGACGAAATACGTCGTGCACCAGGGATTCGGGTCCTCGCCCGCCGTCTACAAGAACCTCCTCATCGTCTCCGCCGACAACAAAACCGGCGGCGCGATCTGCGGGCTCGACCGGAGAACCGGAAAGATCATCTGGAAGACCGACCGTCCCAAGAAACCAAACTACGTTTCCCCCGTCATCTACAAGATCGGAGGACGCGATCAGCTGATGCTGATGGGATGTGATCTCGTCACCAGCCTCGACCCGAACGACGGAAAGAAGCTCTGGGAGTTTAAAGGAGCCACCACGGAATGTGTTTCCTCCATCGTCACCGACGGGACGCACGTCTTTACCAGCGGCGGTTATCCCAAGAACCACATCTCAGCAGTCAAGGCCGACGGTTCCGGCGAGGTTGTCTGGAAAAACATCAGCCGCGTCTATGTTCCCTCCATGCTCGTGAAAAGCGGCTACCTCTATGCTGTGATGGATGGCGGAGTCGCGATGTGCTGGAAGTCCGCGACCGGCGAAAAAATGTGGAAATCCAAACTGGGTGGAGCTTTCAGCGCTTCACCGGTTCTGGTTGGAGATCATATTCATGCCATCAACGAGAACGGCCAGTATTTCGTATTCAAAGCCGAACCGAGGGAGTTCAAGCTCATCGCCAAAAACCAGCTCGGCGAACAAGCTTTTGCTACTCCGACGATCTGCGGCGGTCACATCTATTGCCGCGTTGTCGAAGATGAAAACGACCAGCGTGTCGAAAAGCTTTACTGCCTCGGCAAATAACCACTTCCTAATTTCATGTCTAAAATCTTCTATACAATTCTGGCATGCCTTTTATCCGCCGGCTTCGCACTGGGCGGGGAAAGTATGCGCGTCGTCTCTTACAACGTCTGGCATGGCTTCACCAAGGTCCCAGATCGGAAGGCCGATTATCTCAAGTGGATGAAGGACCAAAATCCGGACGTCGTTTCTCTGCAGGAGTTGAATGGCTACACGGCGGGCAAACTGAAAGCCGATGCCGCGACCTGGGGTCACAAGCATTCGGCCATCTTGAAAGAGAGCGGATTCCCGACCGGGATCAGCTCACGCTTTCCCATCGAGGATGTGCAGCGTTTTCGCGAAGGCTTCCACCACGGACAACTGCGCGCCCGTATCAAGGGCATCTACTTTTATGTCATCCATCTCCATCCCAGCAATTGGAAAACCCGCGAACGTGAAGCCGATCTCATCCTCGCTGATATCGCGTCCCTCCCAAAGGATTCAAAAGTGATGCTGGTTGGTGACTTCAATACTTTTTCAACTGCGGATCGCAAATACTACGCGCATGGCAAGCTGGAATCCTTCTTCAGCAAGCGAGATGGAAATGGCAAAGAGAAAAACCTGCGCGACGGAAAAATCGACTACTCGGTGATCGCAAAATTCACCGACAATGGCTTAATCGACCTCGAACATTCAAAGCGCGGCAAGGATTACAAATTCACCGGAAGCTTCCCGACCAAGATCGCAAAATCCGGCGACCACGGCAGTCCACGACGACTCGACTATGTCTTTGCGAGCCCGGCTTTGGCAAAGCGGGTGACGCGAGCAGAAGTAATCGCCAACGACATCACTTGGAAGCTCTCAGATCACTTGCCGGTGATCATTGACCTCTAAACCAGAGCGAGAATTTACGGCAACGACACCCCGACGCGGATGAAATGTTGATCGCCGGCGGGAACAGGATCAAAGCTGCGGAAGGTCAGGATTTCTTCTCCCAGAGCAAGACGGTCGTTGCGAATGATTTCGACTCCTCCGGGAAAAGAAAACCAGTTCACAAGATCAATACTGTGCTCAATGATGACATCGACATCATCAGCACCAACGGCGCGAGGAACTTGCACCGTTACTAAATCACCAGGCGTGAAAACCGGCAATACAATCGGATTTGAAGAGAACACTGCCGGATCACTTCCGACAAGGTATTCGATAAGGACAGCCAGGCCATCCCCGTCATCGTCTGATTGGGGATCCGCAATAGCATTGGTGACCGCCCATGCCGCATAGTTCATGCTATCAGAACTATTAGGACTCCCTCCGGCAGAAGTGCTGCTACGCCAACTCGTTGGGTCGCCATGATCCGGATTCGTGTCGGGATTGATCAGGACAAGACTATAACCCAGCCCATCAGCACCGCGCGGCCAAGCTCCGGCGTCGTTATATTCGAAATCAATAATGGCTGCCCCGTTGTAGCCGAGCAAAGTAATTGTCTCGCCTGCATCTGACAAAACAGTGTCACCCGCGAAAGCCCCGACAACGGGAAGGCCCGCTCCGTGTGCTAACTCAAAAGCAGTCTGATCGCGAACGATGAGGAGACGCTCCCCTGCAGCAAGCGTGGTGTTGATTGGGAAAGCGAAGCTGACCCCGGCATCGAATCTCACATCGGTGAGATCGACCGTGCCGGGCGAGATATTAAGCAGCTCGATAAACTCAGCAAGACCGTCGCCTGCGGGACGATACATAAGTTCCGAGACGACGAGATCCCCAGCGGCGGCAGGGGTGCCGACGAGATATTGCGCTTCGGAAAGAGCGGACCATTCGCCATTGTCCAACGCGCGGGCTTTCACGACCACTGATTCCGTCAGTAGCAACGGAGTAGAGTAAACCGTGCCCACGGCACTGCTGGTAACGGCCTGCCGGGGATCGCTGCCATCGAGAGTATAGTAAATCGTTCCGGCAGGAGCGGTCATTCCCAGGGAAGATCCTGGTGGCGCCAGACCGCCGTGTTGCGGAGTCACATTGATAGTGAAGGCAGGCGCAACGGTTTGCGGGTAGAGATCCCGGGTCTGGAGGAGATTGATGAAAATCGGCGTGCGAATATCAAACCAGCCGGTTTTCTCCAAAGCGACCCGGGACTCCCAGTCGGCAGGTGTTTTGGCGGGAGTCCCATGCAGGTCTCCCCAGCGCGCAGACTCGGCAAGCATGGCAGGACGGACTTCAGTAGCCCGCATGTCCCACAGAGCGTTTGTTCCAACTGGGGTGAGCACACCATCGTTGAAGCACCACTTGTGAACGCGGTCGGCAAAGAGCAAGCGATATTCAGGATTCGCACGCAGCTGTTGATGAAAATGCGTCATGCCTTTCTTGTTGCTGTTATTGGTATCCTTATCGATAGCTATCGCTCCATTGACATTCCCCGTAGCGAGACTGTTCAACAAAGTGCGCTCCTGGTCCCAAGCGAAAAATTCGTAAGTTGAAGTCGGATCATTGCGGTTGAACCCGGCTCGAAAGTTGTTCTGATCCCAATCGTCGGAGTTGGAATAAAAGTGAATCAGCAGGTAGTCGATAAGATGCACCAGATCCAATGACTGCTGCACATCGGCGTAGTTTTGCGCATCAGCCATCGTTGCGGGATCATCGACGATGGCGACGATATCATTCCAGCTTTCCACCGACCCGTCGAAGGCGCTGACATGATCGCGAACGTCGTAGTCTTCCGCCACCCCGCCGAAGTGCTCTTCCATGAAGTTATCCTCGATGCGCTCGAAGATATGAAACACACCCCAATACCAACCGTTGACATAGAGGTGCGTGAAAATCTGCGACTGCGAATGCTGCCCCATCGCGATCTGAGCGTCACGATGCCATTGGTCGCGCAAGTAGGTGGCACGATCCCGAGTGCCGGGATTGACCCACGAATCACCATTCCCAGCCCGCAGCTGAATACTATTGAAGGTCGTGACATCGTCGCCAGGGAAAAGTGGAAACTCAAGCGTCCCCGCGCCATACTGACGACGAAAGGCCACCCGCATATTGTGCTTGTGCCGATTCTCCGAACGCGAGGCATTTCCCGCGAGTCGCAACCCGGCATTTATTTGAGTCGATATCCCATGATCAAAGCCAAAGAACTCGAGCGAGACTTCGCGCTCCCATTCCTGTCCGCCTAATTTGCTGTTGGAATAATTTCCATTCTCGCGACCAAACAAGAAGTCAGCGTCGGTCGACATCGATATCACCGGCAAGCTCCCGAGTGATGCCTTCACCTCTTCCAGAGTAAACTGTCCTCCCACGATAGTTGTGTCCATCCCATAGTCGGCAGTGCGATTACCGGCAAGGTTATTCCAATTCGGATACTCGTAGTCATTTGTGCTGTCCGACTGCGTGACAACATCGTCCAGGAAGAGGTAGGTATGAGTATCAGTATTCGTTTGGGCGAGCCCCGTTTTGAATGCCGCCGCCCGAAGCACGGTGGTTTTATCGATCAAGACACTTGCCGTCGAATTGGACGCCTGCGTGCCATTGGTCAAAGTCGGCGCGGTACTGTCGGTGGTATAAACAATGGTCGCTCCTGGAGTCGCGGTGCTGATATCGACCGTAAACGGCGCGTCGAAGTAACCGCGATCAACAGAGAACATGGTGTCGGAAACAAAACCGGAAACCCCGAGGCCGACATTCACCGTGCCAGGCGAGGGAGTCGGCAGATAAAGTCCCTCAAAACCAAAACTGACATCGCTGTTTTGGGCAGGGTATGTCGGTGCAAATTCGGTCAGGATGCTCGAGCCATCGCTATCAATCAACGCGAGGTATTCCCCCGAAGAAGAAAGACTAAAGCTCGTGTGCAGCTCCGCACCCGCTACGGCGCGGTTTTTACTGGAGGCAAACACGATCAGGAACTCGCCCGCAGGCAAAGTGACGCCCGCAGGAAACGTCCACTTTTGCGGCTGGGACGCATCGTCGGTGAGAGCCATCCCGGAGAGATCGATGGCTGATCCCGTCGGATTGAGAATTTCAATCCAGTCGCTCGAGTCACCGTCCTCGTCATCGAGGCTGAATCCGTTCGACGCCATAAACTCGGTNATNACGAGATTGNTGCCAATACTGTTCTGGTCGGTCGGATCNGTCCCAATCATTAATTCAACCGAATCATCGAGGCCATCACTATCCGTATCGGCNAAACTTGGATTNGTCACATAAGGGTTGGCGGTAATCTCAGCGGCATCGCCCAAGCCATCGCNATCACTGTCGCCNTTCAACGGATTCGAACCGATGGTCACCTCGGTTCCGTCGATCAAGGTATCGTTATCGCTGTCGCTATCGTATGGGTCGGTGCCGGCATTGAATTCACCAAGGTTATTCAGCCCGTCCAAATCGGCATCGAGAAAGGCATCGCCCGGATCGTCTTTATCAAAGCCATACACTCCTTCCCAGAAGTTGGTCATGCCGTCGTTGTCATCGTCACCGAGGTCGGCGATGGCATTATAGGAAAGGTCGATGTCGGACAGTAAGATCGGCGTGTTGTAAATTCGAACCAAGGCGATTTCCCCCTTGAATCCGGAAAGAGTCACGGTGTTTCCCGGATTACCCCCCGAGGAACCGAAGGAGCCAATATTGGTAGTCCCGCAAGCGCTGAAAACACAGGTGTCATCCCCGCCGGCGAGCGAGGAAAATTCCTTTCCTGTCGATTCTCCAAAGGCCGTGTTCCCGACCACGTCTTTGGCATAAACTTTAACCGTATCGTTATTGTCGATGGCTGAATCCCCATCGAAGGTGACAACAACCTGGATGAATTCGCTCGATTCAAAACCCGGCAAGGGCACGATGAGATCCACGATTTTGACATTGCTCCAGGCTTTCAGGATACGCAGTTCCGCATCAAAAATTCCGTTGGTGTGCAACGCAACGGTAAAGCCATTGGTTCCCGCGCCCGATTCCCAGAGCACCTGGTGGCTGGGCTGACTGGTGTCGCTTAGGTCGGTACGAAACCAGATCTCGACACTTCCGTCAGTCAGTCCACTCCCAATCGAACCACTTTGCGGTTCACCGTTTGGCGTGACCCCTGAATTGTTTGCACCCGTCGATTGAAACGAAGCGGTGAAGTTGGTCCCGGGGGACGAAAAGCCCGGCGTCAAGGTGATCCCGCTGGCGAAATTCAGGTCGATATTAAAGAGCCCGCCGCTGTAATTGTGGCCGGGGCCAATGTCAGTCCACTGGGTGAGCGTTGAACCCGAGAGAACATTACTCGAGCTTGAGGCGTCGAACTCATGAACGGGCGTCGCCGCATCGGAAAAAGGGGTGAGTAGTTGCGTGACAGCAAGCAGGCACCATGAATGAGAAATTTTGAGAAACATCAGAGGCTGAAGGCCAATAATCTACCCTGCCTCTGAGCCAATGGCGAGCCAGCAGTTCCATCTTCTCTCCCAGTCTAATCTATGATCACTTCTTCTGGCTCGCAAGATAGGCGATCAAGGAGGCGAAGTCCTCCATAGTCAGCGAATTGGCGAGACCAGCCGGCATCATCGAGGTCTCCAGCTCATGTTTGCTTTTGATATTGGCAACCTTAACGATATGGACTTGTCCGGCAATGTCGCGCATCTCAACCTTGTCGGCTGTCTGCGCGGTGATGAATCCGACCAGCGCCTTGCCATCCTTGGTCTCGACCGAGACGGTGGCGAAGCCCTGCGAGATGGAGGCGTTCGGTTTAAGAATCGATTCGGCGATCTGCTCGCGGGTCAACACCGCGCCGACCTGTCCCATAAAGGGTCCCTTGGCGGGTTGCTTTGCGTCAGTAGTGTGGCACGCGATACATCCCTGCTGGGAGAAGAGCTCTTCTCCCCGCTTGACCTTCCCTTTCACATTGTCGAGGGCGAGCATCACGTCTTCGATCGACATCTTCCCGACCTGGCCTTTCGCTCGCGCGATGGCTGACAGATCAACCTTGGGTCCAACTGGCTTGACGGGAGCGCTGGCGATCGAGGCCACGTCGACGCCTTTGATTTCGGATCGGGTTTTGGCATTGTGGGCCACAATGATATCGCGGTGTTCACCGGCGTCCCACTGAGCCTTCACGAAGGCTCCAATCTTCTTGGAGCCTTCCCATTTGATCGGCTTGTAATAGGGCCCGCGGGTATCCGGGCGGGTGCTCCACCACCATGAACCATCGTAGGGCGCCTCGATCTGATAGATGCGAATGAGAGTTGCTAGAATGTCAGCTTTGAGACTTTCCTCCGAAGACGTGCTGTATTTGGCAATCAGACCATCCACCACTTTCGTATCGTGAATCTTACGCAAGGCCCAGAGCGCGGAACGGCTATTGACGCTGCCAACGGCATCGAGACAGGCCTCGATCGCCTCCAGATCGACCAAGGCCTTGACCGCAACGTGGGGTAGGATGATTGGTGAGTTTGGCGTAGCGTGTGGCCCCTCTTTCGAATTGCTCGCGGCAGCAAACGAGGGCATCGAATCAGAAACAGTAAACTGAATCTTGCCCTTGCCCTTGGAAGTATTGGCAAGTCCTGCCTGCGCCTTGAACCTGACAGCACCCTTTGGCACATCGAAGACGATGGTCGAATTAGCGTGAGTCCCCAGGCCATCCGGCTGCGCCTTGCCGTCTCCCGACTTCAAAGGTTTCCCGGTAGCACTGATTCCGAATCCAATTTTACCCCACCCGCTTTTGGCGGTCTTCCATTTACGCGAGGAAAGTTTGACCTCTCGACCGTCGGCACTCACGAATACCGGGTTAAACCAAGCTCCGTGATCTTCGCCGTCGCCATCTCCTCCGTCATTGACCACGAGATAGAGCTTCTTCCATTTGCTCACATCAATATCAATCTTATGAGTCTTATGTCCCTTGACCGCCTTGGTTTGGAAAGCGGGAGGTTTGGGTGCGGCAATGGCTTCTTCTTTCTCCACTCCGGGTAATTTGGCAATCGCAAGCAGGTCGGCAGCTGCAGACTTATCACCGAGCCGGCCAAGCGCCACGGCGGCGGCGACCTGAACACGCGGATTCTTATCTCGGAGTGCCGTGATAAAGAGGTCTTTAGTAAGGCCGCCAAGCTGGTTCTTTCGATCTGCGAGAGCACGGATCGCCCACTCACGTACTGCGGGTCATCTTTAGCCAGCTTGCTCAGCCCCGGAACGGATTTCTCCCCGGCCATCTGCTTGTATGTGAAAATCGCGGCGACACGGGAGTCGGTGGGTGCGGTTTTATCAATGGCGACGGAAGCGACCGCTTTGGCTGCGGCAGGTCGGTCGATCAACTCCTGTGACGCTGCGAGGCGCGCGGTGGCACTACGGCTTCGCAATAAGGAAACCAAAGCACTATCCTTCAGTGTCGCTGGATTCGCAAAAGGCTTGTATTCCCAATTCTTGGGAACAATGCGCGAGACCCAACCCTTTCCTGAGTTCCCCTTGTAGCCCGCACCAGCCCAGGCACCGGCATAAAGTCGTCCAGAGGCGTCGGTGTCGACATCGGTGATTTGTTGCAACTTGATGAAGGTCTCAGGCTCCTGGATAAAACTCGGCCCATCAGGAGTGAGGCGATGAATCACGGCCTGACTTCGTCCCCAATCGCACATGACCGTAACGTTCGTAAACTTCTCCGGCCACCCTTCCTCCTGAAGGAACATCGCTCCCGTTCCGGAGCCACCGCCGACATCAACGAGCGCCGGGATAATTTCATCGGTGAAATTCTTAAACAAAATCGGGTAGCCGTATTCACCCGTTTGGATGTGGTGAATAAAGCGCACATTCCACCCCCCGCCATCATTCGTATTTCCACGGGTATAGATGTTCATGAGCGGATCAATAGCGATATCGTAAATATTGCGCAGCCCGTGTGTGTAGACCTCCATCTCGGAGCCATCGGGACGAAAGCGAACCACCCCGCCTCCGAGCATCGTCAATTCGGTGCCGTCGGTTCCTTTGGCTCCATGGATTCCAAAATCCCCAACCGCAATGTAGATCCAGCCATCGATACCGAGACGGAAGCCATTCGTGGTGTGATCGGCACCGCGATCCTGATTGTGTTTTGGCGGACTGACATTGGAGAGCAAAATCTTACCCGGTCCATCAGCGACCCCATCCCAGTCCTTGTCCTCGAATAATGACACGTGCATCCCTGTGAGTTTTCCAGTGCTCTCCGGAATGACCGTGTGCAGCACCCAAAGCTTGGTGCCGACAGAGATAAGGCCGCGAGGGTTGTCGACTTTCGCAAACACGCTATGCTTGTCGCCAACACCATCATTGTCCTTATCGACCAAGCGGACGATGCGGCCTTTTCCGGGGCCTTTTCCGAGCGAACCGAGTAGGTCGACACCGACAAAAACCTCCCCGGTCGGAGCGGCGCAAAGGCAGGCCGGACAAGGAGTAATGTCAGACTTGGAGAATTCGGTGGATTCCAGTTCAGGAGGAACGCCGGCTGTGGCGGAGAAAGCAACTGGAGCCAGGACAGCAGTGAGCAGCAGGGTTAGGACATTGTTTTGCATGTTAGGAGTATCGGGACGCACAATAAGAGATGGTCCTTTCACAATTTCCAGCTTCAACTTTTCTTCCTTGCCCTTGGGCCACTGCAAAGTCAGACCCATTGCTTCAATTCCCATGAAACGATTCAAAAATCTCCGCACCCTCCTCCCGCTTGTCATCGCCATTGCCGTGGCTGGTTTTGCCATCTCATCCGGTGAAAATAAAACGGATGAGAAAAAGACGATCAAAGCGCTCATGGTGACCGGCGAAGGTTATCACGATTACAAAACCCAAAAGAAAATCATCAGCGAAGGGCTCAGCAGGCGACTCAACATCGAGTGGACTATTATCCATGACAAGAGCGCCAAGGAATGCAAAGCCAACCTCAGTAAGAAAGACTGGGCAAAGGGGTATGACATCGTCGTTTACAACCTATGTCATGCCAAAGAGGCTGACGAAGCGTTTATCGATTCAGTGGCCGCGGTCCACGAAAAAGGGATCCCCGCCGTCGTCCTTCACTGCACCATGCATTCGTTCCATTGGAAGGTGAAAGCCAAGGGTGGCGACGAAAAAACCTGGGTCAAATTCCTCGGTGTGCGCTCCCGCAACCATGGCCCGAAAGCTCCAATCACAGTTGCCAAGACAATCGAGCACCCCGTGACGAAAGACCTGCCCGACGGTTGGAAAACCCCCAACGGGGAACTCTACAACGTCAACGAGGTTCTCGACACCGCAACCGTCCTCGCCAAGGGCGACAACGGAAAAGTCAAAGAAGCCCAGGTGTGCATTTGGGTCAACGAGTATGGCAAAGGCCGCGTTTTCGGCACCACGCTCGGCCATCACAATTCAACGATGGAGACCAAGGAATACCTCGACCTTCTCGCCAACGGAATCACCTGGGCACTCAATTCCAAATAGTCCCATTCAGGGCTCCTTTATCCATCATAGAAAAATCTCACGGCCGTCGATCTGACTTTCCGCTCAAATTTTTCCTTCACAGAGGAGGGCTTTC
>PBTU01000085.1 GCA_002729295.1 Verrucomicrobiales bacterium | reverse complement strand
GTTTTTACGATTGTCGCCTTTCTTTTTGCAAAGAAATGCCTCCAACAAGTTCCTGAAGGAAATGTTCGATTGGTCCAACGCTTGGGTAAATATAACAGAATGTTCCGGCCAGGATTAAACTTTATGATTCCTTTTATAGAAGGAGTTAAAATTCCAGTAGTGTATACTTTTGAGCGCAATCTTGATGTGGAGATGAAAAAAACCTCAGATAAAGAAAACATGGAGATATCACATAAAGTTTCTTTGGTTAACGCAGATACGGGGGATCTAAAAACAACTGAGCAGATATTGGACCCTCCTCAAATTATTGTAATCTCAAAGGATAACGCTGAAATATACCCCGATGCTATTGTTTACTTCAGGATCGTTGATCCCGTTAGGGCCGTCTATGAAGTTAACAATCTAGGCCTTTCGATCTATAAGCTAGTAGAAACCACCCTGAGACAACAAATCGGCTCGATGACTACCGACGAAATAATCGAGGGGAGACAGAAAATTGGGTTCGAAGTAAGAAGTGCTTTGGAAGAAGCATCCAGTGGGTGGGGAACACTTATTACCCGGGTGGAAATGGAAGAGATTAACTTTCCTACCGAAATCCAGAGAGCCCTTAGCGATCAAAGAGCAGCCGAATTAAGAGGTAGGGCGAATGTCGTTACGGCTGAAAGGGAAAAAGAGGCTCAAATACTTGAAGCTGAGGCAAGCAAAAAGTCTGTGATTCTGAAAGCCGAGGCAGAATTTGAAAAAGACAGGCTAGAGGCGGAAGGCGCGTTTCTCAAAGCTTCTAGGGAGGAAGAAGGTAAGGCAAAAGGAGTTGAAGCTATGGCACGGGCACTGGAGAAAAATCCTGATGCTGTTGTGGCAATTAAGGCTCTCGAGGCCCAGGAGAAAGTAGCCGAAAGCATTGGTCAATCTGACAATGCCCTGATTATTCCTCAAGAAACTGCGGGATTGTTTGGCGCAATTAAATCGGTTGGGAAATTACTCAATACCGACTTTACGAAATCCAAAAATCCCGATGGAACGCGAAAGTGAATGACAAAATGGAAGGGAAAGAAGCACAACCTCCTTTCTCCCCCATGTAACCCGCCCAACCTTGGTTTCCGCGTTCTTCCCGCCCTTGGAGCGGTGCACTTCTTGCCCACCAAACAAACTAAGGGGCCACCGTAAATACGCCGCGCATTATCTGGCCATGCTCTGGGACAGCTTTACAGCGAGATTTGCACCAAAGCTGATGCACTGGCCGACTCAGTATTTGCTCTGCCATCCGTTTTTTAGAGTGATTTTAGGGTTACCGGAAACTTTGTTAACACTCTCACGAAAAGAAAAAAACCCAATAACTCACTGAGCTAAAGCGGGGAAAATGGAGCCACCTGACGGACTCGAACCGTCGACCTACTGATTACAAATCAGTAGCTCTACCAACTGAGCTAAGGTGGCTTATCACAATAGGAAGAACTAAGATCCGCCCTGCAACGGCGCGGATACTACTGATCCGCCTCCCTGTGGCAAGCCCTGATCTCACGGAATTCGAGATTTTTTAGGGCTCTCTCGTCTCCACTCCCTGGGCCACCGATGTTCCCAACATCGCGGTCGCAAAAAAGATCAATCCCGCTCCGATCCCACCGACCCATGCCGGACCAATTTCAGAGGCCAGCTTAAAGGCGATGAAGGGAGCAATCACTCCCCGACAGCCGGTGAGAAAAGTATGCACGCTCATGTATTCAGCCACGTGCTCGGCCGGCGAAAATTTCGTCACCCAAAGACTCCAAGCCACGTTCCCCCCGGCCCTTGCCACTCCATGTAATCCAATCCCCACGAAGAGGCACCACTCAGCACTCCCGAGATAGTAAAACAGAACTCCCAACGCAAAAAAGACATTGATCAGGCAGCGCAGGACATAAAAATTCATCCGGTCAAAAAGTCGCCCCCAAACCAAAACGAAGACAAAGAAGAGAAACTCCGGCACCACCGTAGTGATCAGACTAATCTTGTTTTCATCAAAATCGAATCCGTAATCCTTGTTCGAAATATACTCCACGAAGAGCGAAAAGCAGAGGAGGTTCCCCAAACCCAAGATCATCCAGGAAATGAGCATCTTCCGAAATGGCTTATCCTCGGAGACATGGCGGAAGGCCTCGAAAAGCTTCACCTGTCGACTTTTACTCAATGTCACCCGGTCCATTAAAAGCACACAAACTACCATCAAAAATGATGCCCCGGCATAGGACCACAGCAGAATGGGATAGTTATCGAGAGATTGCGTCAGCATCCATCCGAAGAGCGCAGCTGCTCCAATCGCGAAAATTTTCCGAAGAAATGCCGTGGTAGAAAACAAACTTCCTCTCCTGCTGTTCGGATAATGCTTTTGGTAAATCTGCGAGAAGAGCGGGATATTCAAGGTCACCGTGATCAGGGCCACCGTCATCCCCATAAGATAAATATCAAAGCGATCTCCGGCGAAGGAAGCGACCATGAATCCGCCTCCGGAAACAGCAAAGATCAGGGCCAGCATTGCATTCACCGACATCCCGCTCCGCCGCACCCCTTGCACCACAAATAAACTCAGCAACAAACCCAGGCTCGGCATTGCCACCAAAGATGCCTTGGCCATATCCCCGGCCTGAAACACCCGGTTCGCCAGCAAAATAGTAAAGGTCGTCCCCAGGGTCTCCACCACTCCGGCAGGAGCAGCCCGAATCGTATCAAGAGCAAATGTCTTGCGATGGAATTCCTGATTTTCCTCAGACACCATCACCTCCCTTTTCCCCGGCGGCGGCCAAATACCAATAAAACACCGCGCTCACCAAGACCCCGGCCAAGCCCACATGAAAAACCTGCGTCACGGCATGAATCCCCGCGTAACTTAACACCACTCCCATTACCATCAAGACGCCCACCACAGAAAGCACCAGGCGAGGCACAAAACCCTGCCATTTCACCTTCGCCCCCACATAAAGCGCCACGATGAGAATCGACCACGAAAAGCTTCGATGAATCAAAAACCACCAGGAGTCGCGAATTTGACTGATCCATTCCGGCCTTGATGCCGTCCCATACTTTCGCTGGAGTTCATCGGTCATTTCACGAATCTGCGAGCCCATGAACCATTCCAGCATTACTACTACCAGCAGCACCATGACGGCTCGACGACTGGCCCCCGGAATCTCTGCCTTCCTCACCCCGCCACCCCAAACAATATACACCAAAAAGAAGAGCAGTAAAAAAGCCAGCGCCATGTGCACCGTGACCACCCCGGTATTCAAACCGCTCGCCACCACCACGATCCCGAAGAGCGCATTTAAAATTGTCACCACAAATGCTCCGACCGCCAACTTCCGAACTCTCGGAGTCGCCGTTTTACTCCTCAGCGCCACCACCATTAACAAAAACACCGCCAGCAAGGTCGGCAGCGCGAGTAGTCGGTTTACGAACTCAATCCAGACATGAGTCGGGTTAAAGTCTTTTTTCAAACTCTCCACCGTCACTTCATTGGGATCACGGCCAAAGCGCTTCGCGGACCGCTGAAAGCGTTCGACATCCAGCTCGTCAAAATCGACCTGAGCGAGATTCGTCGGTGGAATCAACTGCCCCCAACATGTCGGCCAATCGGGACATCCTAATCCAGAACCTGTTACCCGAACAGTAGCTCCGGCCAAAATCAAAAAAATGAGCAAAGAAAGAGACAATAGAGCCAGTCGTTGAACAGCATTCTTTCGCACGGGCGAATTCTAACCGGGACTTTCACGATGACAACCCGAGTTATTGTTTTTGATGGTGCGGAAAAAGATCGATTTTCCGTTACCGCTCCTATTTCAGATGCTGTTTACCTATGAAGCATGTCTTCCCCACACCTCCCCCGGCATCTCACAAAATATGAGGACTCACTTTGGAAAGGCTCAATGAATAATTTTATAGTAAATTTTCACGATTGAGATGACTCTCAGGAAAACTCCGTTCAACCGATAAATATTGAAAACAATAATAGTCATCCTAGCTGTGGTAGTAATTTCAGGAGCTACCATAATTCACCTCACACAGGACTCCTCCCAGCCGACACTGAGCCCCTCCTCATCTCAGGCAGTTGAGAAGGTCTGGCCAAGTCCCGCGAATCTCGGTTCTGAGAGCCATCAGATGATGCTGAAGGCACTCGGGGAGATCGTTCTCAACACCAACGAAGAAAATACCTTCTTTGGGGACAAGCGATCCCGCATGCTTCGCGCCAATTTGGACGCACTGGCACCTGATGCTCCGATTGCAACAATCGCCCAACTAAAAACAGATCTAGGCAAGGCTGAACTCAAATTGGGGAACGAGCTCGAAACGATCCGTCTCCTCAGGCAATGCGAAAAGGATTACCTACCCAAAATTATTGCTGGCTGGCCAAAAAAAAATGCTTTCAATCTCATCAACTCCCTTCGTTTCAACATCGGGATCGCCTACTTAAGACAAGCCGAAACGAACAATTGCTGCCAACGCAATACTCCTGAAAGTTGTATCATGCCCATTCAGGGTGAGGGCATTCATACCGATAAAATAGCCTCCCGAAATGCAATCTCCTACTTTGAGGCCGTCTTGAAGCACTCTGAGGGATACGCTCCGCATCGCCTTCAGGCTCTCTGGCTGCTCAATATCGCATACATGACCATCGGCGATTACCCACACAAGGTTCCTCCAAAGTATCTCATTGAATTGGACAAGTTCTTACCTGATGAGCCCTTCGACTCCCCTCGCTTCAAAAATAGCGCACGAAAACTTGGACTCGACACCTTCAGTCTGGCCGGAGGAGTCGTTGCAGACGATTTCAATAATGATGGCAATCTCGACCTCCTTGTCTCCAGCTACAATACCTCCGGACAGCTCAGACTCTTTATAAATCAAGCAGATGGCACTTTCCTGGAACGCACCGAGGAGGCTGGACTCACTGGGATCCTTGGTGGACTGAATATGGTTCAAGCCGACTTTGACAATGACGGCTGGCTCGACGTTCTCGTTTTGCGGGGAGCTTGGCTTGGTTCGCAAGGGCGCCACCCCAATTCACTCCTTCGGAACGACGGAGTTTCTGGCATCGCGCAATTTACCGATATTACTTACGAAAGTGGTTTAGCCGAAATCAACGCACCGACCCAAACCGCCTCCTGGGCAGACTATGACAATGATGGCGACTTGGATCTATACATTGGCAATGAGACACTTCTAAAAGGGACAGTGATCCCCTGCCAATTGTTTCGCAACAATGGCAATCGAACATTCTCCGACCAGGCCAAAATTGCCGGCGTCACAAACGAACGCTTCACAAAAGCCGTTGTCTGGGGTGACTACAATAGAGACTCTTATCCGGACATTTATGTTTCCAACTTCGATGACGATAACCGACTTTATCACAATAATGGGGACGGAACATTCACTGATCGCGCCCAATCACTCAAGGTGACCGGTCCACAGGTAAGCTTTCCGGCATGGTTNTGGGATTACAACAACGACGGCATCCTCGATCTCTATGTTTCAGGATATGCTGGAGACATCTCANTACTNGCAGCNGATGCGCTATCGCTACCAAACAAAGGTGAGCGATCCCGNCTCTACCGNGGAAATGNNGAAGGTGGCTTCACCGATGTCGCCCCTGAAGTTGGNNTAACCCGGCTAAACGCGCCCATGGGCTCAAATTTTGGCGACCTCAATGGCGATGGATTCCAAGACTTCTACCTGGGAACAGGCCAACCTCAATTCAGGAACATCATGCCTAATTTAATGTATCTCAACCAGGGTGGAAAAAAATTCGTTGATGTCTCCCGTGCGAGCGGCCTCGGTCACTTACAAAAGGGCCACGCGATCGCCTTCGCTGACTTTGACAACGACGGAGACCAAGACATCTTCGAGCAGATGGGCGGGGCCTATTTAGGCGATAAATTTTTTGATGCTTTTTTTGAAAATGAGGCCGCTGCCAAAAGTTGGATTAACGTCAGCCTCATCGGCACAAAAAGCAACAGAAGCGCAATCGGTGCCCGTATCCGTGTCGATATTGAGGCCCGAGCCGTATACAAGTGGGTCAATTCCGGCGGGAGCTTCGTAGCCAATCCACTTCGCCAGAATATTGGATTGGGTGACGCCAGGAAGATCAATCGCCTCGAGGTATACTGGCCGACCACGGGCGAGACACAGCAATGGACCGAGGTTCCATTGAACTGCTTCCTCCAAATCACAGAAGGTGAGGATCAATTACAGATTGTATCTACCAAAAAGATCGACCTTTGAGGACATTGACTCTCCGGCAATAGCTACGTCGCTCCTCTGGCGAGAACCATAAGCTCGCTTCCACCAGGCCCACAGAAAACTCCCCGATCACTCCCTTCAACAACTCGCCCTCGGCGCCCTTGACCCTCGCATCCTCCGCCATGCTCTCAATGGTCTCCAACAAGAGCTGGGATGATTTTTATCGGCTATTAAATAGTTGCGATCCTACAGAGCAAATTAGCCTTCACTCCAGCTGACCCGCATTTTTTTATTAGATGTGGAAATCATGCATGTAAATGTGGCACTCTTTTCCAAGCAATCGCCAGGGTCGCTTTCCTACGCGAGAACCATTCACTCACCTCACCGCTATTATGCCTAATCCTTGGACAGGGGTCGGAAACCCTTACACACGAAAAGAAATGCTCGAACGCCTCAACGACACCTTGTCACGGGGCGAGGCCATCATTGGCGCTGGAGCCGGAACGGGAATATCCGCCAAGTTCATCGAGAAAGGTGGGGCTGACCTCATCATCATCTACAACTCCGGGCGATTCCGCATGGCGGGAGCCGGATCAACGGCTGGCCTGATGTCGTACGGAGACGCCAATGCCATCGCGATGGAAATCGGAGAATTCGAAGTTCTCCCCGTGGTCGAAGAAATCCCGGTGATCTGCGGAGTCCACGCCACCGATCCGCGCCGCCGCATGTGGCATTTCCTCGGACAAGTAAAAGACATGGGATTCTCCGGAGTGAATAACTTTCCCACCCATACCATTGTCGATGGTCACTACCGCCAGACTCTCGAAGAAACCGGCATGAGCATTCAAAAGGAAATCGAAATGATCGCCCTCGCTCACAAAATGGATCTATTCACCATTCCATACGTCGTCACGCCCGATGAAGCCAAAGGCATGGCCGAAGCCGGAGCCGACGTCATCATTGCCCATGTCGGCTGCACCATTGGTGGGTCGATCGGCGTAACCAGCGCCACCGTTTCCATGGATCACGCCGTTCAATCGACTCAAACCATTTGTAACGCCGCTCATTCTGTTCGCAATGATATCATGGTCCTCTCCCACGGTGGGCCAATTCTCACCCCAGAGAATGCTGCCTATGTTTGCGAACACACCGACGCAGTGGGATTTGTCGGCGCATCCAGTCTGGAGCGCATGGCCGTCGAGCAACCACTCACCGAACTCACCCGTCAGTTCAAATCAATACCGGCAAAACGAATTCACTAAGGTCATGACCATTGCCATTCTCGGAACACTCGATTCGAAAGGGCACGAGCACCTCTTTGTCGCCGACTTGATTGAGAAAAAGGGACACGAAGTGATCCTTATCGATCTTGGAACCGGAGGCGATCCACAGATTGCTCCTGATATTACCCGCTTCGAAGTTGCTGAATCAATCGGGCTCGACCTGCAGGCTCTCATCGACAAACAGGATCGTGGCGAATGCGTGGTAGCCATGTCCAAAGCCGCTCCGATACTCGTCTCCGAACTAGCGCGGGAAGGAAAAATCGACGGTGTCATTTCTCTCGGAGGCGGCGGAGGCACCGCTCTGGGAACGGCTGCGATGCGCGCCCTTCCGGTGGGCTTCCCAAAGCTCATGGTCTCCACCCTAGCCTCGGGAAATACCGCACATTACGTGGGAACCAAGGACATCACCATGATGCCTTCCGTCGTCGATGTTGCCGGGCTCAATCGCATTTCTAAAACCATCTTCACAAGGGCCGCCGGAGCAATCTGCGGCATGGTGGAAGCTCAAGTGACACAGAGTGACGATAAACCTCTCATCGTTGCCAGCATGTTTGGCAACACTACCGATTGCATCAACATCGCCGCCAAGGTGCTTGAGAACGCCGGATACGAAGTCCTCATTTTCCACGCCACCGGCACAGGAGGAAAAACGATGGAGTCACTTATTGAGTCGGGAATGGTTGCCGGCGTCCTCGACCTCACGACCACCGAGTGGGCCGACGAACTCCTCGGAGCCACTTTATCCGCCGGTCCTGACCGCATGAATGCCATGACAAAAGCCAAAGTTCCCGCCGTCATCGCACCTGGCTGCCTCGACATGGCGAACTACGGAGAACGCAAGACTCTTCCCGAAGAACACGAAGACCGCACCATCTACATTCACAATCCCCAGGTCACTCTTCTCAGAACAAATGCCGAGGAATGCGCTCAGCTTGGAAAAATTCTCGCCGAAAAAGCCAACGCCAATCCCGCTCCCACCGCCATCCTCAATCCACGCAAGGCAATCTCGATCATTTCGGCGGAAGGCCAATTCTTCCACGACCCAAAAGCCGATCAGGCTCTCTTCGACGCCATCCACGCCAACGCGCAATGTGAAGTTGTCGATTTCGAGGAAGAAATCAACAACGAGGTCTTCGCCCAAGCCGCGGCTCACAAACTCCTCGAACTCATCAACAAATCAGTAACCAAGTAACCCAATCATCTACTAGGACCAGGCACTTCGGCCTATTTCAATTTAATAGAGGCATCACAGAAGAACAAATCGAAGAATGCTTTGCAGAAATGCGCGCCATGATGAGATTCATCCGCCCTCTTTTCCCCGACCAAGTCTCAGGTCTCTTCACCTACATCCGAACCTTGAAGTAATCAGACTAACTTTTACTGGTTTCGGAAAATGGAGGTGAAATCTCCAAGTTTTCATCCAGAAGGTTATCTTCAAGATCTTCATCATCGTCGCTCGAGAGAATCGGGCGGCGCTTTTCTTTGGTAATAGCAACCGAGATCCAACGAAGTTCATCACTATTCTCAAGCATCACTTTCACCACCATGGTGAGTGGCACCGCAAGCAACATTCCTACCGGACCCCAGATCCATCCCCAAAAGAGAACTGAAATGATGACAATCAGAGTGGACAGACCAAAACGACGTCCCATCAGCATCGGCTCGAGGAAATTACCCAAAAAGATATTAATCGAAATATAGCCGATCCCTACCGCAATGGCGCTCGCGGCGTCATTCACAAGAAACGCCAAAATCACCGGGGGAATCCCTGCAATGATCGATCCAAGCACCGGGATGAAATTCATGGCAAATGCCACGATCCCCCAAAGAACGAAAAAATCGAGGCCAGCAGCCCAGCAAAGAAAGCCAGCCAGCACTCCCGTCGCAAGACTCACCACCGTCTTCATTGCCAGATAACGTTGAATATCAGCTGACGAGTTCATGAATCGATCGAAGTTTGGCCCACGCGCCTCAAGAATGGCATTCTTTCGCCGCCCAAACATGCGAGCTTCACTCAACATGAAGACCGTCAAAATCAACACTAATAAACTGGTCCCCAAAAACGAAATTAATCCCCATGCTACGTTGGCTCCGACTCCAAAGACATCCAGATTTGCACCCAGCTTCTGAGGAATTTCCACATTGGTATATTGACGAACCATGCCCTCGGCATCTTTAACCTGCCAATTTTCAAGAAGATCTACGGCGGTGAGGGAAATCTCCTCGATCCTCTCATTCACAGCCGGAAAATACTTGGTCTGCCACTTGTCCTCCAAATCCCCCATCAACGAAATGACAATGACAATAATTCCCGTCAAAAAGGCGAAATCCACCAAAACAGTTAGCAAAACAGCAAAGAAGCGAGGAACCTTGTGACGGCGCAGCCATTTGGTGATGGGAAAACTGACCGTCGCGATAAAGACTGCAAGGAGAATGGGCACGAAGAAACCCTGCGCTAGTTTGAGGCCGGCGATTATGACTATCGTACTCGCAGCAGCCACCAAAATGCGCGTCGAGTGAGCTTTTCGACCTTCGGGCATCATTGTGTTCTGGCAGGGATTAACCCTACCTCTCAGATGATACGTGAAAATTCTTATTTGAACAAAACTTTCATACATTTTTTATGTCTCCCTTCGACTGGGCGCCTTTCGTGCTCTTNCCGGATGATCGCCCACCTNTGGAGANTTTGACCGCAAATTTTTCAANCCAGGTCCTTTCCCCTTCGTCTGCTCCNCATCTTGTTCCTCCTGCTCCTTCCATCCCCTGATGTCTTCTNTTTTTCCCGAGAGAACGGCATAATTTNATACTTCTAATCGTTCCGTAACGATTAAAGCCGAAAGNANCCTTNCATACTTCGTACCAATTCAACTTTTTGCAGCCCCGTTTCCCCATAANCCAGCTCCACAACCAGANGATCTACTATNCNGTNNATCAGCTCCCCGAATAAGAAGGGCATTTAACCTCTCCTCTCTTGCACCGTGGCCTGTCGGGCATTAAAAAACAGGCATCGCATGGAAGAAGAGGAAAGTATTGAGGAGATCATGCGCCGGGTGAGGCGTTTGGAGATTCGTGCCCGTCGACTGGTCAGTGAATCATTCTCCGGCGATTATCACTCCTCCTTTCGTGGCCAGGGGCTGGATTTTGACGAATTCCGGGAATACCAGCCGGGCGATGAAGTGCGTTTCATTGATTGGAATGTCAGTGCCCGAATGCAAGAGACATACATCAGAAAATTTCGGGAGGAGCGCGAACTGAGTGTTATTCTCGCCGTCGATATTTCCGGATCCACAAATTATGGAAGCGACTTTCTCAGTAAACGGGAGCGCGCTGCCGAAATTGCGGCTCTCCTCGGATTCAGCGCCCGCTACAATGGCGATAAGGTGGGCCTGCTTCTCTTTGCCAAAGAACCAGTCCTCTACCTTCCCCCCGCCAAAGGCGGCAAGTCGGTCCTCCGAGCCGTTCGGGAAATCCTTACCGCGAGACCACCGGAGGAGGGCACTTCGCTTTCTGCAGCCTGCTCGTTTGCGCTCCAGACGCTGAAACGGAAGAGTCTCATCTTCCTGATCTCTGATTTCATTGATTGGGGATTTGAAAAGCCCTTGGGGTCCCTCGCCCGACAACACGATGTCATCGCTCTCCCGCTCATTGATCCCCTTGAAAAGAAGTTACCGAATGTCGGACGGGTCTATTTGCGCGACCCCGAAAACGATCAGGAAGTAATCGTCAACACCTCTAACCGGAATACCCGCATGGGACTTGAGAAACTCTCCCGGAGATATCGCGAAGGACTAGCGGCATTTTTTAAAAAGCATGGAATCGACAACGCTGTAATTTCCACCAAGCACGACTACCTTTCCTCACTTCACCGCCTCTTGAAACAACGAGCCCGCCGCCGTCGCTAAATCATGGCTGACGAACCCCCACCACTCCCAATCCTAGAACACGGAATTGCTCCTCCCGAGGAGTTTCTTCCCCCAACGCCATGGTGGGTCTGGTCGGTCATCGGGGTGGCGATCATTCTCGTTCTACTTGGGGTTTTATGGATTAGAAAAGGAATCCAACCACCGACCGAAGAAAAGGCAACACCACTTCCCGACTATTATCGCATTGCCAAAAAACGGCTTCGTCTTCTCGAGGAACAATTCAGCAACCATCCCCTCTCAGAAATTGCGGCTGAAGCATCTTTGGCTGTTCGTGGCTTTCTCGCGGGAGCTTTGGCCGAACCCGCGCTCTACGAAACGACTGAGGAATTTTCCCAGCGCGACGTTTATCTCCCAAAGGATGCCGCAGACCTCTTGAACGATCTTAATACCACCAAGTATTCCCCTTCCCACGCCTCTCCCGAACTCGCAGAAGAACTGGTCAACCGCTGCCAAGCCTGCCTCAAAACCCTCCACACCGCCAACACTCTTGGGAAATGAGGAGTCTTGAAAATTTCACCTTCGCCACTCCGGGATGGTTATTCCTCCTTCTCGCTATCCCAGTCC
This sequence comes from Verrucomicrobiales bacterium, assembly GCA_002729295.1. GTDB lineage: Bacteria > Verrucomicrobiota > Verrucomicrobiia > Verrucomicrobiales > Akkermansiaceae > SW10. The sequence goes on along the minus strand of PBTU01000085.1, from coordinate 2,825 downwards.
TTTGCTTCCTTGGATTCAATCAGGGAACCCGCAGTTGGATTCTTTACCCCACGCTGCGAGTCCTCGGGACCTTTGGCTGGAAACCTAAGGACACGCCCTTCCGGCTCGCTCCGCTCATTTTACCTCTTGCCTTGGTTCCCGCCATCCTGGGATTAGCCCGTCCGCAATTCCAACAAGATCGCAGCTCCAGAACAGCAAGCGGGATCGACATCCTCATCGCCCTCGACGTCTCGCGCTCGATGGAAATTGCAGATTTTCAAGATGCCGAAACGAGAGCCCTTCGCCGTGAGCGCCGCATCGATGCCGCAAAGAAAGTGATCACTGACTTTATAAAAGGTCGACCGGATGACAGAATCGGCATCGTCACTTTCGCCGCCCGCCCCTACACCGTGGCTCCTCTGACCTTGAGTCACGAGATCATCGCCCATGCCTTAGAGCCAATCTCTCTGGTCGATGGCGAGGAGAGCGGGACAGCCATTGGGAGCGCGATTTCCGCAGCGGCTACCCGCCTCGAGAACCTTCAAAATTCGAAGAGTAAAGTCATCGTTCTTGTCACCGATGGAATGAGTAACTCAGGCCAGCTCTCGCCACTCGAGGCCGCCGAACTTGCCGGAGATCTTGGCATCAAAGTTTATCCGGTAGCGATCGGCACGGAGTCCGGTCGCCTTAAAAATGGCCTTCCCCAGAAAGAATTTGATGAGGAAACATTAAAGAATATCGCCGAAATCACCAAGGGAGACTACTACCGGGCCCGAAATTATACCGGATTGCGCGGGGCATTTTCCAGTATCGATAAATTGGAGAAAACCGAAGTTCAACGCGAAAGCTGGATTCAAAGTGAAGATCTCTATCCTTGGTTTATCCTGCCGAGCATGATCATCATTTTCCTCTTTCTCGCGTTTTCCGCACTCAACCCTCCCGCGATGCCATGACCTTTGCCAATCCAACCTGGCTCCTCTTGCTCATTCCTCTTCCTCTCCTGGTGATCACGGCCGGGATCACCTGGCAGCGGCGCGGAGAGCGTTGGCATGAAATGGTTGCCGACCGTCACCGCAGCCGCCTGAGTCACCACCGACCGGTGTGGATTTACTTTACCAGCCTGGCGTCCGGTCTTTTTGGATTGGCCGGGCTGATTGTAGCATACGCGCAACCGGAATCCGGTGAAGAATGGATCGAAACGAAAAACGAAGGACGCAATATTTTGCTCTGCGTCGATATTTCGCGAAGCATGCTCACCAAGGATGTCAGCCCCAACCGGCTTCTGGCTGCCCGGGCAGCCGCTCTCGACATCGTGGAGCAGTTTCCCCAAGACAGGATTGGCCTCCTCGTTTTCTCCGGAGAAACTCAAGTTCAGGTTCCCCTCACCATCGACCACACCTTCATCCAACAGTCTCTGGCCCAACTCAACCCGATCGACCTCCCCATCGGAGGCTCCAATCTTGGAGAAGCCATCCTTACGGGCACCCGCGTTCTTGTAGACACCGGCCAGCGCAGCAATATTCTCGTGATCTTCAGCGATGGAGAGGAATTTTCCTCGGGACTGGAGGAAGCCGCCAAGATTGCAGTTGATAGCGGGGTATTTGTCTACGCTCTCGGATTCGGCACAAAGGCTGGAGACTTCATTCCCGGAGACACTCCGGAGCAACCATTTTTCTTCGACCGAAACAACAACCGGGTGCAAAGTCGCCTAAACGAGGAATCGCTTACGATGATTGCCAAAATCAGCGATGGCTTCTATTCCCGGGGCATCGGACCAACTTTTTTGCGTAAATTGGATAATGCCATTCAGGAAATGGACCGTTTTGAAGAAGAAGGAAAACATCAACGAGTTGCGAAACCGGCCTATCAATGGTTTCTTTTTGGAGGTATCTTATTTCTGATGGCTTCCTTGGCGCTTCGCTGTTTCCCACTTCGCTCTGCGACTGCGGCGGTATTGGCATTCCTTTTTCTCCCAACACCCCCGGCCCAGGCTAATCCCCTCGCTGATGGTCGAAGCTCATTGCGTGAGGGCGACGCGATGAGAGCCCATTCTCTTTTTACCGAAGCGGCAGAGCAAACCTCCGGAGACCGAGCATCCCGTATCCATCTGGCGGCGGGGTCGGCAGCCTTTCAGGCTCAGGGATGGAGCTCGGCAGCAGATTCGTTTAGCCAGGCCCTCGTTACTACCGATGCCGACCTGAAACAACAGGCTCACTACTCTCTTGCCACGAGTCTTTTCTACCTGGGAAACAAACAGTCAAAAGAAGCCAAAATAAAAGCCTGGCAAGGATCGATCGAGCACTACGAGCAAGCACTGGAAATCACGCCAGACGACGAAAAATCTGAAAAAAATCTCAAGCTGGTCCGAAAATACCTGAGGGAGTTGCAACCCGAAGAAGAGCAAAAAGAGGATCAAAAACAGGAATCATCGGACGACCAGGAAAAGGAGGACGAAGAGCAACCGGATGACAAAGAAGAGTCGGAAGATCAGGAAGGTGACAACCCGGACGACAGGGAGGAGTCGGGAAATCAGGACGAGAACCAATCAGAAGATAAAGAGGAGAGAGAGGACCCATCAAAAGGCGAGGGAGAAAACGAGCAAGAATCCAGGAACCAAGAGGAGAACAAGGAGGATGAACAGGGCCCAAAGGATAGCGAAGGGAAGTCTGGAGATGAAAATGATCCTCAAAAAGATCAGGAAAATTCAAACAATTCCGAAGAAGAGAACCAGCAGGGCTCTGAAGATCCTGAGAATAAAGAAAAGTCTGACAAGGAATCCTCAACAGCAAGGGAGGCCGAAAGCGAGCTCCCCCCGCCTGATGGAGAATCAAGAGAGGAACGAGCAA
>PBTU01000084.1 GCA_002729295.1 Verrucomicrobiales bacterium | reverse complement strand
GAAATTCTGCGAAGCAGATCTTTTCAAAGAGACGCACGTCATGAGTGACATGGTGGCCCCATTCCTCATCGTAATAGCGCAGATACTCTTCGTTCGTGCTAGACCACAAGCAACGGACTTCACCATTCTCTCCTTTGATCAATCCCTCCTTCATGAGAAACTCAGCTTGCGGTCAAGGCTGCGATATTGAATTGCCTCCAAAACGTGCTCCACACTCAGCTCCCCTACTCCGCCGAGATCGGCAATGGTCCGCGCTACTTTCAAGATCCGGTCGTGTGCACGCGCCGAAAAATGGAGTTGCTCCATCGCTTGCTCTAACAACACGGAACACTCCGAACTGACCTTGCATTCCTGCCGCATGACCTTGGGCCCCATGTCGCTGTTGACGCGCACACCAGGCATGTCGGCAAAGCGTTCTTCCTGCAAGCGACGGCAATTCATGACACGATCCCGCACCGTGGTCGACGATTCGCTGACTTCATCGGAAGAGAGTTGCTTGTAGTCGATGAGCGGAACCTCGACATGAAGATCGATACGATCTAACAGCGGCCCGGAAATTTTCTGTCGATAGTTTTCCACCTGACGTGGACTGCAACGGCATTGCCTGACCGGGTCACCATGAAAACCGCAGGGACATGGATTGAGAGCTGCAGCTAATAAGAATTTTGTTTGGAATCGAAGAGTCCCGGCTGCGCGGGAAATGGTCACCTCGCCATCCTCGAGCGGCTGGCGAAGAACTTCGAGAGTGGAACGGCGATACTCAGGAAGTTCATCAAGGAAAAGAACACCATTGTGCGCGAGCGAAATTTCACCGGGGCCTGGATTAGTTCCTCCGCCGAGGAGACCCACATCACTGATCGTATGGTGCGGGGATCGAAAAGGACGTTCGGTGACAAGACCTTCGCGGGCATTGAGTAGCCCGGCTACTGAATGAATTCGTGTCGTTTCAATCGCCTCCTCCTCCGTCATCTCCGGCATAATCGTGCCCATGCGTTTGGCGATCATCGACTTGCCGGTTCCTGGCGGTCCAACCATCAGTAAATTATGTCCGCCAGCGGCGGCGACTTCGAGCGCGCGCTTCACGTGGTACTGTCCTTTCACTTCATCGAGATCGGCCGAGTGATCTCTTCGCGGAGTGGAAATTCTTGGCGGGCGAGGCTCGGGAGAGAGTGTCTTCTCTCCGGTGACAAAAGCCCAGGCTTCGTGCAAGGAAGTCAACCCGTAGACTTCCAATCCGATCACCATGGCGGCCTCTCGGGCATTTGCTTTCGGCAGCAGCAAACGACGTCGTCCCGCCGCTTTCGCTCCAAGAGCGATCGAGAGCGCGCCTTTAACCGGTCGCAGCGAGCCGTCTAGTGCTAGCTCTCCAACGATAACGAGATCCTTCGCTTGCGGGAGGTCCTCCTGCTGTTCGCACGCCGTCATGGCCAGAGCGATCGGCAGATCAAATGCCGGACCTTCCTTCTTCAAATCCGCCGGAGCGAGGTTGATGGTATGCACACCATATGTGTATGGCAGAGCCGAGGCGCTGAGCGCTGTCGTTACCCGCTCCCCACTCTCGCGAACTGCCGCGTCAGGCAATCCCACGATGACGATGCGACCGGCATTTTGACCGTCGGCCTCGCGGGCACTCACTTCGACCTCCACTTCGACCGACTCCACTCCTCGTAGAGCTGCGCTATAGACCTTTGAAATCATAAAAAGCAATATACTGTTCAATTAAACAGTAGTCACGCTTTTGTTTTGCGGGGTTTGAGTCGACGGCATTTTTCCGCTAAGGTCGCGCCGTGCTTCAAATCGTCTTCAATGAAATCAGTGCTGCTGAGATTTCCCAACTCGATACTCTCGAGCAACTGGAACTCCTCGATGAATTCAAGGTCACCGAAGACGATCTCGAGCATCTCGATGATGAACGCTTTGGTAAAATCGAGCGTGACGGCAAGACCCTCTACCGCTTCCGCACCCTGGATTGGCGCTTTTATTTCGAAGTCGTCGACGAGCAAGTCGTTGTTCACCGCGTGCTCCACAAAGGCACCTTTTCCGACTTCCTCTTCCGCTCAAAACTCCCTCTCGGTGAGGATGAGGCGCTGGCCGACTCCAAGCACTTCTGGAATCTCATCGACGAAGGCCGCCAGGCGCGAAGATCGTAATGGACACGGAAGAATCCCCCGAGACGCATCCGGTCGAACTCGGCCTGTAGCCTTGATTCGCCACCTCAATCGGTTCTTCACCAAAGTTCGGAGGCCTGAAGAGAAATTTGGAGGACATTTCAAAAAAGGCCACCCGAAGGCCGCCTTTTTTAGAGTGGTCGGGGAGACAGGATTCGAACCTGCGACATCTGGTTCCCAAAACCAGCGCTCTACCAAGCTGAGCTACTCCCCGCCGTTGATGCGGGCGGGAAACTGGGTCAGCCGAACACTAAAGGCAAGTCGAAATCTCATCGAATTTCGCATCTTTTCCCTCTGATCTGGCGATCCAGGAACTACGAAACTCACCAAATAGACTAAATCCCCGAAAACCAAGAGAATCCAATTCGATGTGATTCCAAATTTTAGTCGATTTCGCAAGTTTCGTGGTTTGCCTTCAGCAGCAGCACCAAAAGTTATCTCCCTCGTCATATCCTGCCGTTTCGGCTACTGCGCGGACTTTGTCCCGCCCACCGGAAACACCGACGGCGGAGAGAAGAATTGCAGATTTCCAGACTTTTCCCAGCTCGGCATTAGAGACGATGGGGCGATCCTGGCAGGTGCTCCCAATGCGCTTCGGGCTGACTTCGAAGAATCCATAAACTTCCACTCCGCAGGAAAGGAGTTCCCGAGCGAGGACTTTGCCAATGGGACCGGCGCCCGCGACAACAACACCCCTTTCCATGACCTCGGGAAGGTCAGCCAGACGCGCCGCTTTCAAAGCAAGCATTTGCTTGTGGCCAAATCTTGGGTCGCTTCGAGTGAGACGATCATTCCGATCATGCCAGCGATAAAGTTTTTCCGGGACTCTCCCAAACCGGGCACCCATTGCCAGTAACCGAAGCCAAAGGTCGTAGTCCTCGGCAAAGCCATTTTCCTGATAGCCACCCACTTTCAAGAATAGCTCCTTCGACATCATCACCGTGGGCTGCACCACCGGGCTCTCGACGAAGCGTTCCTTCGCGGGATCCTTGAGTTTATTGACCCAATCAACATATCGCCACATCCCATCGCCGAGCGCTCCGACCAATTCGATTTCACAGGTCACAACATCCACCGATTGCAACAACTCAAGCTGCTTTTCGATTCGAGTCGCAGAGCACCGGTCATCCGAATCCATCCGCGCCAACCACTTTCCCCGACTCTCCTTGATCGCTAAATTCAATGCAGGAAGAAGTTGCGGTTCTTCACCCAAATCCAAGACACGCAGCCGCTTATCCTTCTTTGCGAGAAATCTCTCACGCACCTCAGGAAGACAACCATTCAAAACTGCAATGATTTCCAGATTCTGCCAGGTCTGCCCCAGTAAATCATCCAAGGCCTCTCTTGCCGAGACCACTCCGGGACCGACTGGAAAAACGACCGAAACCAGATCATTCATCAAGACTCATCGCACTCAATTCTCCGTCCTCGCCTACCAATAAAACCAATGGCCGGCAGCAGACCTCACAGTCGTAATCCAATTGTGTGCCATAGTCTTCGGGAGCCACCTCGGACACTTCGAAGAACTCAAAACAGGTCGGACATTGCACCGTCATCTCATGCAGAGTGCCCTCGTTGCTGACTCTCGCAAGAACGAAAGCGGTAACCCATACCCCGCACCGTCTCGATCACGCTTGTCTCGCCACCGATCTTTTTCCGCAGCATGTGAATGTGCTGATCCAGAGTGTGAGAGTCGGGGAAGCAATTCATGCCCCAATATCGATCGATGAATTCATCACGAGAGACCGGACGGCTCACCTCTTCATTCAATAACACCAACATCAAGAACTCGCGCGGGGTCAGCCCAATCTCCTGGTCGTCCGATAATCATCTTCTCCTGGCTAATTTTTTTGGCTTTCACTCCCGCGATCATCTTTTCGTAAAGCTCCACCTCCTTGGCATCGAGCACAAAAAACTCGTCTTTAAATACAAAGGACGCAACTTCCGCCTCACCGACGTGCACGGTCATGTCGTGGAGAAGATTCTCACGTAGCCTTGCAACTTCCGGCATCGACCTAGTTCCCCGACCTTGTTAGAGATGCGAACCATATCCCTATCTCTATGAAAAACCGTCTTCTCTTCTGGGCCATCACCTGCGCGCTGGCCGGGTTTATTTTTGGATTTGACCTCATCGTCATCTCGGGTGCCGAACAGCGAATTCAAAGCCTCTGGGGACTCACGGGGATTCAACACGGACTCGCAATGAGTTCGGCTCTTTGGGGGACCGTTTTCGGAGCGATCTTCGGAGCGATTCCCACTGATCGCTTTGGACGAAAGAAAACACTGCTCTGGATTGGCATTCTCTATTTTATCTCGGCCCTTGGGTCTGGGCTGGCAACCGATATCACCTTCTTTTCAATTTCACGATTCATTGGCGGATTAGGTATTGGGATCTCCACGGTAACGGCCCCACTTTTCATCTCGGAAATTTCCCCCGCCGACCGACGCGGGCGTCTCACCGGAATGTTTCAGTTCAATATCGTCCTGGGACTTCTCATCGCAACTCTGTCTAATGCCCTCATTGCATCCATCATTGATGCCGAGACCGCGTGGCGTTGGATGTTGGGAATCGAGGCCCTCCCCGCGCTCGTCTACAGCTTCATGTGCTTTTCTCTTCCCGAAAGTCCGCGCTGGCTCATCGATCAAGGAAAGCGAGATGAAGGGAAAGCCATCTTAGGACAAATTAACCCCTCCTTCAGTGAGAACGAACTTGAAGCAAAGGTTGTCGAGATCGAGCAAGCCTCACACCGGCAAACAGGTTCGCCCAAGGTTTTTTGGAACCCCCTCAAGCTCGCACTGGTCCTCGCTTTCCTCATCGCCTTCTTCAACCAACTCTCGGGCATCAATGCCATTCTGGGCTTCTCACCCCGCATTCTCGGCATGACCGGATTTGATCCAGGCCAATCACTCTTCAATGCCTCTCTGATCACACTAGTAAATCTCATCTTCACCCTCGTTGGCTTGCGCCTTATCGACAAACTTGGGCGACGTAGTTTGCTTTTTGTCGGTTCGATCGGCTACATCGTTTCCCTGACCATCTGCGCTTGGGCATTTTCACATTACAAAGCCCCCTTTCAGGTTGCAGAGAAAGCAATCCGCTTGAAAGGAGCCATTGTCGAAGTGGCCAAAACCGACCTCTCGGAAGAGCGTAGGAAAAGTGCGGAAGAGACTTTCGAAAATGCCCGCGTTGCGCTCGTCGAATCATCCAATGACCAAGCCTATGCGGGAAAAGGCGTCGACCTGCCCAAGGGATTGACCGAAAAAGAAAACATCGAGATCGCCGAAGCAGCTCTCAAGGAAGCCTCCGACAAAGCGGGCGGCGGAAGTGTCCTTGTTCTCGTTTGCATTCTGGGTTTCATTGCCGCCCATGCCGTGGGACAAGGAGCAGTAATCTGGGTCTTCATTTCCGAAATCTTCCCCGCCGCTGCCCGGGCCTTTGGACAATCGCTTGGAAGCGCCGCTCACTGGGTGTTCGCCGCCATTCTTACTTTTGCATTCCCCTTGGCCATGGAAAATTTCTCAGCCACCGCGATCTTTGGTTTTTTTGCCTTTATGATGATCCTGCAGCTCATTTGGGTTTGTATCATGGTGCCAGAGACCAAGGGAATCAGCCTTGAGCAGATGGAAGAAAAGCTCGGCAAGAAATAAGAGTTTTCCAATCCCCCAATCGGGTTTAGTTACGGCCATGTATTTGACCGGATTCGCTGACGAAGCAGCCAAAGACCTCGCCACCCAGATCAAAGCCACCAAGGAAATTGGCTGGACNCAAATCTCCGCGCGGGGGNTGAACGGAGCAAACATTCACGAACTTCCGCAGGACGAATTCGGCAAAGTCGCCGACCAACTCGATGCCGAAGGGATCACCATTCCCGAGTTCGGCTCGCTCATCGGGAACTGGGGAAAGAAGATCACTTCCGATTTTGACATCACACTCGCCGAAGTCGAACGCGCCATTCCGCGTATGCAACGTCTTGGCACGAAACTTATCCGAATCATGTCCTACGCGCAGGAGCTCTGGGGCGAGGACCAGCAGGAAGAAGAACGCTTTCGTCGTCTGCGCGAAATTCATGCTCGTTTCGCCGATGCCGGTCTTCAGGCCATTCACGAAAACTGCATGAACTGGGGTGGTTTTTCCGCCGAGCATACGCTACGGCTTGTAGAGGAGGTTCCCGGGCTGAAACTCGTCTTTGACACCGCAAATCCCGTTTTCCAACTCGATCGCGCAAAGCCCGAGCCTTTCCCCTGGCAGGATCCACTTGAGTTTTACAACAAGGTCAAAGAACACGTCGTGCACGTTCACATCAAGGACTGCACCAATCCCCCCGCCGGTGAAACCGAGCCCGCGAAATACACTCTTCCCGGTGATGGTCAGGGCAAAGTCCGCGAGATTCTCACCACGCTCAAAGATGATGGCTACACTGGCGGCCTCGCCATCGAGCCTCATGTTGCCACTGTCTTCCACGCTGTCGACGGCCAGGAGCCCGACTGGCAGCAGTGCTATGATTCCTACGTGGAATACGGCCACGCCACCAACAAGCTTGCTGAAGACCTCGGACTACTTTAGATCTCAGAATTACTTCCATTCCGGCGGCTTTGATATCAACGCCACCATTGCGAGTGATGGGCATACCGACACTCAACGACAGATTCGCAATTCAAGCACTATATCACTCCGGGGTCAATTTCCTAATATCACGCTCCATGCGTTCCGACGGCATTGCGCACATCCCCAAAATAATCACGCCGAGGTCCGCCCGTCGGAGCTCCGAGAGACACCTGCCAATCTAGAGATGATGATCCTCCTCACCGGATGATTGACTACTTGCTCCGCTTCTTTGATCGTCAATCCCACTCAAAAAAAGGCCGAGGATGGCTGAAACAGAGAGACGGATTTCGACATCCCCGTCAGTTGCAGAGCACTCGCCCCAAGCTTTACCAGCAAAAGTGCAACCAAAATGATCGTGACGAGGGCTCAAAATGATCCCATGCGGAAATTTTCACCAAAATCGGACCTTTCAGCGACACAATTGTTGATAACCGAGCTTGCCTAAAGAAGAAGTTTGGGAAAACTAATCAAGGAAGATTTATGAGTGCTGATCGCTATGAAATCCGAAGCAAGATAGGGCAAGGTGGCGTCGGTGCGGTATATCGAGCCTTCGACCGCCACTTGAACCGCGAGGTTGCGATCAAACGCGTCCTGCCGGAGGGAGGATATGAGAATCAGGAAGAGGCCACCAAGGCCATGCTGAACGAAGCAGCCTCGCTTTGCTCTGTCCAGCACCCGAACATCGTCACCGTCTTTGATGCCGGTGTTGATAACGACGGCCCTTACGTGGTGATGGAACTTCTCTCGGGAAGAACCATCGACGAAATGGTCGATCGTGGCACGCTGACCTTCCAAGATTTCCGGGAAGTCGCCCTTCAAAGCCAGGAGGCTCTTATTGCAGCCCAGGAGCTTGATCTGGTCCACCGTGATATCAAACCGACCAACGTCATGGTCACCTGGCTCCCCAGCGGACGCTTCCAGGTAAAGCTGGTGGATTTCGGCCTCGCTAAATTTTCCCCCAAGCCCTCACCCCAGACTATCGATCACGGGGACTCCGTCTTTGGATCAATTCACTTCATGGCACCCGAGCAATTCGAAAGAACTCCGCTCGACAAGCGCACCGACATGTACTCCATGGGCTGTGTATACTATTACACCCTTGCCGGTGTGTATCCCTTTGACGGGGAAACCGCACCCCAGGTGATGAATGCCCACCTCCAACATCAAATCAAACCGCTGCAGGAACACCGTCCCGACCTTCCCCAGTGGCTCTGTCAGTGGGTCATGTGGCATCTTGCGCGCCAAATCGCAGAGCGCCCCCGAGACGCCCGAGAATCGCTCAAACTTTTCCTAATGAGCGAAAACAATACTGAAAATTCAGCCTCTCAAATCCCCCTCGTCAGCACTCCCACTCTGAATGCCGCTCCGCAAATGAACGTGCCTTCAGCAGCCCCGGTAGCTACACAAATCAGCCCCGTCATTCCCCACGTCACGGGCCCGGTCAATACCGCTACCGCACCTCAGCCTATCCTTCCCCCTGAAGGGAACCCCCCTTCCATTCACACCGAGGCCCAAATGGTCAGCCCCCTCGTCATCCCAACTCCAGTCGAGCCCATGGCTCCCGCTCCAGATATGCCCAACGATCGTAAGCCCACCGGCGCTCCAGCGCAGGCTTC
>PBTU01000083.1 GCA_002729295.1 Verrucomicrobiales bacterium | reverse complement strand
AACTCACCGGCATCACCGCGGTGCGACTCGAAATGCTTGCCGATGATCGTCTTCCCGGAAAAGGTCCCGGTCGAGGAGGCGGCAATTTCGTCCTCGGGGAAATCGAACTAGAAGTCGCTCCAGACAACGCTCCCGACAAATTTCAGAGAAGGAAGTTCAACACCGCGAAGGCCACTTTTAGTCAGCAGAACTACGAAGTCGCAAAAGCCATCGACGGAAAACCCGGCGGACCAAATGCCGGTTGGGCCATCTCTCCGCAGATTGGAAAAAAACAAACGGCTATCTTCGGCATTGGCCAGCCTGTCGGACACGGCGAAGGCAGCATTCTTCGCTTCACCCTGAAGCAGCCCTACGACGATAAACACACCCTAGGAAAATTCCGCCTGTCTGCCACTACCAAGACCGGCCCCCTTCCCTTCGCTATTCCCGACAACATCAAGGCCATCCTTGCCCTCGCGCCGGACAAGCGAGACGACAAACACAAGGCCGAGCTTACGAAGTATTTCCGCGACAACGACTCCGCGCTCAAGGCCCTCGACGGACAATTGGCAAATGCCAAAAAGCCGCTCCCCATCGATCCCGAGCTTATCAAACTTCGCAACCATCTAGCTGCAATGGAAAAAGTCCCACGCGCCGATCCACTTCACGACCGACTTCGTTACGACCTTGAGCTGAGCACCAAACAACGGGCCCAGCGACGCCTCACCGGAGCACAAGATCTCGCTTGGGCCTTGATCAACACCCCTTCTTTCTTGTTTAATAGATAAACCCTCACCACCAAAAAGCCATGTTTAGAATCCCAGGAGAAGCCGCCAAAGACGTTTGTGACCCCTCCGCCGGAGTCACGCGACGTGATGTCCTAAGAGTCGGCGGAGCCGGCATGCTCGGCATGTCGCTCGGCACGCTCTTTCAAGCCAAAGCTCTCGCCGAAGAGAAAAAGCACAGCGGCGCTCCCGGTTGGGGCAAGGCCAAGAGCATCATCATGGTCTACCTCCAGGGCGGCCCCAGTCACCTCGACCTTTGGGACCCGAAGGAAAACGTTCCCGACAATGTGAAGAGTGCCTTCAAGTCCATCCCCACCAAAATCCCCGGCACGCACTTCACTGAGATCCTGCCCAAGCTCGCCAAGATCAACGACAAGTTCACCATGATCCGTTCGATGAGCTACACGCCGAACGGACTCTTCAACCACACCGCCGCAATCTACCAAATGATGACCGGCTACACCACCGACAAGGTGAGCCCCTCCGGCCAACTCGAACCACCAAGCCCGAAAGACTTCCCCAACTTCGGCTCCAACCTGATCAAGATCCGACCGATGAAGGATCCCATGCTTCCCTTCGTCATGCTCCCCCGCCCGCTTCAGGAAAGTAACGTCGTCGGCAAAGGTGGCGCCGCCGGATTCCTCGGCAAGTCATACGACCCCTACACCCTCTATCCCGGTGGCGACGACATGGACATGAACAAGATGACGCGTATCAAGATCGACGATCTGCAATTGCGTCCCGACATCTTTTCTCTTCGTCTTAAACGTCGCGCTACTCTGCGCAATGCCATCAATGCGCAGATGCCTACCATCGATAAAGCCGTCGAAGAATACTCGCTCGACGAAAATTACGAACGCGCGCTCAACCTCATCATCAGCGGCCGCGCCCGTGAAGCCTTCGCTCTCGAACAAGAGACCGAGAAGACCCGCGAATCCTATGGCAAAAATACGTTTGGCGACAGTTGCCTCCTCGCCCGTCGTCTCGTCGAAGCCGGCACTCGCGTCGTCGAGGTCATCTGGCCCAAGGTCGCCAACTCCGACAACCATTCCTGGGACACCCACAAAGGCCTCTCCAAACGCATTAAGGACCAAGCCGGCCCCATGCTCGACAACGGCCTCTCCTCTCTCATTTCCGATCTCGATGACCGCGGCATACTCGACGAAACCCTCGTCGTCGCCGTCGGTGAATTCGGACGCAGCCCGCAAAAAGGCGTCAGCACCTCCGGCAACAACAACAGCGCCGACGGTCGGGACCATTGGCCCTATTGCTACACCAGCGTTATCGCCGGAGCCGGCATCAAACGCGGTAACGTCCACGGTAAATCCGACGCGACCGGCTCGGCCCCCACTGACGACCCCGTCCACCCCGGCGAACTCCTCGCCACCATCTACCACGCCTTCGGCATCGACCCTGAAACCATGGTCATGAACCACCTCAACCAACCGAGGGAACTTGTGAAAGCCAAACCGGTCCTAGATCTCTTTGCTTAGTGGCTCTGGGAACTGACTTCGAGCCACAAGAACCCCGAAAATTGGAAGAATCTTGCAATTGATCGTCAGCACCATCCCCTGCAACTCGCGCCCTTCCGGATCCTGGTGATTGAGAGGAGCGAAGAAGAAATGATCGATTAACTCAAGACCAGCCAAGCGGCATGGTTCGGAGGAAGTCATTTTGGTTGATAAGGCATCTTGGCTTTCGACTCCTTTAACCAATCATTGAGTTCCTTGAGCATCTTCTGCGCGAGCTCTGGCTTCGACTTGGAAAGATCATTCTTCTCACCAATATCAGCCTTGAGGTCATAAAGCTCGATCGAATCGTCATCGTAGAATCGAATCAATTTATAGCGCCCTGTTACCACGGCTCCGGCGAGACGATTTCTCTTGTGGAAGGCGTAGTTGGGATAGTGAAAGAAAACCGACTTACGCTTCAACTCACTCTTTCCAGTGATCAAAGGAATCAGACTCTCGCCATCTTGGGGCACTCCGGGCCTGGACTTGAGGCCAGCCACTTCGAGGAGAGTCGGAAAGACATCAGTAGTAACAATAGGCACGCCATTCTTTCTCCCCGGCTTCACTTTGCCCGGCCAGCGGATAACCCAGGGAACACGAATACCACCCTCGTAGATGTGTCCTTTGTTGTCTCGGAGCGGACCATTGGTGAAGAGCGAACCGTTGTCGGAAGTGAAAATGACAAGCGTGTTGTCTGCGACACCAAGATCATCGAGTGATTTTAGAACCCGACCAATCGAACGGTCCATCCCTTCGATCATCCCGGCATAAGCAGGGTTCTCGACGCCACGCTTCTTGTATTTCTCGATTAAGTCTTCGGGAGCCTCGATGGGATAATGCACCGAGTAATTCCAGAAGGTCAGGAAGAAGGGCTTTTCTTTGTTCTTCCTCATAAAAGAGATGCATTCATCTGCCATGCGCGCAGGCAAATACTCACCCTTCTCACCATCCTTGAGCGCCGGAATACGATAAGGAGCAAAAAAGCTCGGCGGCCCGCCACGGTCACACCCTCCGATATTCAAATCGTAGCCCTGAAACTCCGGACGCAGCAACGGCTCCCACTTTGCCCCCGACTCGTTGTTCCCTTTGCGATGAGAGAGATGCCATTTCCCAACAAAGCCGGTGGCATATCCCGCTTCCTTCTTCAATCGTTCCGCAATCGTCTCCGCGGCGAGCGGCAGATAGGTCAGCTTCGTGGCTCCGGCCTGGACTCGTCCTTTCGGAACCATCCCCTCTTTATGACCGGGAGCATGATTGGTGATCCCGAGTCGCGCGGGAGAGATACCAGTCATCATCGCGGCCCGGGTGGGCGTGCAAACCGATGCGGCAGCATAACCTTGCGGGAAGATCATGCCCTCCGTCACAAACTGATCGAGAAAAGGCGTCTCAAGATCTTTGTTCCCCTGAAAGCGGGTATCCCACCATCCAAGATCATCGGCCATGATGACCACGATATTGGGAAGGGCGGCGAAGCTGGAAACCGCCGAAGCGATCAGCAGAGAGATAATTGATTTTTTCATCAGGCTAAAAGATCTTTGATGACGTGCCCGTGAACATCGGTGAGACGGTAATCACGGCCCTGAAAGCGGTAAGTAAGCTTCTCGTGGTCGAATCCAAGAAGATGCATCCAGGTGGCTTGCAAGTCATGCACATGCACTTTATCGCGAGCGACCGAGAATCCGAGTTCGTCCGATGCGCCGTGAGTGTATCCGCCTTTCACGCCTCCCCCAGCCATCACCATGGTGTAGCAATCCGGGAAGTGATCGCGGCCGAGAACTTTCCCTTTGGAGGTCCGTCCCTCGCGGAAGGGCGTGCGCCCAAATTCGCCACCCAGAATAATCAGGGTATCGTCGAACATCCCACGCTCCTTGAGATCTTTAATCAAAGCCGCCACCGGCTTGTCCATGGTGGCACACTTGTTGGTCAGACCATCGCGGATGTCTTCCTTGGGGTTAGTCCCGTGGAAATCCCACCCCCAGTCGAAGAGCTGCACAAAACGTACACCGTCTTCAGCGAGACGACGGGCCAGAAGGCAGTTGTTGGCGAAGCTCGACGCTCCGGGTTGCGCGCCATAATTCTCGAGCGTCTTCTTCGATTCCTTGGAAATATCCATCACCTCCGGCACCGACATCTGCATGCGGAAGGCCAGCTCATACTGCGCCATGCGCGTAAGAGTCTCAGGATGAGCAAAGTCTTTCGAGGCTGCTTCATTGAGATCGCGCAAGGCATCGAGACTGGCCCGACGCAGACTGCGGTCCATTCCTGGCGGGTCGCTGACATAGAGAACGGGATCCCCTTTCGAGCGACACTGCACCCCTTGATACACCGATGGAATAAAGCCCGATCCAAAGGAGCTCTTCCCGCCATTCGGCTGCACCCCACTGGAAATCAAGACAACGTAACCCGGCAGATTTTGGTTTTCTGATCCCAAGCCATAGGTCGTCCAGGCCCCGAAGGTCGGACGTCCCGGTTGCTGGAATCCGGTATGCACGAAGAGTTCGGCCGGCGCGTGATTGAAGTGATCAGTCGTCATCGAATTGATGATGCAGAAGTCATCGGCAAGATCGTGAAAATGCGGAATGGCATCGGACATCCACATGCCATTTTTGCCATACTGCTTGAAGGTGCGCGGGCTTCCCATCAACTTGGGCGTTCCCGAGGTAAAGGCGAACTTCTTGCCTTTGATGTATTCGTCGGGACACTCCTGTCCGTCGCGTTTCACCAACTCCGGTTTGTGATCCCACATGTCGAGATGCGGCGGCGACCCGGTAAGGTGCAGATAAATCACGCGCTTCGCCTTGGCTGCTTGAGGCGGCAATTTCGGCAGGAGCGGATTGCTCGGCGCTTCCAACGCCACGGCATCAGTCGCCAGCATATCGCCCAAGGCAACTCCCCCGAGTCCCATGGAGCATTGTTTAAAAAAATGCCGCCGCGTTTTGTATTGCAGGCTTTCGAGTTGTGGATTCATCAGATTGGAAAAGTTAGACCTTAGCGTTTCATTAAGGTCTCATCGAGATTGAGGAGGATATTGGCAACTACGGTGAGAGTCGCGAGATCAGCGGCGTTGGCTCCCTTGGGAAGCGGGCCGATGGGATTGGTGGCCATCTCCTGGGCGAGCTTGGTGTCGGTGGAGTATCTGACCCGAGTGGCATCGTAAAGCGAGATGAGTCGCGTTGTTTCGATCTTGGTCGGCGGACGAGAGAGTGTGAGTTGAAATCCAAATTCGATCTTCGCTACCAAGGTTCCCTCCCGCACCGACATGCGACGCGCCAGGGCCTGGGCGGCTTCGATGAAGACCGGATCATTCAAAGTCACGAGCGCTTGCAGCGGTGTATTGGTGCTGCCACGTCGCACCGTACAAACTTCGCGGTTCGGCGCACCGAAGGTCGCCATGGAAGGATACGGACTGGAACGACGCCAACTGGTGTATAAGCCACGACGAAACTTATCCTCACCAGCACTGGTCTTCCAATCAGTTCCGCCACCAAAGGCCGCCTTGAGCCCAAGATTAGGCTGAGGCGGGCGCACCGGCTGGCCATACATTTTTGAACTGAGCAAGCCCGACACCCCGAGCGCCTGATCGCGGATCATCTCTGCAGAGAGGCGCACGCGAGGACCACGTGCGATGAGGCGGTTGTCCGGATCGCGAGCGGCCATTTTATCGGTTACGTGAGAGTTCTGACGGTAGGCCGACGAGGTTACGAGGAGCTTGAGGAACTTCTTCACGTCCCAGCCTTCCTTCATGAATTCAATTGCCAACCAATCCAACAACTCGGGATGGGAAGGCCGCTCACCCTGGGAGCCAAATTCCTCACTTGTCAGAACGATGCCGACTCCGAAAAGATTTTCCCAAAAGCGATTCGCAACCACGCGGGCGGTCAGCGGGTTGTCTTCGCTGACCAACCACTTTGCCATGGCCAGACGGTTGGGCTCCATTCCTTCGGGCAGCGAACCAAAAATTGCAGGAACCCCGGGCCCAACCTCTTCACCATGGCTCTTATAGTTTCCGCGAAGGTGAACATGCGTCTTGCGATGTTTATTCTTTGGTAAATCGCGCATGATGGGAACCGTGGTGCCGGGCTTGAGAGCGGCGATCTGCTTCTTCAAGGCGGCGATCTTTTCACGCGATCGCAGCGCAGCAGGGTTGACTTTGACATAGTGGGCAAAGAGGGCCGCCTTGGCATCTGCATCGCGCTTCGCGGCGGGCACGGCAAGAATGGCGGCAATCGCGTGTGGCACGACAGGCGCTGGCTCAGCGCCGTCGGTGACTGAGATGCGAAAGCGGCCGATCGCGTGGTTGGGATACATCTGAGCCAGCCCAATCTTCAACGAGCCTCCGGGCAGAGGCTTGGCGAGGCGAAAGACCGCATGATGATCTTTGCCCGTCGCCCCGCCGACCGCCCAACCCGACTGGCTGGCCGGGCTGCCGTCGATTGCCAACGAAGCACCGAAATCCTTCTGGTCGTAGGTGGCCGAGGCGCTGGCAAAACTTCCGCGCTGCGCGCCGTCGAGCGCCACCGCCTGTTGGCGCTTCGGTGCTTTGGCAAAGGTTTGTTCCCAAACCGGGACACGTTTTCTGTCGAGCACGGAGAGCTTGAAGCCGTCGAGCCGACTCTGCAGATTATTATCGGTGCGGTTCCAAACGGCGAGCCGCGATAAATCGTATTCGGCACCGAGGTCTACCTCCCAATAGGGAGCCTTGTCGCCATCGTTGGTGTGGGTGGTGCTTTTGGCCGTGAAAATGCCATTGGTGTTGCCATCGATGGCGAGGCGCGCGTCGCCGCCGTATCCGGTGGTGCTCTGTTTGGCCTTGCCCTTGAGAGCGACATTGACACCCGAGGCGTCGAAGGCCTGCACCTCGGCGACATGGATGATCCTGCCGTTGCCTGGAAGATCGATCCGCACGAAGCGGCCACGTTTGCTGTTCGAATTACCGCCACTCGAAAGCGCGACCTCGTTGAGGACGAAGTTCTCCTTCCGACCGGGTCCGCCGCCGTCGAGTTTTTCGTAAGCGAGGGCTTCGATCTTGAGTGCAGTGATCTGTTTCAAATTGCTGCTCGCCTCAATCGAGTAGCCATCGGTCTTAGCCGCCTTACCACTGACCAGCACCGACTTGTCACTGCCGAGTTCAAAAGTCGCGCCCGAGGTCGCGGTTATTTTCGTCGGCGCCAGCACCTGCCATTTGGTTGGATTCAATTTCAGGCCAGCCTCCCACTTTGCCATCTCGGCGAGATTGGCGGTATCAGGAACCAGAGCCGCTTTTTCGAGAGCCACAATCTCTGCTTCCAGTTTTGCGCGCTTCCCGCCATTAGCCGACACATTGATTGTCGGCGCCTCGTTCCGGCGGTCGGCGTCTTCCGATTGGTTGAAGATGGAGAACATCTGGAAATACTCCGCGTGCGTAATGGGATCGTATTTGTGCGTGTGACATTGCGCGCAGGCCGCGGTCGTTCCCATCCAGGTTGCCATGGTGGTATTCACACGATCGACCACCGCAGCGTTGCGAAATTCCTCATCGCTCGTTCCCCCTTCGTTATTCGTCTTGGTATTGCGATGAAAGGCCGTCGCGATCAATTGATCCTCGGTGGGATTGGGAAGCATGTCCCCGGCGATTTGTTCGATAGTGAATTGATCAAAGGGCATGTTGGCGTTCAGCGCGCGGATCACCCAATCGCGATACGCCCAGATTGTGCGTCCAGGGTCGTCGGCATAGCCCGCCGAGTCCGCATAGCGTGCAAGGTCTAACCACGTCCTTGCCCAATGCTCACCAAAGGCCGATTTGGCCAAAAGACGATCGACCAACTTTTCGTAAGCGTCTTCGCTTTTGTCCGCGAGAAATACCTCCACCTCTTCCTTCGTCGGAGGCAACCCCGTGAGATCCAAAGAAACACGTCGAATTAGGGTGTAACGATCCGCTTCCTTGCGTGGAGAAAGCCCCTCTTTTTTCAAGCGATCCAATACAAAAGCATCGATGACACTCCGCACCTTCCAGGGCTGGCCGTCCACTTTGGGAACCTCCGGATTTACCGGTTTCGCATAGGACCAATGAAGCTCGTAATTCGCGCCCTCNTTAANCCACTGTTTNAAAAGTTCGACTTCCTCTTTCGAAAAGCGTTGCCCCTTCCCGGGAGGCGGCATCATGTCATCCTCGTCTTCGGTCACGATTCGGTAGATCAATTCGCTGTCCTTGAGATTGCCCGGCACGATCGCGGCAAACCCCTTCTTCTCGTGCATGGCCCCCTCTCTGGTATCAAGCCTCAGCTTCCCCTTCCGATCCTCCTCATCAGGACCATGGCAGGCGTAACAACGGTTCGACAGAAGCGGACGAATGTCTTCGTTAAAACTGACTTTGGCACGGGCGGCAGGAAGACAGCAAACGAGGGCAAGAATTGACCGGAAGAGCATCAGGACTGAGTTCACAAAGATCTACCCTACAGATACGCCCAGCAATAGCCCAAAATTTCGGAGATCTGGGAAATCTCCGGACGAAAAAAGCGACAGTAAGTTCAGCGACTATAAGATGCTGACCTCGACCTTCAACAAGATTACTCCTTCAGAGAGACGAGGTATTCGATGAGGTCAGTGAATTGACCGACGGTGAGCGTGCTGGCGAGGCCGGGAGGCATCATGGAGCTTGTTTGGTGGTCGCGCTTCTTGATTTCGACTTCCTTGATCTCAGTCACGATGCCGGCGATATTGCGGAGATCGATCATGCCGTCCTCCTCCTTGGTCACAAAGCCCATGTGGACTTTTTTATCATTGGTCGTGATTAGTTCGGTTTGGAATCCCTGGGCTACAACGGCATTGGGATCGAGAACCGACTGGATAAGGTAATCTCGCGTGAACTTACTTCCGGCAGAACCGAGGTAGGGCCCTTTCTGCTCGGCCTTTTGGTCGATGGCGTGGCAGGCAATACAGCCCTGACGAAGATAGAGGGCCTTACCGTTGGCGACGTCTCCTTTCTGAGTCATGGCCAACTTGGCCACTTCGTCAGGCTTAACCTTGTCGACCGTCTTTCCGCCGCTGGCCTTACCTTTGGCGAGGAGCTCCTTGGTGTGTTTGGCCACTTCAATGAGAGTGTCGTTATCGCTGTTGATGGCATTCTCGATCTGCTTGTCGAAGCCGGTCATGCGGAGATCGGCGAGAGCGAGGAAGAAGCCTTCTTCACGGGGATTCTTGGCGATCATTTTCAAAATCTGATCTTTGGGCCCTCGCTTGACCAAGGGGCTTTCTGTCATGGTCAGGAGCGAACGCCAGGCGACGCGGCTTTCATGAACACTACCCTTCGCGGCGATCTTACGGATGTTTTTGAATTGGAGGAAGAGTCCGCCGCGATTGGTGAACTCGGAGACCTCGCGTTCCAAATTAGCAGGATCGATTTTCGTTTCCATCCAATTTCCGAGGACCCCGATTTCATTGGCAATTCCCGTCCCGTCGGGAGCTTTGGATATATTCCGCAAGGCTGCCACCCGGACATCCCAGGGACGTTTGGTATCCTTGGCCGCAGCAGTAAGGAGCTGCACCTGACTTGGATTAGGAACAGCCGCCATCAGCGCGAGATCGACCGGATCCTGATCACCAAGGTCGAGCTTGGTCACGTCGACACGATTCTTACCCAGAAGCCTGAGAGCTTGCATTTGGTCGTCTTTTTTGAATTCGGAGAAGGCGCTTTCGAGAGCTTTCTTGATAACGGGAGTTTCACTCCATTCTTCGACGAAGAAATACGGACCGCGGTCGTCGGGGCGAGTCCCCCACCAGAATTTCAAATCCCAAGGCCCTTCTTTGTGGTAGAGACGGGCGAGGGCACCGAAGAGCGGAATCTTGTTTTTACTGGTGGCTAGTTGAGCGATAAGGGAGGAAATGACGCCGGGGTTGTGAAGACGCTGAAGCGCCTGGAGAGCAACGGCATGGTCGGTATTTTTCAAGAGCACGTCGATTTCGGCGATCGCAACGAGAGCCTGAATGCAGGTGTGCTTGATTCGCTCATCATTGGTGACGGTCGCCAAATTGATGAGAGACTCGGAACTTCCTGACGCTTTCTGCCCCAGACGCATCAGACCAATGACAGCCTGTAGTTGGAGGCGAGGAGCAGAACTGCCAAGGAGTTTTGAAAAGGTCTCGGGAGAAACTTTGTCGAGACGTCCCTTGCGGTCGCCGAGAGCGCGGAGCACGAACTCACCCAAATTGGGAGCTGCAAGACCACAGACCTTCAAATTTTCGATTACCTTGTCATCTTTCAATTGCGCAATGGTGAAGATCGCCGCGACGCGACTGGCCTTGCTGTTTTTTTTGTCGCCAACGACGGCGATGAGACCTTCGACATCCTTAAAATCACTCCGGGAGAGAAGCTCCCGTTGGGCTTCGAGACGACGCACCGCGGAGGGATCTTTGTGAAGCGCAACCAGTTGGGAATCTGCAAGCTTGGCGAACTTGGGAAGCGGTGGAGCTTTGAGACCTTTCTTTACAATCTTCTGAAGCATGCCGACCTTCTTTCCTTTTCCGGCGAATTTGAATCGACCATCACGCCAGTCGCAAACGTAGAGATTACTGTTGCCGTCGACATCGATATCCACTGCACGAACGAGGTCTAGGAAGACAGACTCTTCCGCTTTGAAGTCGGCGCCTTTTTCGGTGAGAGCATCATGGTAAATCTTACCGGTGGTCCAATCACAGTTGAGGAACATTTCCGGGAGGCCGGGCTCGGCAAGATAAAGAGCCCCGGTGCCACTACCGCCTCCGAGGTCGAGCATGGGCTTGACCGCTTCCTCTTTGAAATTCTTATAGAGACGCGGATAGCCGTGATCCGATCCGTTGGTGAAGTGATGCACGCGGATGTTCCATCCTTTTCCGTCGTTAGTATTGTCGCGGGTGAAGAGGTCAAGCGTCGGACTGATCGCCACGTCGCAGATATTGCGCGTGTTATAGGAATAGACTTCCAACTCGGTGCCGTCGGGACGCACCCTGGCTACTCCCCCGGCGTGTAATCTCACGACTTTGCCATCGGTGCCTTTGGTGTCTTCCATGCCAAAATCACCCACTGCGATGTAGAGCCAACCATCGATGCCCATTCGACAACCATTGGTGGTGTGATCCGATCCACGCGGATGGCGAAGACCAAATCCAATTTTTTCAAGAAGGATTTTGTGTTCATCGGCCACGCCGTCCCCGGTGGTGTCGCGGAACGAGCTGAGAAATGGCGGATGAATGAGATACAGCGTATCTCCGACGAAGTGCCCTCCCCTCGGACTGTCAATGTTGGGCACAAAATCCTTGAAGCTATCCGCCTTGCCGTCGCCATTAGTGTCGCGGCAGGAGACAATCTTGCCCATGTTCTTCTCCTTACCGAGCGAGCCGTTGTAGTCAACCGAGACATACACCGTACCATCAGCGGCCGCGGTGAGTGCGGTGGGGTACTCAACATCGAAGGGTTCGGCCCAATTGCTGAGTTCGAATTCGGGGGGCAAGGCGAGAACCGGAGCGACGAAGAACAGGAACAGGAACAGGGATGATTTCATGGAATGGTGAAACTTAAGACGGAGGAAGTTGATTGATTCTTCCAATGAGCGCGAGATACCAGCATTGTCCGCGCATGCGCAAAGCTTTTTTACTCGGAGCCGGACTGGGGACTCGCCTGAAGCCCCTCACCGACACCCTGCCAAAGCCCCTCATCCCCTTCGCCAACCGGCCCTTGATCACACATGTGATGGATCACTGCATCGCGGCGGGCATCACCGATTTTGCGATCAACACCCACCATCTCGCCGAAGCCTGGGATGTGGCTTTTCCCGACGGAACCTACCGCGGAGCCTCCCTGTCCTTCTTCCATGAGACCGTCCTCCTCGAAACCGGCGGCGGCATCAAAAACATCGAAGCGTGGATCAATGGTGACCCAATTCTCGTATACAATGGCGACATCATCACCGACCTCCCAATTGACAGCCTTATCACGGGCCACATGAGCTCGAATAATACCGCCACGCTCGCGGTGCAGCCCCACGGACCCGCTCTCCACCTCGCCATCGAGGGCCGCCGAATCACCGACATTCACGGCAAAGTCGCCGAATTGACCGGAACCCATCAATTCACGGGAATCTATTGTATCGACCCGGAAATTCTCGATCTCATTCCCGCCGGAGAGAAAATCTCCGTAATCCCGGCCTTTCTGGAATTGATCAAGCGCAATGAGCTCGGCGCCTACCTCGTCAAAGGCGAACCGCGGTGGCTCGATCTCGGAACGCGCGAGGCCTACCGTGAAGCCAGCTTTGAAATGACTCCAGAAATCCACCCCACCGCGCAAATCGACGGGACCGTCAACAATAGCTGGGTCGACGGAAATTGTCGCATCGAGGAGGGCGCTATCGTGGAAAATTCCATTCTTTGGCCCGGAACAACGGTTTTGCGGGATGCGCAATTGACAAATTGTATCGTTCACAGCACTTCCCCCGCAGCTGGTCGTCATCTCGACGCCGACCTGTAAATCTTATCACACCTCACGATGCCAGCCGACACTCTCCTCACCGCCGTCCGCGCTCACCTCGACCTCGCTCCGACTCACAAGGTTCTCATGGAGCCGATCCAGAAGGGAGCCTCCGGCCGCACCATCATCCGGATCACCGCCGAAGACCATCCGAGTTTCATCGGGGTGCATTATACTCTCGAACGTTCCGACAACGCTAACTTCCTCCCCGTTGCGGATTTCCTTACCGCCGCAGGGCTGAACATCCCAAAAGTTCTTTATGACAATATCCGCCGTCAGGTTGCCCTCGTCGAGGATTTGGGCGATACCGATCTCCTCTCGATTAAGGACAGTCCCTACGAGGACCGGGAGCCCTTCTACCGTTCCGCCTTTGAGCAACTCGACACACTTCTTTATACTCGTCCACCGAAGGACTTCGAACTCCAGCCGATTTTCGACGAACCACTTTACCACTGGGAGCAGGATTACTTCCTCGAGCACTACGTCGGCACTCATCTTGGAAAAGACCCGGAAGCTCTCCGCGACGACCCCGCCCTTGCCGCTCTTCGTAAGCGCCTCGGCGCCACCGCGCCCCACATGATTCACCGCGATTTCCAATCGCAAAATCTCCTCCTCAAAGACGGCAAGGCATTTATCATCGACTTCCAGGGACTTCGGATGGGCCGCCAGGAATACGATTTGGCCTCCCTCCTATACGATCCTTATATGAATCACTCCAAGGAGGATCGCGACAAGATGCTCGAGCTCTGGGAAGACGTCACTGAAGACGCCCCCATCGAACCGCTTCTCAGGGACTGCGCAACCCAGAGACTCATGCAGGTCCTCGGAGCCTTCGCAAATCTCGGTCACAATAGCGATCTCCCCTGGTATCTTGAGCAAATCCCCGCCGCCGAGGCTTTCCTCAAGGAAGTCATCGACGACACCCCGCTCGAAGACTCCCTCGGTCCTATCCTCGACTAGTGATCTGAGGACTGCTAGGGATGGCCTCAGTGAAGCGCTTCTCCTCACCTCTCTCGACCTTTGTTATTCCGGTTCTGGCCGGGTTGCTAATGGCGTGGGGAATTGGATATCTGTCCTTTATGGTCAAACTGGAGCATTTGGCTTTTGTGTTTCCAAAGAAGTTTTCCACCGACACTCATCTGGCTTTTCAAAATATTAAAAACGAGAAATTCGTCGTGAACGTCTACGATATTAGCTCCAAATATAGTCCGAAACTTAACTTGGAGTCCTACACCCTCGACAGTGAAACAACCGCCATATTAGGGCGCTCCGATCTCACCCCAGCCAACTGGGTATTCCTCATCAACAGCATCCGGGAGGCCGGTGCCGAACATTTGGTCATCACGCAATCCTTGTCATGGGAGAATACCGACGAGTTGGTTTTGCGGGCGATCCAACACGAACTGTCACAACTGGAGTCCTTCGCAATAGGGATCGACCTTCAACGAGGTCCCATCACCCAGGAATTTCCAAGCTATTTGGAGGGATCAGTCATTCAATCCCCCGAAGCCGCCGCCCTTGATGAAATCCCCAGAATCAATCAAATCGGATCGCATCCATCGATCGAAGCTCCGTTTTACGGCTTTACCCAACTTGAAAACATTCATCCTGATAAAGAGAGTGACACGATCGAACTCCCGCTCTTAGTTCGCTGGAATGACAAACTGCTCCCCTCTCTCGAATTAGCATCCCTCATGGCCCAAAATGGGTCGAATCCTAATAGCGTCCTCTTCCTTCCCGGAAAATCACTGCTCCTGAAGGGCCAATCCCTAATCATCATCCCGATCGACAAAACGGGACGCACCTCGATTCCTTTAAAAAAAATCAAGCCTCTCTCCTCCGTGAAGTTACTAGAATCGCCGGAAGAAACTCTCTCCATTGTAGCCCTGATTCCAGAAAACAGCTCCCTTCAATTACAACAATTTCCTTTCTCCATCCAATACCTGGATTCTCTCAAGCCGCAAAGATCCTCGAACCGCTACTCCCGCCTTCCCTTCTGGGGGGAGACCGCCTTCCTCGGGATCTTCGTCCTCATCCTCCACCACCGAAAATGGTGGCTCTCCATCGTCGCAGCGCTGGCCTACTTCGTCTTTCCCTTCAGCACCGGCGAATGGCTCCTCTTTTCCCCTCCCCTCACCGCAGCTCTCGCCTTTACCGCTCTCAAAACCCGCGGCACCAGAGATCCAATCGAAAACTCCACGCCCTCCGAGTCTCCTGTTGAAACCGAAGAACCCGTCGAAGATCCCGAACCCCCGCCCCCTGAGGTCCCGGTCAAAGAATCCGAAAACTCCCCGACCAGCAAGCTCCCGGAGCGCCATTCCTCCTCCAGTCGCCAGGCCACGTCCTCCAAGGATCGCCTCGCGAGAAAGAAGCACGGTCATTAGTCGCGAGCTTTCCGCTTTCCCCCTGCCAATTCACCCGCTAGTCATAAGCCATGCGCGACGACGTTCAGCAACTGCTTAGCCTTCAGGAAATTGATCAGACGATTCAATCCCTCAACAAGGAACTCGTCAAAATCCCCCAACAACAGGAAGTTGCCAAGGAGCGTCTCGCCAACGACACTGCTGCGGTCGCAGCCGCCAAAAAGGCTTATCAGGAAAACGAAGTTGCCATCAAAAATGTCGAACTCGACATCGGCACCCGCAAGGACACCGTGACCAAGCTGAAGAACCAGCAATTCGAAACCAAGAAAAACGAGGAATACACCCGCCTCGGTAGCGAAGTTACCCGCTACGAAGAACAAATCGACGAGTTCGAAACCCAGGAGCTTGAACTCATGGAAGTAGCCGACGAGCGAAAGTCCGACATCACGAGAGCCGAAGAGGCCCTCGGTAAAACCCAGACCCTCGTTGACGAGGAAATCTCCGGTCTCGAAGCCCGGGCCACCCAGTACAAGGAACAACTCGCCGAAGCTGAAAGTCAACGCATGCAGGCCGCCGAGGGACTTGAAGAGGACCTCATGGACACCTACAATCGTCTTTACGACAAACGCGAAGGCGTCGCCGTCGCAGCAGTCACACGCGAGCGCAGCTGCAAGTCCTGCCACGTCCAAGTCACCCCGGCTACCTACGCCCTCGCACAATCCGGCGCAGCCATCTCGCACTGCGACAACTGCGGAGCAATTCTTTACCCCGAATGATTTTTTAAATCATTCAACGCAGCCGCGAAATTCGAAGCCCCCGTTTGTATTTCAGGGTTACCTGATCTAAATCTCCATCATCCGGGTCAATCGTCCCGGCTTACGATCCGGAGTCTTCCCCCGAAAAAGCTTTTTGATCCACGCAATCATTGTTTCGGGTTCTACTTCATCAGTTCACGACGCCATTCGTCCTGCTCGGTGACACAAAAAACTCCTTCACAGGCCGTGATCTCCATCGTGTGAAGAGACCGCTGAACTTCGCGGTCTTTCTTTCGGAAGAAAATCTTACTCAGCCCGTAACGATTCGCAGACAGAAAGCGACAGGCCCGAATCGCGACTGGAAGCAGATAAGGCCCACTCAAGCGCTTCGCGAAGCTCCGGTAATTCGCACAACTGTAAAGACAGCAAACCCAGGCCTCTGCTCCACGATAGATTTTCTCTTCGCTCGTTCGCACGACCATCTCCCGCGCCGGGTCCAGAGTATTCAACCCCGGAAACACCAACTCAGCCTCCCGCGCCTGGTAAGGAATAAAGTCGACCTCAAAAGCCCGTGACTGCCTACTAATCCACTCATGGAAGGTACAACAAATTCCACAACGTCCGTCGTAAAAACCCCCGATTTTTTTGGTGACTAATGGCAGTCTCATTTTTGTTTTTGTTTTT
>PBTU01000082.1 GCA_002729295.1 Verrucomicrobiales bacterium | reverse complement strand
TGGATCTTGCTTCAGCCGAGGAGAAAGAAGAGAAAGAAAAAACTTCGACGATGAACACGATGAACACAGGATTGGTCAGCGACCTTCGCTATTTGGAGCATACCCAGGGGGGGACGCACCCGGAATCACCGGCACGACTCAAGGCGATCCACGAAAAGATTAAAGAGGCCGGCTTGGACAAGAAGCTAGTCCCGATCAAACCGACCGTTGATCCCCTGCCCTTCATTAAGATGATTCACTCTGAAGAGCATCTCGCCGTGGCAGGAAAGCAGGCACACGATGATGCCATTTGCCGGCTCTCAGTTTCAGGAGCCTTGAGCGCGGTCGATGCGGTGTGTGGCGGGAAGCTAAGGAATGCCTTTTGCGCGATCCGGCCTCCCGGGCATCATGCCGCGAACAATGGCGAGTATGGCTTTTGTTTTTACAACAACGTCGCGGTGGCCGCGCGCTATGCGCAGGAAAAACACAAGCTGAAGAACGTTCTGATTGTCGATTGGGACTACCATCATGGCGATGGCACCGAGTGGGCCTTTTATGATGACCCAAGTGTATTGCTCTTCTCCACCCACGCGCTTTATGCCTTCCCGGGAACAGGAGCTTCCGAAAAAACAGGCAAAGGAAAAGGCGAGGGATTCAATATCAATGTGCCCCTGCCGCGTGGTGCGGACGACGAGGCCGTTCTTGGCGCCTTCAAAGAAAAGCTCTTACCAGCGGCCGAGAAGTTCCAGCCTGACCTGGTTCTCATCTCCGCTGGTTTTGACTCACGCCACGATGATTTGCTGGGTGATTTTAAATTCACCGACAAAGGATTCGCGCAACTGACCAAGTTGGTCATGGAGATTGCCGGGAAGCATTGCGGGTCACGCGTCGTTTCCCTGCTGGAGGGAGGCTACAACGTGCAGGGCTTGGCCCTTGGGGTCGAGGCGCATTTAGAAGCCTTGTTGGGGAAGGACTGATAATTGGAGTCCGGAGATATGGAGACAGCATGTCAGGGCCCTTCAGACCGAATAGGGCCTGTGGGATGGATTCGCGCTAAAGTCCAAGCTCCGTAGAGACTCCCTCTTCACTCCATTTCTTCTTCAATGAACTCAACCACGAGATCGACCAGTTCATCCATGCCCTCCGCAAGCTCCTCTTCGATCGAGGTGAGATAAGACGATTCGGTTTCGCTGTAATCATTGCGGTCCTCGGTGCGGGTCTCACACCAACGGCTGGCATTGAGAGGGTCGACCAAGCCGGTTGCGCCGATGAGATCAAAGGAATTAATGATCCGTTGGTGGTTCATTCCGCTCTGCCAAAATTCATGGAGGCAATCCTGACTCTCAAGAACCGGAACAGTCTCGTAGATATCCATGAGGGCGCGTTCCTCGCGGGTGAGATCCCGTTCGGTTGATTCGTTTTCAAGTTGATCCACAAGAAATTCGACTTCATCCGGCCATTCAATTGTATCCTGTAAGAGCATCGAGGGTGGATATAGAATACCGAAGCGAACTTTGCCAAGAGAATCCATGCGACTCTCTGAGATCAATGAACTCGCTAATCTCTGATGGGCCGCTAGCTTCAAGCCAAATGACTCGAGTGAAATCCTTCAGCGCCCTTCCCTTGCTTCTCTGCCTTCTCCTCTCTCCCGCTCTCATGGCGCAGAAAGGCGTGATCACTCCCGGTGAAGCCTCGAAGAAGGACCGCAAAACCAATCCCGCCTTTGCGAAATCCGTCGACGACCCCGCCCTGCCGCGCGTTCTCATTATCGGGGATTCCATTTCGATTGGCTACACCGCCGGTGCGCGGGAAAATTTAAAAGGCGTCGCGAATGTGCATCGCGTCCCGGGGAATGCCGGACACACCGGAATGGGAATTACGAATCTCGATAAGTGGCTCCACAAGAAGAACGGTTCGTGGGAGTTAATTCACTTCAACTGGGGACTCTGGGATCTCTGCTATCGCCATCCCGAATCAAAGAACCAAGGAAAGCGCGACAAAGTCCGTGGCACCTTGACCCATTCCCCTGAAAAGTATGCCGCCAATCTCGAGACTATTGTCAAGCGACTCAAAGAGACCGGAGCGACTCTCGTCTTCGCCACCACCACGCCTGTGCCCGCAGGTGAATTCGGACGTAAAGTCGGCGACGACAAAATCTACAACGACGCGGCGCTCGCCGTCATGAAAAAGCATGGGATCAAAGTAAACGACCTCCACGCCGTCATGGCCGGGAAAATGAACAAGTTTGGTAAGAAGCCCGGCGACGTCCACTTCACTACCGAAGGCTCCGCCCTCCTCGCTGAAGCAGTGGCCAAAGGGATTCGCAAGAACCTGCCGAAAGGCGAAGCGGATAACTAGTTACCTAGATTTCAGACCGACGGTATTCACCGCGATCACACGGTATTGGTGTGTCCTGCCCGCTTCGGGCTTGGGGTCGGTGAAGCGCATTTGCACGAGCGGTTGCGCGGGCGTGTCGCTATATNGNANCCCCTGGAATANGGGACGTCCGAATTTNTTTGTCGGCTTCTCGGGCACGGTGGCAATAGCCTCACCATCACGCTCGATGATGAAATGCGCCAGTCCACTTTCGAGATCGGCAGTGGCTTTCCAGCTGAGTTGATTCCCCTTCACCACGAGATTAGTCGGAGCGGGAGGCGGCGTTTTATCGTGAACTTGGGTATCCTCGGTGTAGCAAGACCAAGCTTCGAGAAGTAACTCGTCCGGCAGCCAAAGCCATCGTTTGTCCTGCTTGTAAACGAAGCCTTTCTGCTTCCCCTCGATGATCCGGAGTTCGCCTCCCGCCTCTTTAGGGAGCCTCTTGCGGAGACAGACATCGAGCCAGGGAATGGCAAGGTAGCGTTGGTTCCCACATTCGTGTGCGGTGAGAGGGTCAACAGCGAGTCCGATGTGGGCATCCTGCGACCGGAGGGTATCGATGAAGATTTCATTGGCCGGCCAGACACCAGCGAAGCGTCCGGTCTTCACCGAGTATCCTTCCTTCGTTCCCAAATTACACATCATGGGCACCTTGAGTACGGCACTAGAAAAAATGTGTGGTTTGATGGATGGCCGCTCGGGATTTGGCATCAGTAAAGGCACTCCGGACCGAAGCCAGGCCCCGGCCACGCGGTCAGGATGGAGCATCACCATGCCACCGGCCCAGTGACCACCGCCGCTATGCCCCCACAAGGCCCAGGGCACGGTGGCAAGTTCGGGATGACCGGAGAGCTTTCCGAGATCGACAAGGGATCGACGAAATGCGGCATCCGATCCATTGCGGGGATCACACCACCTCTGGCAATCGCCATCTTTGGGTTGCTCGTAGGAAGGAGCCATGAGGGCGCAGCCGTGTTTGGCCGCCAGCGCCTGCCAGTGGAGGTCAAAAGCCCCCGTCAATCCCGACTTGCACGAACCGACACCGCACCCGTGTTGATGCACCACGACCCCGCGAAGGGTTTTCACCCCGGGAGGAATCCAGACAGTGTATTTGACCGGGAAAATCAACTCACCTGGTTTGGTCGAAGCCTCATAGCGAACCCTGAAGTATGGCGGTTCGGCGTCAGGAAAGACATCGTATGGAGCCTCCTGAGCTGAGAGGAGCCCCAGAAGGGACAGAGTGAGGAACAGGATGAAAGATCTCATTGAATTACTTCTTCTAGGTTTCTTAACACGTCTCGAGTGAAATGAATGTAAGAAAAAATGAGGCACGATTGATGTGACAAGAGGACCCTGATGACTTAAAATTTGGTCCAATGAGCAAGGTGCTTCTCCCCCTCTTCATCGCTACCGCGCCCCTCTTAACGGCCTCGACCGTGGTCTGGACCGCAAGCGGAACGGTGACCTCGGCAAGCGGCGTATATGCCGCCGATGGAATCACCGCCAATACTCCGGTGGATGTGGAGATGAAATACGACGATCAGGCCGGCCGGGATGTCCCCAGAGATCTCAGCGGATTGGGGATTCCGATCAAAGATCTCGACTATCGTAACGCAATTAAGCTCTCCATCTCCATTACGATTGAAGATATTCTGTGGCATGGGCAGGTTGAGACAGGGTCATCAGGATCTCCGTATACCCTCTTTCTGAAACTCAACGGAACTGACGGAGGGTCAGAAAGCCTCACGGCCACCGTTCAAGAAACCGACGGTGCGACCTTTGATCTTTTCCCTATGGAAAGCGGTCCCGAAAACAAGCTCATTCAGCTGCTGTTTTCCTCGAGCGACAACGACTTCTTAGCTGATGAAATTTCCGCCAGCGCCATCCAGGATGAACTGATCACCGTAGCCTCCGGCTCCTTTCAAAGCGGACCGTCGAACAAAGTTTTATTCTCCCTCAATCCTACTTCGGTAAGTGTTTTCAACGAATCCCTCATTCCGACAACGCCAGTGATTAGCTTGCTCAAAACAAACGACAACCTGGCCCTTTCATGGGAGTCTGAGCTCGGCGTTCATTACAGACTACAATCATCGCTGACTCTGGAGGAAGATTCCTGGGCGGATGCCGCGCCGATTATTTTTGGCAATGGTGGAACCAAAAGCCAAAACGTAGCCATCGCCCAAGGCTTTGCTGTCTACTACCGCGTTCTCGCCTTCCCTGCTCCCGAACTTTAAAGGAACCGCGTGCCACGTCCTTTTCCGGCAACCAAGTCGGAAAGCTGCTCGGGCTTGCGCCCGTTCGCGATGGTCACCTGCACTCCGCAATTGGTGGCATACCCAACGGCTTTTAACTTCGAAGACATGCCACCGATCGAGAACTTTCCACTTTCATCACGGGCGAAATCCAGAACCTCTTCGACGGTCGACACCTCCTCGATAATATCTCCACCTTCAGGTGGCATCAGACCATCAACGGTAGTGAACAAAATCAGCTGATTCGCCTTGAGCAATTCGGCCACCTTGGCGGAGAGCATGTCATTGTCGCCAAAACGGAGTTCTTCAATTGCGACCGAATCATTCTCGTTCACGATGGGAACGATTGATCCATGATCAAGGAGGCGGCGTATCGTCGCGGAGACCCGGTCACGGTTTTCTTCGAGATCGGAACTGGTGAGGAGAAGCTGCGCCACATTGAGATCGAACTGCTGGAAGAGCGTTTCGTATCGATGCATCAAACGAGCCTGACCAACGGCGGCGGCAGCCTGACGGCTCTCAACATCGTCGGGATAGGACTCCAGTCCGAGCGCGGAAACCCCGGCTCCGACCGCACCGGAAGACACCATGATACAATGATGACCCTGGGCCTGAAGAGCAGCCACCGAAGTCACCAGACGCACGAGCGAAGAACCATCGAGGGTTCCGTTTTCACGTGTCAGCACGCCGGTGCCAATTTTGATGACGATGATGTCGCTCATGGGAAAGAGAATCTACATCCGCTCGGGAACGTCAATGGCAAGAAGGTTTAGGCCCTCACGCAAGACCCGTGAAGTCAGGTCGCAAATAACGAGACGGCTCTCACGGGTCTGCCCTTCCGACTTGAGAACGGGACAGGCTTCGAAAAAGGAATGAAAGGCTCGCGCGATTTCCAGCAAGTAGGTTGCGAGGAGATTGGGGCGATAATCATCAAGAACCAACCTTACCTGATCGCCATAGCGGGAAAGCATCCGCACGAGATGAATCTCGGCAGGCTCGGTAAGGGCAAGATTGTCGGCGGACAAATTCTCCGCGACTCCTTCTTCGAGCTTACGGAAGATCGAACGACTCCGGACGTAGCTGTAAAAAAGATAGGGCGCGGTATCTCCTTCGAGCGCGACCATTTTCTCCAAATCAAACACGTAGTCTGACATGCGATGGTGCGAGAGTTCGGTAAACTTCACTGAATTCACCCCAATAAGCTCGGCCAGAGCAGCCTTCTCCTCATCGCTATCGAGACGGCTCTTACCATCGACCACGGAACGAGCCGCTTTCACAGCATCATTGAGGACATCATTGAGCTGGGGCAAATCCCCGGCCCGTGTTTTGAGTGGTTTGCCGTCTTTACCGAGAATGGTTCCAAAAGCCACGTGCACAAGATTCACTTGGTTGAAACCGAGACGCGTCGAGACATCGAAAAGCTGCTCGAAGTGCCCGCCCTGACGGAAATCAACGACATACCAAATCTGATCAGCCTGCCATTCATTGACTCGAAAATCAACGGTGGCAATATCGGTGGTAGCATAGTTGAAGGCACCATCAGATTTTTGAATCATCATGGGATAATCCTGCCACTCGCCATCGCGATTAATCTTAAATGGATCAGCCTTGGGTTTCACCGTCTCACTCGAGAAGACGCACACCGCTCCGTCACTTTCGCGGGCCAGATCGGCCCCTTTCAATTTTTCGACCAAGGGCGCAAGAGCGTCATTGTAGGCACTTTCCCCCATCCAGTGATCAAAGGTGACGCCAAGGCGATCATACATTGCATCGAGTCCCTTTCGGGAAAGCTCGAGACAACGGGTCCAGATCGCGGTGTTCTCGGGATCCCCCTGCTGAAGCTTCACCAACTCGGAACGGCATTCATCTTTGATCGCCTCGTCCTCCTTCGAGGCATCGGAAGCAGAACGATACAGTCGCAGTAATTCCTGCAAGGGAGCTTCTTCAAGTTGAGCTTCATCGACGCCTTTTTTCCAGGCCCAGGTGACCATGCCAAACTGCGTTCCCCAATCACCAATATGGTTATCCTTGATTACTTTGTGACCGAGAGCGGTCGAGATTCGTGAAAGGCATTCGCCGATGATGGTCGAGCGGATATGCCCGATATGCATCGGCTTCGCGACATTGGGTGCAGAGAAATCCAGAACGATCGTTTGCGGGGCTTCCACCTGCTGAATCAGAAGATCATCAGACTCCCACTGCGCTTTTGCCAAATCAGCCCAAGCACCTGGTTTTAAAGTGAAATTCAAAAAACCAGGCCCGGCGATGGACACCTCGCAAAGCTCATCGACGGAAAGCTCTCCGGTAATCTCCTCAGCCAGCGCGCGGGGATTTTTGCCAACGGCCTTCGCCAGGACCATCGCGGCATTGCTTTGAAAATCACCGAAACGAAGATCGGCAGCCGTGGCGACCTGAATCCGCGATGAATCGGGCACCTCGACTCCGAGCGCTTCGAGCGCAGCCAGAAGTTTACCACTGAGAAGTTTGGGAATGGTCATGACGGTAAAATTAATTAGAGGTCGGCCGCTCCGATACAGAGAAGTTCGGAAATTTCTTTGGCACTTTGTGCGGAGCTGATCTTCTCACGGAGATCAGCCTGGGAAAAAACTTTGGCCAACTCACGAAGGATCTTTAAATGATTCGACGCGCCATCTTCGGGAACGAGAAGCAAACAAACATGGTGTGCCAGACCCTGATCGGGAGATTCAAAATCGACCCCCTCCCCAGAACGGCCGTAGACGGCCACTTCTTCTTTGAGCCCGGGAACGCGGGCATGCGGAATAGCAATCCCCGCTCCCAAACCAGTCCCGGTTTGGGATTCGCGCTCCATCACGGCTTGGCTGTAACGGTAGCAATCTTTGCTCGCAATTTTTCCGATCTCGGAAAGATGCCCAATCATTTCGAGAACGACTTCCTCGTGCTCGGTTTTATCAAGCTGGAGGATAATGCACTCGGGCGAGATCAAATGACGAAAATTAATCATAAGAAACAATCAGCACAATTCGGATCGTGCAGGGCAATCCTGCTAAAGTGCCTGCCCGAAAGATACAAGAGTAATCCACCCCGCCCGGAAGCTTGACCCGCAGGACACAAAAAGAGAGAAAGCCCTCGATGCTTCGCTTTCTTTGCCTCCCTCTCCTCGCACTGGCCCTCTCATCCTGCTCCTTCATCGGATATGGCAGAGGAGAGAACTACAACCAACCGGGGAATCTCGGGACAACCCCCTCTCCCTCGGAGCGCAAAGCAAAAATCGCGGCCGAGGAACGCGGGGACTTCTTCTATGGCAGACGCTACTACGTCAAAAAGACCCGTTTTTGGGGCTACCTCCGCAAACCTGGCCAATCCGCCAAAAAAGCACGTCTCGTCATCTTCAACGAGGCCATAAAGCGCAATCCTGACCGTCTCCCTGAAGCTGGAGCACCCAAACTCTACGGCTTCGACCAGAATTATGAATACAAGATCTACGGACGCTATACCGGCCGCACTCTCTACGAGCCCAACAGCAACCAGTTTCTGCCCGAATTCCTCCTCACGAACTACCAACTCTTGGACCAAAACCCAGGTTGGCTCTTCTCACCCAACGACTTCTACAGCCCGGTGCGCCTGACACTTCTGCCGTAGAGTAGCCAAAGGCGGTGCTTTAGGTATTCCCAAACAAATTTTGGAAATCGAGGATTGTGCATCTGAAGAGAAACCTTCGTGTTCGATACCGCTCGCAACCCCTCTCTTTTCCTTAAAAATCTTCGAACTCGAGGAGCGCATTTCTAGACCCGCGCAAAACTGGTGAATTCCCCCATTTCCAGACTTTGTGAAAAATTTCACAAAGTCCTTGCGAGCCCCGTCTAACCAGACTTTTATAAGGCAGGCGCACTATGAGCGAAACGACGACTTACGAGGCCCCCGACGCTGCCGCAGTAGCGGCGAAAGCTGCGAATGATTATCAGGCCGAGACCGACGATGTGCTCGGTGAAAAAATGGTGCTGAACATGGGGCCATCCCACCCCGCCACCCACGGCGTCTTGCGCCTAGTTCTTGAGCTGAATGGTGAAATCATTGAGAAAGCCGAGCCCCATATCGGCTACCTGCATCGTGGTGACGAAAAGATTGCGGAAAACATGCACTACAACCAGTTTGTGCCCTACACCGACCGTCTCGATTACCTCGCACCTCTTGCTAACAACGTAGCCTACGCCTGCGCCGTGGAGAAACTGATGGGCTGGGATCTCCCGCCCCGTGGACAAGCCCTCCGCGTTCTTTGCTGCGAGCTGGCCCGCATTTCCTCCCATATGCTGGGAGTGGGCGTTTGCGCCATGGACGTCGGCGCGATGACCGTCTTCCTCTACACCTTCGCCGAGCGCGAAAAGATCTACAACTTCTGTGAGAAAATCACCGGAGCCCGATTCACCACATCCTACACCCGCATCGGCGGCCAAATCCGTGACCTTCCCGAAGGACTCGATCAGGACATTCTTAAGTTCCTCGACGAATGCGAAGCAACAGTGGACGAAATTTCCGGACTTCTTGACAAGAACAAGATCTATCTCGAGCGCATGTGCGATGTCGGAGTGATTAGCAGAGAGGACGCCATCAGCTACGGTATGACAGGGCCAAATCTGCGCGCCTGTGGCGTCGACCGTGATCTTCGCCGAGACAGCCCATATCTCGGTTACGAGAAATACGAGTTCGATGTCCCGATTGCGGAAAACGGTGATTGCTACGACCGCTATCTCGTCCGGGTGGAAGAGATTCGCCAATCCATCAAAATCATCCGTCAGGTGATCGAAACCATGCCCGAAGGCGACATCAACGTCGTCAATTCCAAGTCGACGCTCCCCGAGAAAGAGCGCGTCATGATGAGTATGGAGGAACTCATTCACCACTTCATCGTGGCCACCCAGGGCATCGAAGCTCCCGAGGGTGAAGTTTACTTTGCCGCCGAGAACCCCAAGGGGGAACTCGGGTTTTACATTAATTCCAAAGGCGGCGGCGTGCCGTATCGCCTGAAGATTCGCGCCCCGTCCTTCGTCAACCTCGGCATCTGCGCCGACCTCCTCAAAGGCCACATGGTCTCCGATATTCCGGCTATCCTTGGCTCTCTCGACTTCGTCATGGGAGAGTGCGACCGCTAATTTTTTTCAACCGATTCTCTTTTTCAAGGTGAGCTCAAATCCTGAAATCCCAGAAGTCCCCGTCGATCAAAACGCGGACGATTCGAAGCAGCCAGCCCCTCCAGCCGGCGGAATCAACACTCCTCTTCCCCGCCCCGTTGACCGGACTGCGGTCGAATACCTTCCACCTGCCTTGTCGGTTCTTGAACAAAACATCCATTCAGCGAAGACCCCAGGCGAAAAGTTCTTCCCGAGCTTTGCCGTCACAGAGGGGCTCGAAGAAAAAGCGAATGAACGCATCGCGCAGTATCCAGACGATCAGAAACGCTCCGCCGTCCTTCCTCTTCTTCACGAAGTCCAACATCGTTTCGGATACATCAGCCCCGAGTCCATCGACTGGGTCTCGGATAAGCTCGATATCGAACCCATCAAGGTCGTCGAGGTTGTCACGTTTTATCCAGGCTTCCGCCAAAAAGCTCCGGGCAAACTCCATATCCGCGTATGCCGGACCCTGTCGTGCGCCATGGGAGGATCCTATGAACTCATGGACAAGCTTTGCGAGATCGCCCGAATCGATCGCAACGCCTCCGACCCTCACAAGGATCCCATCGCAGTTTCACCTTGCGGAAATTACTCCGTGGAATTTGCCGAATGCCTGGCTTCCTGCGGCACCGCTCCGGTTTGCCTCGTCAACGATGACTTCCATGAGGACGTCACTTTCGACAAGGCCAAGGAACTTCTCAACAGCTATCAAAACGCCTAACTGTTAATTCCAATGAGCATCACCTACGAACAAGGCAAAAAACCTCATCCCAACGAGCACCGGCTCATCTTCAAAAACGTCGATCGTCGTGGATGGAACCCCTCCATTAAGCGTTACCTCAAAGAGGGCGGATACGAGATGCTCAAGAAAGCTCTCAGGATGGATCCGAAGGATGTTATCAACGAGGTCAAAACTTCCGGCCTTCGTGGTCGTGGAGGCGCGGGATTCCCAACCGGCATCAAATGGGGTTTCATCCCACCCGACAACACCAAGCCGGTCTACCTCATCTGCAACTGCGACGAATCCGAGCCCGGCACATTCAAAGATCGCTATATCGTTCACCAGGACCCGCACCAGTTAATCGAGGGCATGATCATCTCCGCACACGCCGTCGGAGCGCACACTGCCTACATTTATATTCGCGAAGAATTCCCCGAGGCAGCCATCACCCTCGAAAAGGCGATCCAAGAAGCCCAAAAAAACAAATTCCTCGGCGAAAACATCCTCGGATCCGGGTTCGATCTCGAAATCTACGTCCACCGTGGTGCCGCGGCCTACATTTGCGGTGAGGAAACCGGCCTTATCGAATCACTCGAAGGTAAACGTCCATACCCGCGAATCAAGCCACCGTATTTCCCGGCTGCCATCGGCCTCTACATGGCGCCGACTATCGTCAACAACGTCGAGTCCCTCTGTCACGTCGTCCACATCATGCGCATGGGCGGTGATGAATACGTCAAACTTGGTACGCCACGCAACTCGGGCACCCGTATTCTCTGCGTATCCGGTGACGTCAAGAAACCCGGCTATTTTGAAATAGAAGTCGGCAAGATCACCTTCCGCGAGCTCCTCTACGACATGTGCGGCGGACCGAAAGACGGACGCGAATTCAAAGCAGTCATTCCAGGTGGCTCTTCCTCCAAAATTCTTCGCTGCAACGAAACTTTCAAAATCGGACGTGGCGACGACGCCAAGGACTTGGATTTCTGGGACATCCCACTCGATTTCGACACCCTCGCCGCGGCTGGCTCAATGGCTGGCTCCGGTGGCGTGATTGTCATGGACGACTCACGACGCATGTCCTGGGTTCTCAACAACATCACCCACTTCTATGCCCACGAATCCTGCGGACAATGCACGCCATGTCGTGAAGGCTCCACTTGGATGAAGAAAGTTTCCGATCGTATCGAGGGCGGCACCGCCACTCCGACCGACGTCGATACTCTCGAACAAATTGCCTACCAGATCGACGGCAAGACCGTTTGCGCCTTCGGAGAAGCCTCCGCCTGGCCGGTCGAAGCGATGATCGATAAATTCCGCGACGAACTCGTCGGAGAAACTTCTGAAGATAACGATTTCAAATCGAAGGAACGAATCGAGCAGGAGAAGTTCCTCTCCAGTGTCTAAATGAAACTCTCCGGGATCCTCTCCATCATTGGTCTCGCCTTTCTTGGCGTCTCCTGTGGAGGCGGACCCAACGTTCAGGTCGTTGACACCTTGGGGATTCCTATCGAGGAAGCCACTATCGTTCCAATGACCCGCTCATACAGCAAGCCGGCCAGTCAAACCGACGCCCGGGGAGAAGTTCAAGTCTATCAAGACTTCCCGAAGATCGAATGGCTTACCGTCACCAAGCGCGGCTATCAATCCGCCCACGTCAGCTTTGACCAACCAAAGCCCATGACGGTGACCTTGAGACCCGCCACTACGGAGTAAATTCCGCTGCCGTTCCCACCCGGTGAACTTCCTTGCAGATCGGATCGCAATAGCGTCCCGACTCCGCTTCGCATTCCTCGCACACAATAAACTGGGCATTGCATGGCTGCCAAAGACAGTTGCGGTAGCGAATCGACGGTAATCCACACGAAACACACATGGAGACCAACTTCGCTCCCTTCGTCCGATTCACCGGCACGGTCAAGCGTTCGTCGAAGACATAGCATTCCCCCTCAAACCCCTCGCCCTTCGCTTCAGGATCTTTCCCGTAAGCCACGATCCCTCCATCCAGCTGGTAGACATCTTCCAGGCCCTCCTTTAAAAGAAAGCCACTGAATTTCTCACAGCGAATTCCGCCCGTGCAGTAGGTAAGAATCTTTTTGCCCTCCAATTCATCGCGATGGTCACGCACCCACTTGGGCATATCCCGAAAACTTGCCACCGGTGGAAGCATCGCCCCCTCAAATCGACCCACCTCCCACTCGTAATCATTTCGAGCATCGATCAAAACGATATCATCCTCTTTGATCGCTTCCTTCCACTCGGCTGGCTTCAAATGGGTGGCGGTGAGTTCCTCGGGACTGAAATCCTCTTCGCCCAGCCCCAAAGCCACCACCTCATCCCGTACTTTGACCGATAGCTTGGGAAAGACATGCCCCTCCAACGGGTCAATTTTCCAAGCAATCTCCGCTGTGAGGGGATCTTCATTCAGCGCCTTACGGTATTTCTCACAATTTTCCACCGTGCCGGAAACCGTGCCATTAATCCCCTCCGCAGCGATGAGAATCCGCCCTCTCAGCTCCAACTGGCAACAGAGTTTTCGATGCTCGTCAGCATAGGCGTCCGGATCAGAGATCCGACAATATTTGTAGTAAAGCAATACCTCGAATGGAGCACTCATGAGACGAACCTTCTTTGGCAGATTCGCTCCAAAAAATCCAGTGCGGTCTCGCCCAAAATTCCCTGCGCAGGAAACGCCCCCTATTTCTTGCGAGAAACCCACCAGATCGCTTGCCAAGGTCGGTCGCCCCTGTAGTCTTCCCCCCTAGATTGGAGACGAGGAAACGTCCTTTTTATTAATCGAAGAAAAAAGTGCCCCCGCTCCGTATCCTAGTAACAAGTTTCCCCATTCCATCTGCTATTAAAGAAATTGTTTTCAGTTCCACCGACGAC
Organism: Verrucomicrobiales bacterium; assembly: GCA_002729295.1. GTDB lineage: Bacteria > Verrucomicrobiota > Verrucomicrobiia > Verrucomicrobiales > Akkermansiaceae > SW10. Next base: position 10,996 of record PBTU01000082.1, on the reverse strand, counting down.
CACTCCAATTCTCATCATGCTTGATTCCTCTTCTCCCACCACTTTCCGTAAAGCTCCGCCAGCCCGCCCCATCGAGCGATCCAAAGTTGAATATCAAATCTCGATCGAAACTCTCCCCGCTCCCGAAGCGAAGAAACAAGAGTCCACTCCTGCGTCCGCCGAGGAAGCCCCAGCCGAAAGTACGCCCGCGCCGGCTCCGTCACCGGAAAGTCTCGAGGCCGACGACGTCGCTGCCATTGATCAACTCGGTAAAGTCTACCAAGACCTCAAAACCGAACTCGGTAAGACTATCATCGGCCAAGAGGACGTCATCGAAGAACTCGCGATTTGTCTGTTTGCCCGCGGCCACGGTCTCCTTATGGGTGTTCCTGGTCTCGCCAAAACCCTCCTCGTTTCCTCGGTCGCGGAAACCCTCCATCTGAATTTCAACCGAATTCAGTTCACGCCCGACCTTATGCCCGCCGACATTTCCGGAACGGACATTATCCAAGACAACGGCGACGGTGGCAAACGCCATTTCGAATTCGTCAAAGGACCCGTCTTCTCCAACGTCGTGCTCGCTGATGAGATTAACCGGGCGCCCGCCAAGACCCAATCCGCCATGTTGGAGGCGATGCAGGAACGCCACGTCACCGTTCTTGGCCGAACCTACCAACTCGATGCGCCTTTCTTTGTCCTCGCGACGCAGAACCCCGTCGAGCAAGAAGGAACCTACCCCCTTCCCGAGGCACAACTCGACCGCTTCATGTTCCTCATCGATGTCGACTACCCGACTGCCGCCGAGGAAAAGCGCATTGCCCGCGAAACAACCGGAGCTGATAAGGAACCCCTCAAAGCACTCCTTACCGGAGAAGAAGTTCTCAAATACCAAAGCCTAGTCCGCCGGGTTCCTGTGCCCGATCACATTTACGACTATGCCGTTGAGATCGTCCGCCGAACCCGTCCCGATGGCGAAGATGCCCCGGAGTGGATCAAGGAATATGTCGGTTGGGGTGCCGGACCGCGCGCCGTGCAATATCTCATTCTCGGTTGCAAAGCCCGCGCTGCGCTTCGTGGAACCTACATGGCCTCCCTCGAAGACATCGAAGCCGTCGCCAAGCCCGTTCTCAGCCACCGAGTTCTCACGAACTTCGCCGCCGAGTCCCAAGGAATGACCTCCAAGAGGATCGTCAACCGTCTCGTCGAAGAGATGCGGGAGGATTATTAAGATCCGGCCGGATTCCCTCCTGACTTCCCCAGGCTTCCCGTATGAAATACGACTTTCTCGACACTGACGTCCTCGCCCGACTTGGGGCGATCCCGTTGGAGTCCCGTTTTCCCATGGTGGGAAATGTCGCAGGACGTCACCGTTCTCCGCACCGGGGATCTTCTGTCGAGTTCGCGGAATACCGCAAGTATGTTCCCGGTGACGACACCCGTCGTCTCGACTGGAAGGCCTACGCTCGCTCCGACCGCTACTACATTAAGGAGTTCGAGGCCGACACCAACCTGCGGGCCTATTTCGTTATCGACACTTCCGGTTCGATGGATTTCACCTCAGGAGAAAACCCTTCCAAGATCGACTTCGCCAAGAAGATTGCCGCCACTTTAGCCTACCTCATCGTCAACCAAGGCGACTCCGCGGGGCTCTCGTGTTGCAGCGAAAAACTTCACCTCGAAATCCCACCGAGCCGACGCGCCGCCCAGCTGAAGCACATTTTCGAAACCCTCAAAGACATCGAGCCTACCGGCGAAACTGGACTGGTTCACGCGCTCCACCAAATCGCCGAAAAAACCCAGCAACGCGCTCTCGTCATCATTCTCTCCGACCTCTTCGTCGAGACCGAAAAACTGGCCGACGCTCTCCAGCACCTTCGCTTCCGCAAGCACGACATCGCGATGTTCCATCTTCTCGATCCGCAGGAAGTGGATTTCCATTTCGAGCGACCTCATCGCTTTGTCGACCTTGAAGACGGAGCCGTCGTCGTGGCCGAACCAAATCTTATCGTCGACGAATACCACGAAGCTCTCCGCGAATTCCTCGAGACCGTGGAGTCCAAGTGCCACACCGTGCATGCCGACTACCACCTTCTCCAAACCAACGCGAACTACGAAAAAGTCGTTTCCGATTTCATCACCTCACGCCTGACCAAAAAACGCTAGCCCTCTCAGTTGAATTTCCTCGTTCCAGCCGCCCTCTTCGGGCTTTTTGCCGCCGCCATCCCGGTGATCATTCACCTGCTTAATCGGCGGCGTTTCCGCACCGTAAAATGGGCGGCAACAACTTTCTTATTAAAAGCCTCCCGGGAGTCACGGGGCAAAAAGCGACTCAAACACATCCTCATTCTGGTCTGCCGAACCCTCGCCATCGCCGCGCTCATTTTTGCGGTTGCGCGTCCACTCATCGGAAACTGGCTGGGGTGGGGCGGAGGCTCGATAGAGACAGTTGTCCTCGTCCTCGACCGATCAGCCAGTATGGAAACCCGCGAGGGTGACGGCTCCCCCAGCAGGCGCGAAGCCGTCGTCAATCGAATTGCCGACGCCATCAAAAACATGGGCTCCCCCCGCCTAGTTATTATCGATAGTGCCTCCGGAGAGATTCAAGACGTTCCCTCACCTGATGTCCTCCCTGAATTGACTTCAACCCAGGCCACCGACACACAAGCCGACATCCCTGTCTTGATCACTAAGGCCATCGATTACCTTCAGGAGACCAAGCCCGGAAAATCAGAAATTTGGGTCGCCTCGGATCTACAACGAAGCGATTGGCGTCCCGATGATTCGAGATGGCTCGCCATTCAAAGCGGCATCAAAGCGCTTCCCACCAAAACCTCCCTTCGTATTCTTGCCTCTGGGTCCGAAATCATCCCGAACTACTCACTCGAACTTCTGGCCTCCCGCCGTATCGAAGACGACCTCCTTCTCGATCTCAAAATTTCCCGTAATGAAGGCGAGTCCGAGGCCTCTATTCCACTCACTTTTTCTTTAATGGGCGCCCGAAGCATCGACCCTGAACGCGTCACCATCAGCGGACAAGAACTTCGTCTACAAAAGCGTATTCCCCTGGGAGAGATTAAAGAAAGCGGATACGGCTGGGTCGGACTGCAAGCCGACAACAATCCGCGCGACAACGCCGTCTTTTTTGCCTTCGGTGAAAAAGAACCGGTCTATTCGTGGTTGGTCGCGGAAGATCCCACCATCGAAGTCGCCGGTTACCTTCAAAGATCAGCCGCCCCAACCGGATTTGATCGCTTCAGCTGCGAAATCGTCTCACCGGTTCAAACAACCAAAATCAACTGGAGCACCGCGTCCCTGATTATTTGGCAAGCTCCGCTGCCCACCGGTGCCGTCGCTTCACAGATGGCTGAATTCGTAAAGTCCGGAGGGTCCGCTATTTTTTACCCGCCCGAAGAACCATCCACAGAAGCGATCTTTGGAATGTCCTGGGGGCCCGTGATCAACGCTCCGGACGACGAGTTTTTTATCAACGGGGTATGGACCCGCGACGACGGCCCTTGGCAAGACGGTCAAACCGGCACGCCACTCCCGGTGAAAGAGCTCAGAAGCATCAAACGCCGCAGCATTCAGGGCGACGCCGCGACTCTCGCTGAATGGGATGACAAATCACCTCTTCTCGTTCGTCATATCGATGGTGCTGGCACGGCTATTTTTGTCGGAACTCTTCCCGATGACCGTTGGTCCAACATGGAATACACCGCGCTCCATCTCGTCGCAAACCAACGTATGATCCAACTCGGCACCGACCGCCTTCACGCCGGTTACCGCGCTATCGCTGGAAGCGAAAAGTCGCAAACGCAAGATGACGAAGTTCGCTCCCGCCTGGACAGCTTCGAGGACTACGAACCATCACTCGGACCTTACCGAAGTGGCGTCTACCGCCTTGGCGAACGAACCGTGGCCGTCAACCGGCCCAACAGCGAGGGGGAACTCGAACGAGTCAACGAGGAAAGCCTCGAAAAAATTCTCGAGGACACGCCCTACTCACTTTTCGAAGACACCAAGACCAAAGACGACCTCATCAGCGAAGCCTGGAAAGCATTTTTGGTCGCCGTTCTTCTCTTCATGCTTGCTGAAGCAATCCTCTGCTTGCAGCCACGACCCAGCGTTGTTCCTGTCACCAATCCCTCGCCCGCGTCGTGAACAACTTCAACCTAGGACCTCTTCACTTCCAGACGAATTTCTTCGTCTTTTTCTTCGTTGTGATCGTCCTGATCGCAACCGCGGGTCTTTGCATCACCGCAGTCCGACGCTCGGCCCGACCCAGGCGAACCGGAACCCTGGAAACCATTCGCTTCGTCTGTGTTCTCTTCGTTTCCCTCATGCTTCTCGGACCCGAATGGCGCACCGTTCAGGAGTCCGACCTGCAACCGGAAATCGTCATCGTGACCGACGAATCTCTCTCAATGAGCACGACCGATGCCCGTGTTCCCGAGACCATGGAGAGTGAGGAAAAAGTCATCACCCGCGAGAATCTCGTCGATAACCTTCTCGCTTCGGAATTCTGGAAACCCTTCGAGGCGGACAGTAAAAACCGTGTCACCCTTTCCACCTTCGGCGCCCCGCCTCAAGACACCGACCCGGCTCTCCGCGCCATGGCCGGCACGGACATCAATGATGCCTTGCAGAAGATCCTCGAAGCAGGACGCAATCTCCGCGCAGTCATTATGCTAGGAGACGGCGACTGGAACATCGGCAAGTCACCCGTTGCGGCAGCCCAACAATTCCGTCTTAAAGATGTCCCGCTATACGCTCTGGGCACCGGATCCCAGCAACGCCTCCCCGACCTTGATCTGGATTCGGTGAATGCGCCCACCTACGGCATTGTTGGTGAGAACGTCCAGATTCCATTCACCATTCAGTCCTCTCTGGGACGCGATGTCCGTACTATCGTTCGCATTCGCAGCGACAGCGGAAAAGAACGCACCAAGGACATCACCATTCGCGCCAACTCCACGCATTATGACTCCATCTTGTGGCGAATTGAAAAAGAAGGCGCTTCTTCTCTCAGCCTAAGCATCCCGGCAACCAATGGTGAACTGGTGCAAAGCAACAATAGCCGTGATTTTATTATCAGCGGAAAACCGGAATCGATTAAAGTCCTCGTGGTGGAAACGCTTCCCCGTTGGGAATACCGCTTTATCCGCAACGCCCTTTCCCGTGACCCGGGTGTCGATGTTGATTGCCTCCTCCTTCACCCCAACCTCGGCAAAGGTGACGGACCCGACTACATTCAAGAATTCCCCGAAAACCTCGAAGATCTCCAAAAATATGATGTCGTTTTTGTCGGTGATGTAGGTCTCAGTAAAGACGGCGAATCCGGACTCACCACCGAGCAGGCCAATCTAGTCAAAGGCCTCGTCGAAAATCAGGCCAGCGGTGTGGTTTTCATTCCGGGTGCACAGGGAAACCAATTCAAGTTGGAAGAGACCGAACTCTACGACCTGATCCCAGTCATTCTCGACAAAGACAATCCAACGGGCCTCAGTGACTCCATCGATGCTTCGATGCGACTTACTTCCGAAGGTGAGAAGTCGCTGTTGACGATGCTTGGAGACGACGAAACCGACAACGAAGTGATCTGGCAGGATCTTCCCGGGTTCTACTGGCAGGCTCCCGTGGTGAAAGCCAAGGCAGGCACTACCGTTCTCGCTGTAAATGCCAATCGAAGCAATACCTCCGGACGTCTCCCCATTCTCGTCACTTCGCGTGCCGGAGCCGGCAAGGTTCTCTACATGGCCACCGACTCCGCCTGGAGATGGCGTCGTGGTGTGGAAGACCTTTACCACTATCGCTTCTGGGGACAGGTCGCTCGTTGGATGTCCTACCAACGAAACATGGCCGCCGGAGAACGCGTTCGCCTTTTCTTCACTCCCGAACGCCCCAAACCCGGCGACCCGGTTTTCCTTTCTGCTAACGCTTTTTCAGAAAATGGCGCTCCACTCACCGAAGGTAATGTTCAAATTGACCTCACCGCTCCAAACGGCACCAGCCAACGCATCGAACTCGCCCAAGACAACGCCTCCTGGGGCTCCTTCAGCGGACAGTTTAAAATCAGCCAACCGGGAACCTGGGGCGTCAAAGCCTTTATCGCCGGCGATGATTCAGCCTCCATCGAAACGAAAATTATTTCCCAAACCGACGACATCGAAAAAACAGGCCTTCCCGCCCGCTTCGAAGTTCTCGACGAAATGACTAAAGTGTCACGCGGCAGACTCGTCACCGCCGCCCAATTGGAAGATTTAGTCGACGAAATTAACGCACTTCCCGAGCCCCAGCCTCTTGTTGATTCGATCAAACTCTGGGCCCACTGGCTGGCTCCGACCATTCTCGTTATTCTCCTATCCCTCTTCTGGATGGGGCGGAAATTGAACGGAACGTTCTAGACCGCAAAGGAACCGCGGCGCCCACACCGCTTCTCAACCGAGCTTCGCGGTTCTCACTCTGCAAGCGCTTCGAGCAACTTGGTGTGAATTCCACCAAATCCACCGTTACTCAATACCGCGATCACATCACCTTCCGATGCGATACCTGAAACATGGGAAACGATCTCATCAACCTCACCAAGATACCAAGCCTCGGTCCCTTTGGATCTGATCACCTCCACAAGCTTGTCCGGGTCAAGTCGATCGTCCTCCGCAAATTTTTCGGGATCTGGGATACTTGGAATAACCACAAGATCCGCTTTCTGAAGTGCCTCGGCCAAGTCATCTTGAAAAATACTCCGACGCGTGGTATTTGATCGCGGCTCGAACAACACCCACAAACGACGCGAAGGATATTTCTGCCGTAAACCATCGATAGCCAAGCCAATCGCGGTAGGATGATGGGCAAAGTCATCGATCACCGTCACACCACGAACTTCCCCACGTTCCTGCTGGCGGCGAGCAATCCCTTCAAAGCTCATAAAGCCCTCGCAGATCTGATCCGGAGAAAGTCCGGCAAAGCGCGCCGAGCACACCGCCATCGCTGCATTTCGCACATTGAATTCACCTACCATGGGCACTTCGTAACGCTCGCCATTAATCGTAAAGCGACTCCCGCTCTCGAGGTACTCCACTTCGATAATTCGAAAATCACAATCTTCACCAAATCCCACTTTTTTAACAGGACACGGAGAATCAACCGCTGCCGTGAGACAGTTTTGATCATCACCATTGATCAACGCCAAACCATTTCGGGGAACGACCTTCAACAAACGTTGAAAGGTCAAAATAATCTCATCGAGGTTATCGTATATATCGGCGTGATCGAACTCGATGTTATTCATCACGACAAGCTCCGGCAGGTAATGCAAAAACTTGGACCGCTTGTCAAAAAAAGCCGTGTCGTATTCGTCGCCTTCCATCACAACGTAATCCGATTTCGTAAACCGCGCCCCTTGTCCAAAGTTCGCCGGAATTCCGCCAATCATAAAACTAGGTTCCTCGCCCGCTGATTCAAACAACCAGGCCAGCATCGAACTCGTAGTGGTCTTCCCATGCGTCCCACTGATAACGTAATTCTTTCGCCCTCGAAGAAAATATTCCTTCAGCACTTCGGGCAGCGACACATATCGCAAGCGCCGATCTATAATCGCTTCGGCCTCTTCATTTCCACGACTGATGGCATTCCCAATCACCACGGTCGTTGCATCATCGGGAATATTCTCGGCCCGATATCCCTCCATGATCTCCAGACCCTTCGAGGCCAAAAATGTCGACATCGGAGGATAAACCGCCTGATCCGACCCGGTGACAACATAGCCTTGTTCGATCATCCCGGCGGCCACCGAGCCCATCGCGGTTCCGCATACCCCGACAAAGTGAAACTGTTCTTTACTCATGAAACTTTCTTAAAACCCCGGCGCTGCGACTCGTCCGATCTGGCCTTCCTCAAGGCGTTCTCTGAGAATACGATCAGCAACCTCCTTCACCATCTCCTCCAAGAGCAATCGCAGGTGACTTCCCTTGCGGTAATCCGCCGGAGCAATGTGTTGAACCCGCTCGGCATGCGTGCAGAGCTGGAAGCATTTTCGAAAACTCCGCCCGCTTTGATCATTCGGATTATACACCGCGATCGCCTGACCTCCATTTTTCTTCATCACAGTAAAGCAAGGAACATCCGTGGGGCCATCACCGACATAGACCATGTTCTCAAAGGGCACCGGACGCGCATCGACCGGCATGTGGTCATTTACATCATCGTCGGGATTAAGCAGTCCCTTGTTAATCCGAAAAAGATATTGGGTCTTGGTAGTGTGTGAAATTGTACGCTTGGGAAAACTAATCCGGCCATGCTCGTCTTCACCAAACTCACACCCAAAGATCGACTTCACCTTATTCTTGAGCGAGCAACCATCAAGGAGTGCCTTCAGGCCAGACGAAACAATATAGTGCTCCACCTTGATTCCCGCAGCTTCATGCTCGGGCAGAATGTAAAATTCATTGATCTCTTCAAAAAACTCTTCAACACCCGGATAGTAGTTCAAGCCTATTCCTAGTTCCGTCAGATCGGCATTGGAAACATTGTCCATGCCCAGATAATCGAGCAGGCACTTCATGTAAGCCAATTCCCCGTCCCACTTCTGCTCTTTCACAAGCAGATTGCACTTCTTCCAAAATTGCTCCGGATCGATCCCGAACTTTGGAAACAAGACATCGTCCTGCATATAGCTCGGGCTTAAGGTCTGATCGTAGTCATAGACCAGGGCGATGGTATTCTGCGGAACGGACATGTCGGGAGGAAGACTGGCCTTTTTCTCCCTCTGTGTCAAAATCCGAGATAGACGACCTGACAGCATCTCGTAGGCTCAATTCATGACGCCGAAAGCCCTCATTGTCATCGGAGACGCCTCCGAGACTCTCGACACCCTCTATCCGTACTATCGCTTGATCGAATCCGGGATCGAGCCCGTCGTGATTGCGCCGGAAAAGCGTCCCTATCAAATGGTCATGCACGAAGTAAAACCCGGCTGGACCATCACCAAGGAATGGGAAGGCTACACCCTCAACGCCGATTTGGCGTTTTCCGAAGTAAATGAAGAAGACTACCTTGGTATTTTCTTCTCCGGTGGTCGCGCCCCGGAATACATCCGCTACAATGAAGATCTCGTCCGGATCACGAAGTATTTTTTTACGCAAAACAAGCCAGTCGCCTCGGTTTGCCACGGCGTGGAAATCCCGGCCTACGCCGACTGCGTCAGAGGCCGCCGCATGGCCACCGTTCCGAAATGCCAGTTCGATCTCGAAGTTGCTGGCGGGATTTTTGTCGATGAAGCTTGTGTTATCGACGGCAATCTCGTTTCCGGACGCACCTTCCACGATAATGGTCATTACCTCGGTGCTTGGATCAAAATGCTGGAGGCCGAAAAAGGCTGAAAACTTTGCACATTGGCCCAAGAATCACCTTACTCCCGACGTATCAAAAAAATGCCCCGAAGTGCAAAATCGCTTCTCGCTCTCCTGGTCATCAGTTGCCCGGCCAATGGCGAACTTCACTTCAACCGGGACATTCGTCCCATCCTCGCCGACACCTGCTTTAATTGCCATGGTGTCGATGAAGGTTCCCGAAAAGCCGGTCTCCGGCTCGACACCGCCGAAGGAGCTTATGAAAACCACGACGGCTTCCGTGCCATCGTCCCAGGCGACCTCAAAGAGAGTGAATTGATCTACCGCATCTTTAACGAGGACGAAGACGAAGTCATGCCTCCGCCCGATCATCCGCATCAACTCAGCAAGACACAAAAAAACACCCTCAAACAGTGGGTCCTCCAGGGCGGGAAATACGAAGGTCACTGGGCCTTCATCCCACCGGAGAAAGCCCGGATTGTCGGTTCTTCAAAATGGGGTGAAAATGCCATCGATAGTTTCATTTTTAAAAAACTCACTGAAGCCGGACTCACACCACAACCCGAAGCATCCCGTGAAACGCTCCTCCGGCGCCTCTCCCTCGATCTCACCGGACTCCCTCCGATACTCGACGAGCAAAAAATCTTCCTCAACGATAAGTCTCCGGAGGTCAAGAAGCCCGGTTCATACGCCGCTAATTGCCTTCTCGCTCGTCGTCTCGCCGAGCGTGACGTTCGCTTTATTCAACTTTTCCATCAAGGCTGGGACCATCACGGCGGTCTCCCCAAAGCCCTCAAAGGTCAGTGCAGCGACACCGATCATCCAACCGCCGGACTCCTCACTGATCTCAAGCAACGTGGCATGTTGGAGGATACTCTTCTCGTCTGGGGTGGAGAGTTTGGTCGAACCACCTACTGTCAGGGAAAATTGACTCGCGAAAATTACGGACGTGATCATCATCCCAAGTGCTTCAGCATGTGGATGGCTGGAGCAGGAATCAAAAAAGGAATCACTATCGGAAAAACCGACGACTATTGCTACAACATCCTTGAAGACCCCATCCACGTTCACGACCTTAACGCAACGATCCTTCATCTCCTCGGCGTCGACCACGAACGCCTCACCTATCGCTTTCAAGGCCGCCAATTCAGACTTACCGACGTCCACGGAAAACTCATCAAGAAAGCACTCTCCTAACCCCAGAAAACAAAACACTATGAAACGACTCAGCCTACTCACCTTCATCGCAGGAATGTCTTTCCTGCATGCCGGACCAAAAGCACCCGAAGGCTTTAAGCCTCTTTTCAACGAAAAAGACCTCACCGGCTGGTGGGGACTTGGAACCGAAGACCCCGCAAAATGGCAAGCTCTTCCCGCCGATAAACTCGCGGCCAAGAAAAAGAAAAGCCTCGCTGACATCAACAAGCATTGGAGCATTGAAGGCAACGAACTCGTGAACGACGGAAAAGGACTCTACCTCACCACCGATAAGGACTACGAAGACTTTGTCCTCCTTCTGGAGTACAAGACCGTCGCAAAGGCCGACAGCGGCATCTACCTCCGCGCCGTTCCTCGGGTCCAAATCTGGGACTCCACCAAGGAGGGGAGGAAGTGGAAACTCGGTGCCGACAAAGGCTCCGGAGGACTCTGGAACAACAAAAAAGGCAGTC
>PBTU01000081.1 GCA_002729295.1 Verrucomicrobiales bacterium | reverse complement strand
AAAGCGCAAGGCAGTGATGGCCCACGGAGGAGAGAGTGTTACGATTGAATTGGTCGGGGACAGTTTTTCGGAAGCGCAGGATGCTGCCCTGGCTTATGCTGGAGAAACAGGGGCGGTGTTCATTCCTCCTTATGACTCCATTGAGGTAATGGCAGGGCAGGGGACCCTGGCGGACGAAATTTTTTCATCAGGCAAGGGACCGTTTGATCGGGTGTATGTTGCGATCGGAGGAGGAGGCTTGGCGGCCTCAGTTACAACTTGGTTGAAGAGTTATTGGCCGGAAGTGAAAGTCATCGGGGTTGAGGGGGTTGATCAGGCCTCGATGTCGGCGGCTTTCGAAAATGGTGGGCCCACCGCACTCGAGTATGTCGATATTTTTTGTGATGGGACGGCGGTGACCAAAGTCGGAAAGTTGACGTACGAGATTTGCCGTCGTCAGCTTGACGAGATTATTACGGTAACTAATCAGGAAGTTTCGGCGGCGATAAAATTGCATTGGGATGGCTTGAGGGTGATTCCGGAACCTAGCGGCGCGATGAGCTTGGCTGGTTATCTTCAACAACAAAGAGAGGGTTTGGTTGGTGCAGAAGAGAAAGTTCTTACTATTCTCTGTGGTGCAAATATGGATTTTGCCAAGTTGAGTGATATTTCCCGGCAGGCGGGAGTCAACCCTCGGCGGAATCAAAGCTGGCGATTCACGATTCCGGAAGAGAATGGTTCTTTGGTAAAGCTTCTTACAGATCTCCCGGGTGGCGTCTCCATCACCGATCTCCAATACGGGCGAAGTGCCCAGGACCCGCAGCTCCCTGTGTTGACATTGGCGGTGCCGGAAGATGAGGAAGCGGAATTTGGGGAGTGGTTGTCAGAGCAGCAGGCCCAGGCAGTGGATGTCACGGGAGAGGCCGAAGTTTCCTACCGGCTGATTCGTTATTCTCCTTCCTTGTTCCGGGCTCCTCTTTTTGTAGAGGTAGAATTTCCGGAGCGGGCGGGAGCTTTGCGGGCCTTTATGCGGGAGGTCAGTCCTTTAGTGAGCCTCTGTTATTTCAATTACACCTATTCGGGGGAGCGAGTGGGGCGGGCCTTGCTGGGGCTGGATTTTCCGGATGCTGAAAGTCTTCGAAGCGGCCGTGAGCTTGTCATGGCCTGTGCCGGTAAGACAGTTCGCGCGGTGAAGGAAGTTTCTTTGGATCACCTCGGCGGGGCGAGATAGCTGATATAGGGAGCGGGCTCTTCTGAATGAACGCGATGGTGTTCTTGAAGAATGTCTCAATCTTGCTACCTCTTCGGGGTGCAGAACAGTTTCTATCAGGCCTTCGATACCGAGAGGGCGTCGGGATATCGTGCGGAGGGAGATTTTCGCAGCTCTTTTCAAATCGACCGGGATCGCGTTCTACATACGCCGGCCTTTCGCCGGCTTCAGAGCAAGACCCAGGTTTTTTGGAGCGGGGAGTATGATTTTTATCGCACGCGTTTGACTCATTCGCTTGAGGTGGCGCAGATCGGTAAGTCGATTTGTCGTTGGTTATTGCACTCAAGCGATGACCTTGATGAGAGCTTTCATCTTGATGAGGATTTGGTGGAGGCGATTTGTTTGTCTCACGATTTGGGGCATCCGCCATTTGGACATGCGGGTGAGCGATCGCTAAATCACTTCATGGCGGAGTATGGCGGTTTCGAAGGAAATGCGCAGACGCTGCGCTTACTTAGCGAGCGGATCTTTTCGCAAAGCCGGAAAGGGATGGATCCATCGCGTGCTTTTCTCGATGGGGTGCTCAAGTATAAGTCGCTTTGGACGGAGTTGAAGACGGCGAGAGGGAAGCTGCCAAAAAACCATTTTCTTTATGATTCGCAGGTAAACCATTTGAGCTGGGCGATGGGGGAACAAGATTTTCCGGTGGAGTTGGTTCCGGGGAATGTGCGCGATGGATTTAAATCAATCGAATGCCAGGTGATGGATTGGGCCGATGATACGGCCTACTCTTTGAATGATCTTGCGGACAGTGTGCGGGCGGGGTTTTTGACGATTGAACGCATCGAGCGATGGGCGGAGCAGCGAGAAGAATCAGTGGAGGAAGGAAGTCCCTTGGCTGAGCTGATCAAGGCGCTTCGGGGACAGCGGATCGAGCCCTTTATCGGGAAGCGAATCGGTAAGTATATTCAGTCGGCCCGTCTGGAGCGAGATACCAATTTCCTGAGTGCGACCAGTCATCGCTACGCCTTTGAAGTCGTCGTGGATGAGGAGACGAGAGCAGAGAGTGAACTCTTTAAGACCCTAGCGTATGAAGTAGTGTTCCTGTCTCCACAGCTCAAGCAATTGGAGCATAAGGGAAGCTACATGTTACGGCGTCTTTGGGAATTGTTAGAGAAACGCTACGTTTTCGGTGAAGCGATCGATGGACAGGATTTCCAACTTCTTAATGAAGCGGACTCACAGGAGATTGATGAGTGTGAGACTCCGGCTCAACGAGCTCGCTTGGTTTGTGATCATCTCGCGGGGATGACTGATGGCTATGCCGCGCGGACTTTTCGGCGACTTTTTGAGCCCGGGTTTGGAAGCATCGGAGATTTGGTTGGGTAGGAATTGGGCATGAAAGTTTTGTTGATGGTGATCATTTTGGTAGGAAGTCTCTCCGGTCAAAACCTTGAGAGTATTTTGTTGCATCAACGTGATTCAGGAGGATGGCCAAAGAATCAGGATTACGATGCGAAAATAGACCGTGGGAAATTGCTGAAAGATAAAGTGAGGGTCGATTCTACTTTCGACAATGGGGCGACGACTTCGGAGATGCGGATTCTGGCAAAGGAATTTCGAGAGAATGGCGGGAAGAAGTATCTCGAGGCGTTTCACAAGGGGCTGAAGTTTTGTCTCGATGCGCAATATGAGAATGGCGGGTGGCCGCAGTATTTTCCCAGAGCGAAAGGCTACCGCGTGCATGTAACTTTTAATGACAATGCCATGGTGAAGGTGATGAAGTTGCTTCGGGAAGTGGCGTCGGAAGATGATTTTTCTTTCGTTGAAGAGAGTTTGCGGAAGCGGGCGGGGGAATCGGTGAAGAAAGGAGTGGCGTGTATTCTGAAATGTCAAATCAGAGTGAATGGTAAGCCGACGGTGTGGTGTGCCCAACATGATGCGGAGACCTTGAAGCCGGCCAAGGCACGGAGTTATGAGTTGCCGAGTTTCAGTGGAAACGAGTCGGTAGGGCTTGTGAGGTTCTTGATGTCGACCAAAGAGCCCTCAGAGGAGGTGAAAGCTTCAGTGGAAGGAGCGGTGCAGTGGTTTCGGGATCACCAGATCACGGGTTATCGTCTGGAGAAAAAGAAGGGTGATTTTCCGAAGGGCTATGACCGGGTAGTGGTGAAGGATGCGAATGCCGGGCCGCTTTGGGCACGCTTTTATGATTTGGAGGAAGGTCTCCCGATTTATTGCAGCCGCGATGGTGCGCCCAAGCGGAGGCTGGAGGAAATATCCTACGAGCGTCGCAACGGATACAGCTGGGTTGGCGCCTTCGCCGCCCGCTTACTCAAAATTGACTACCCTAAATGGAAAAAGCCCGCCCGAAAATGATTCGAACGGGCTTTGGAAAAGGATGCCTGGCTCAAGCTTTCGACCACTCGTCAATGCGCGACTGATGAGCCGCGAAGAGTTCGTCGGTTGATCCGTGAATGGTGATGGAGTTGATTTTGTCGCCTCCGACGATGGCGTTGATGACATCCTGTCCCGCGGTGGTCTCTCCAAAGACGGTGTGCTTGCCGTCGAGATGTGGAGTGGGAAGGTGCGTGATGAAAAACTGCGAGCCGTTGGTGTTGGGTCCGGCGTTCGCCATGGAGAGAATGCCGGCCTTGTCGTGGCGACGGTGGGCTTTGCATTCGCACTCGAACTTGTAGCCGGGGCCACCCGTGCCTGTGCCGGTTGGGCAACCGCCTTGAACCATGAAGTTAGGAATGACGCGGTGGAAGTTGAGTCCGTCGTAGTATTTGTTTGAGGCGAGGTTCAAAAAGGAAGTGACGGTTACTGGGGCATCGTCGGGAAAGAGAGTGATGTCAATGTCGCCCTTGCTGGTATTGATGGTAATGTTGATGTCGTCCATGAGTTTTGAGGAGAGTTTTTTATCGGCATTTCTCAAGGAGCTGGCCGACGAAGGAGGTAATGTCGATGAGCGCGTCGCGGGATTCGGAGTCTCCGAGGAGGTTGAGGGATTGCCGGGCTTCAGCAACCATAACGCAGGCGGTTTGGATGGCGTCGTCGATTGCTCCCTCGTAATCGGCGATGCCGACGAGGACGGGGAGGTCGATTTCCTTTTGCTCGATGATGCGTTTGGTGAGCTTTTCCTTTTGTGAAGGTTTGGCCCGCTCAAGAAGGTTGAGAATGGGAAGGGTAAGTTTTCCTTTTTTGAGGTCGGTGCCGAGGGTCTTGCCGCTCTCGTCTTCGGAGCCGATAAGGTCGACGACGTCGTCGTAGATTTGGTAGGCGGTCCCAAGTTTCATACCATAGTCGTGCATGGCCTGGCACAGNGATTCGTCGCGTTTCGAGAGCCTGGCNGCGAGTCCGCTTGCGATGGCGAAGAGCGCGCCGGTTTTCATCTCGATCATGCGGAAGTAATCNTTCTTCGTGATGGTGAGATCGAATCGGCGTTGGGTTTGGAGAACTTCTCCTTCGCAGACTTCGCGGGAAGCCTGGCTGATGGCCCGGCTAAGATCAAGGTCGTCGAAGTTGGTGGAGAGTTTTAGGGCGTGGGAGAAGAGGGCGTCGCCAAGAAGAACAGCTAGGCCATTTCCCCACTTCGCGTTGGCTGTGGGAACGGTGCGCCGGGTGGTCGCTCCGTCGATGATGTCATCGTGAACCAAGGTCGCCATATGAATGAGTTCGATCGTGACGCCGAGGCGAATGTGGTCTTCGCAAAGCTCGCCGGTGGCTCCGCCAACGAGTGCGGCGAGGGCGGGGCGGATTCGTTTGCCGTTGGTCTGGCAAATGTATTCCATGTAAGGTTCCACACCGGGGTCGAAGGCGCGAACCTGCTCGAGAATGAGGGATTCGACCTTGTTGAGGTGTGGGCGGACGAGTTCGAAGGGGAATTGTCCGGTGGGCGTCTTGGTCTCTTCCATAGCCAAAATGGAGCTTGTGATAAGTTTCACAAAGTCAGGCAATTCGCAACCGGAATGATCGAAAAAGAGTTAGAAATTCTCGAGTTGGATGAGAAATATCCTTGAGAGATAGTGCATCCGAGGTTCAGCATTGAATGAGGTGAAGGCTCTAGCTCGGCGGATATTGCTGGGTTCCAAGCTAAATTGGGGGCCGTTTGCCCTCTCTGTCGAAGATTTTGGACGATGTAGGCCATACTGTCCGATACCTGCATGCCGAGGGAGCTTCCACGCGAAGACCACATCAGCCCAAAGATATCGACGAGATCCCGATTTTTTAGGTCCTGATGCGACATTGGTCCGCGGGAAGGTTCCACTCCCCATCGCGTCCATCTTGTCGCCTCGTTGTGAACCAGATCATCGAAGTGAATAGGCTTCCATCGTTAAAATAGTTCCGAAGGATACTTCGTCGCTTGCAAAGTATTGCTCGAATAAGTGAATATAGTCTGTTCTCACTGCATATTTGGCGACTGCTCTACCACAGAGCCACCATTGCCATCGGAGTCGCCAACATTCCTGAGGGGGATTGCGGAGTTTTTAAAATCCGACATGAAGGTGTCCTACAAGCAGCGCCAGAGCGCAAAGAGGATTTGGGAGCGGTTGACGGGCTATCCCAAGAATCATTTCGACAGAGGCCCCGATTGGTCTTCAATGGCACAGTGACCCTATTGAATTCCGTAATATTTGGATTCGTAAAGTAGGAGACCACGATGAAAAATTATCTTAAATTCCTGCCGAGTCTGGCATTGCAAATGCGCAAGAATATTATAACAGACCTCCAACGGCGTCAGTATTAAAACCGTTCCTGCCTATGAAACTTAAAAAATTCCTACTTCCATTAGTTGCTGGTGGTTCTTTTGTTTTTCTCTCATGCGGAGAAAAGAAAGACCCCGCTGATTCTCCCACCGATGGCGGGAATGATGAAAACAACAGCGCGGCAGCCTCTGCAACGGAAGCTAGTCCTTCTGATCCGGCCAACGATACACCGGCTCCTCCGGTGCCTGAAGTGGCGATCGAAAAGCTTGCGGCAAGCGCAGGCTTTGCGGCTTTGGCCCCCAAGAATACCGAGGGCTTTCTCTCTGTTCGCGGGGCATACGACATGTACGAGCAACTGCAGAAAACTGAGCTCGGTAAGCTGATTTTGGGCACCATGGCCGAGCAGGGCATAGAGCTTAGCGAGGCGGAGCAAGCTCAAGAATTCCAGATGGTGAAAGCTGTGA
Source organism: Verrucomicrobiales bacterium (assembly GCA_002729295.1). GTDB lineage: Bacteria > Verrucomicrobiota > Verrucomicrobiia > Verrucomicrobiales > Akkermansiaceae > SW10. Next base: position 14,743 of record PBTU01000081.1, on the reverse strand, counting down.
TCGGAGAGGAGCTTTTTGCGGTATTCGGCGACGGATCTGGAGATCAGTTAGTAAATCTCAATGATCTCGGAAAATCAGCAAATTACCACCAGATGAAAATGATGGTGGGGTTAATGTCTTCAGAGCTGAATGGCGAAGATAACGGCGCAGGTCCGGAAGTAGCTTTCATGTCGATGTTTGCGGGAATGCTTCAGGATCCCAAGGGTGGAATTGACCTCGTCGAAAAATGCGAAATGCCGCCACTGCTCGTGGGCTTCAAGGTAAGTGATCAAGCGATGCGTGAGCAATTCTCGGGCATGATCGCCGGAGGGATTGGTGAGATGCTTGAGGCTGGTGACGAAGCTCCGATCGCGGAGCTCGATACTGAAGCTTCTGGTGTCAAACTCACTGGAGTGAAGATCGACGGTGCCCGTATTGCGGCAATGGTTGACGAGGACGCCCGTGAGGAGATGACGCAAATGTTTGGCGCCCGTGAGGATGTTGACCGTCTCCTCAAGGTCATCGAAAAGAATAACCTCTGCCTCGCCACCGGAGTGAAGGACGATTATATCTTGATCTACATCGGTGGAAGCATGGATGGATTCCAGTTGGCCGCAAGTCCCGCCGATTCTTTGGTCGCCAAGGATGAGATGGATTTCCTCAAGCACTACGCTGACAAGGATGTCCGATTTCTTCTCTATGGTGAAAAAGAAGCCTTCAGCAAATTTGGAGAAGCTAATGAAGCCCTCGCATCGATGTCTCAGGGTATTAAAGACGGTCTCGCTGAATCCGACGCTTTTGGAGATACCCGCGACGTGCAGACTCTTCTCGGAGATGTTGCCAGACTCGATAAGGAACTCTTCGGCATGATCAAACACGGTCGAACAGGATTAGTTGGAATTATCGAAGATGGATTTAAGATTGAGAGCCACAGCGGGGGCAATATGCCCTCGTTGGATCTGAATACACCACACTCTTTTACCGCCCTTGGTGAGATGGACGATGTAGTTCTCTACACTAACAGTGTGAGTAATCCCGCCTTCAACGGCAAGGTGCTCGACATGCTCGACTCGCTCGGGGAAGCCTCTTATTTGATGGCCGCTCAGGTGGCCAAGATGGACGTTGATGACGTAGCCTTCCAGGGCTTCCAGGAAGTATTTGGAATGTTTGATGCCGAAATGAAGACTGACCTGACGAATATCTGGAAGGCCATTAGCTCGGATTGGGCTGACGGGACCGGAAATGAAGCATCAATTGTCATCGATCTCAAGGGAACCCTGCCCAAGATCCCGGAAATTCCCGGATCAATTATCGAAAACGGCCTTATTCCCCGGGTTGCCTTTGTGACTCCGATCGAAGATCGCGAAAAATTGAGCAGTGCATGGACCAGTATTGAAGGTTCGCTCACCAATCTGCTAAAGACAGCCGCAAATTTGGGCGCTCCCGAGATTCCCATGCAGGAAATTGATGAGAGCGAGAAAGATGGGATCGCGACCTTCTGGACCGCTGTTCCGACCTCGACTAAAGATGCCCGTCCTGTCGTGTCGCTGAGTGAAAAGAACTTTTACTTCTCCACCTCCCCCAAATTTGTTGGGGAGATCGAAGCTGTCATTGCGGCCGGAAATGGCCCTGGGCGCAAAGGATCCTACGGGGTGGTAAATTTCACTGCTGTGCAAAAGCTCGCAACCCACTGGGTTAATTTGATGAAAGCTAATGCTAACGAGATCTTCGAAGGAAACGAGTTCGCCAAAGACGACTTCATGGAGAATGTTCCCATGGTTGAGTCTGTAATCAAGGCCTTTGGCGAGCTTGACGACCTGACCTGGCATGTTCGTAACGAAGGCGGAGAGGTTCGGACTTCGATTCACTTCGACCTGAACTAAGGTTTCGTTTACGATTCAATCTCAGCCCCGTCTGGTGTGATGCCGGCGGGGTTTTTTGTTTTTCCGGTCAAGGAATGGTTCCCCGTGCGAAATCAGCTGGTCATGGTGCTTTTGCCCGCGTAATTTACTTGAGCCCGCATGAAAGAGATTTTTGTCACTGATGCCGATGACAGCCATATCGCCGCGAACCAAGTAGCGGTGAGGCAGGCGGTTGCCAATCAACGGCGGAAGGAAACCTTACAATCGGTCATTACCGGCTTGATTGGATTTTTCTGCGTTCTCGGAATTCTTGCGGTGATAGCTCTGCTCCCTGTTAGTAACGAGGTTCCGGCGATTGTTTCCTACAATGCTCCGGCGGAAGAAGATGATCCCAAGATTGAAATGAGGGAGCTGGCACAAAATGCCAAGCCCAAGCCGCCGGGAGCGAGTGCGTCCATGGCCCGGGTGATCGCTTCCACCGAAACGGCCCCGGTTTTCGTTCCCATTCCTGAGATGCCCTCTCCCGATTCTTTATTTGGATTGGAAGAGTCATTCGGCACCGGATTTGGAACCGGTGATGGAGATGGCGACGGAGGAGGTGGAGCGACCTTTTTTGGCGGAAGGCGAACGGGGAAGAATGTCGTTTATATTGTGGATTTCTCGGGGTCGATGAATGACTCGGTGGAGAAAGGAGGAACGAGGATTTCCGCACTGAAGAAGGAGCTTACCAGATCGATTAACGCGCTCCCCAATGGCATGTCCGTCTCGATTGTTTTCTTTTCAACGGGTGGTTGGTCTCTGGCATCGAAGAAGGAAGATATCGGAATCAACGGCTGGAACGGACTTTTAAAAACACCTCCGGTGCCATGGTATCCTGTAAACGACAATACGAAGAGTTTTATCACCAAGCAGATTGCCACGATGCCGATTGATGGCGGAACCAACTGGTACCCGCCCATGATGATGGCTCTGCATGGCACGAGTCCCCACCCAAACATTGTTTACCTTCTTTCCGACGGATTGGGTCGTGATGCCGGAATGGTGATCTCCGACATGAAAGAGATCAATCCCCGTGGTATCCCCATCGATACGATCGCCTTCGAAACCCCGGGATCGGGGGCGGCCCGACTGATGGATGTGGCCGAAGCAACCGGTGGAAGATTCAGCATGGTTTATGAGGGGAAGCTTCTTCGTGGGAGTTTGGCTGAGAAATATACCGGCTCGCAATACGACGACGAATGAAGCTCATTGTTTTTGATATCGACGGGACCCTGACCCAGACCAATGAGGTCGATAGTCGTTGCTTTGAGGAGGCGCTTCGGGTCGTGTTGGGAGTAGAGGAATTTGATACCTGTTGGGAGAATTATCAGTTCGTCACAGATAGTGGAGTCGCTCAGGAAGTCTCCCAACGATATCGCGACCGGCCCATTAACGGAGCCGAGATGACGGCCTTGCATGAAAAGATCGTCGAATTGTTGAAGAAGAATCCCGTGTCTGCATTTGCCGAAATTCCGGGTGCCGTGGATTTTTTCCAGAGTTTGGTTGATTCGGAGGACTTTGCGGTGGCCTTGGCGACGGGGGCGAATGAATTATCGGCTCGCTATAAGTTGGAGACGGCGGGGATTGATTTTGAGGGAATCCCACTTGCGACTTCGTCCGATGCAGTAGTTCGGGAACACATCATGCTCCATGCCATGGACCGTGCGTCGCAGAAGCACGAGAGGGCATTTTCCGAGATCGTCTATTTTGGAGACGCCGTCTGGGATGTGAATGCCACGGCCAATCTTGGATGGCAGTTTATTGGCATCGGAGGAAAGGTTCTCGATGGATTCATCGACTATCGGAATTCTGAAGAAATTCTCAATCGTCTTCGCTAGTCAGGAAGAGGGGGATTTTACTTGTCGAATTTAAAGATGAAAAAATAGTTGTTCCAAGCTCGGCGGTCAGAATGCCCGTGGTGAGAGCGAGTTCCGATTTGGAAGACATGACCTATGAGCCATAGATGGGTAGGGGATGGCGTTCTTTTATAAAAAGAGCTGCTCTGTGGAGCGAGACTAATCCCTCTCCTAGCGTAGGGCATTGAGATCCGCCTGCACGGTGATTTTTGGGTTGGGGTATATGTTTTCAACGAGCGTGGTGCCTTGGCCAAGGAGCTGGAGGGCGGAAACTTCATCGGTGATCTGTGCGTCTCCGCTGGCCACCTGTTGGTAGGCCTGCTTGATGAGGACGCGGGAGAATATTTGCGGAGTCTCCATGATCCAGAGGTCTTCCCGGGAGACTGACTCGATGGTGACTCCCTCTGGAGATGAGCGCTTGAGTGTTTCGGTGACGCGTCGGGCGAGGGCGGCGGCTCCGGTCTTTTGGGCGGCTTCGAATGTCGCAGTGATGCTTTGAGGGGACACCAAAGGGCGGGCACCATCATGTATGGCGACATGGGTGATGTCCGAATTGAGTGCAGCGAGGCCGGCGTTGACGGAGTCCGAGCGCTCTTTCCCGCCATCGACTCTGTGGAGTTTCTCTCCAAGATCGGAGAGCCACTCGAAGCGCTCGGGAGGCGTGACGACGACGACCTGCGTGATCGATGAGTTGCTGGAAAAAGCGCGAACGCTATGCCAGAGGATGGGATTGCCATCGATCAAGGCGGCGAGCTTATCGAAGCCCATCCGTCGGCTGGATCCCGACGCGACGATGATTGCAGCCCGGCTCATGAGAGGCGCTTCATGACTTCTTGCGAGAGCACTTTGCCATCGGCTTTGCCAGCAACTTTTTCTTGCACGATTTTCATAACCTTACCCATGTCAGCGCGGGACGAAGCCCCTGTTTCGCTGATGGCATCGGCGACGATGGCGCTGACTTCTTCTGCGCTCAATGCGGCAGGGAGGTATTTTTCAAGGACTACGATCTCTGCTTTTTCGTTGTCCGCGAGTTCGGCGCGCCCGGCGCTCTGAAATTGCTCGATCGAGTCGTTACGCTGTTTGATTTGCTTGCGAACCAGGGCCAGAGCATCCGCGTCGGAAACGATGTTGTCTTTGTTTCCGGATTCGATGGCGGCGTTGGTAAGTGCAGTCTTGAGTGCGCGAAGAGTGGTCAGGGCGACGGTGTCCCTGGCCTTCATGGCATCTTTGAGGTCGGACATGACTTGGGCGGCGAATGTGCTCATGGGGAAAGGTTCTGGCGGGAATCGTGCCCGGGTGCAAGCACCAGTCTTGCGGGAAGCGTGGAATGTGTTACCAAACGCGCATGGAAGAAAATCGACATGGGGGATTGATTTACCTCTCTCTCATTGGCCTTTTGCTGGCAATCATAGGTGGAATTTTCGTGGTCTGGCTGGGGCAGGGGTATCTAAGCGCCCGGGAAACGCGATCGTGGGAGAAAGTTGCTGCGGAGATTATTGAGTCGAAAATCGGGGAGCGCAAATTGGGCCCGAGCGTTTCCAAGGAATTTTGTCACGATCTAGTGTATGAGTATCAATACGAGGGGAAATTTTATCGGGGGACGCGATTGAAGCGCCGGGAGAATCCCTTTTTCAAAGAGCAATCGAAAATTTCCGGAGAGCTCGATCGGTTTAAGCCAGGGCAGTCGGTTGAGGCGTTCGTCAATCCGAAGGATCCATCTGAAGCGTTGATTGATCATGAGACAAAGGCTCCCGGGTATTCAATTTGGTTTCCCGGACTATTTGTGATTGGGGGATTGGGGGTGTTTTGGGGGGCGATTTTGAAAATGATCTCCTTAAAGAGAATCTCGAAGACCGAGTGATAGGAATAGTGTCGTGCATCGGTAAAGAAGGTCTATGAATTTGAATCTTCTGCGGGTCATCATCGCATTAGGTCTGTCGTGCATTTTTGCTCAGGCTGATGACCTGCCGGATCATGACCTCACTGAATGGAGCGTTGGTGAGACGCTATTTGGTGAGGAGGCCAAGCTCCAAAAGCTGAAAGGCCAAGTGGTAGTCATCGAATATTGGGGTATCGGATGAGGGCCCTGCTTACGCCACATGCCCCATCTAGTTGAGATGGATAAAAAATATAGTAATAAGGGACTTAAGATTATCGCCGCCGAAATTCAAGGCAGTAGTAAACAAGCCATCGGGAAAATCATCGAAGAGAACAATGTTGGGTTTACGGTGACCAAAGGAGCGCAAGGTCCGGTCTCCATTGCCGGGATTCCCCATGCCGTGGCCTTTGGGGCTGATGGGAAACTGATCTTCAAAGGTCATCCTGCGAGCGAGGAATTCAAGGACGTTGTTAGAGAGGCTCTCAGGGATGTGAAGGTCGTCAAAGAAAATCTCGGTGGGCTGGTTGCCTTAGGCGATGTCATTGAACAGCGGACTTGGACAAATTCCGAGGGTGTCAAGATGGTGGCCGCGGTTACCAAGATTGATGTCGACAAGGTCGTCTTCCGTTTGCAGAAGAATGGAAAGATTGTCCCTTACCCAATTTCAAAGCTTTCGGAAGAGGATCAGAAATTGATCAAGGGAATGATCGAGGACGAGTAGACGGCTGTCAATTCAACTGAATGATCAGGTCTGGTGGTTTTACACTGGGCTTTTTTATGGAGTGATCTCAGTGGGAGATAGTAAAGCCCCGCCAGTTATCCATGGGATCAATGTCCCAGACCGTGTGTCCTTTGATGAATCCGGCAAGATCAGATTCCTCGATGATCTCGGTAATGAATTCATCAACCTCCTCTTGGTCACCCATCACCTCAAGTTGGACGGTGCGGTCGGGGAGGTTTTTCACCGTGCCGACAACATCGAACCCAAGAGCGAGTTGCTTTGTGGCGTAGCGGAATCCAACACCTTGAACTCGACCGTGGAAGATGACTCTTTTACTTGTCACTCGTTGAGTGGAGAATTGGCGAAAGTTACGCGGGAGCCCTGGGAGGTGATCTCGATCTTCCGCTTTGGCTGGGTCTCTTTTATCGAGGGGAAAATTAGTCGGCGCACTTCTGCAACCAAAGTCTCGGCGGATTTGGCGGTGGCCATTTCCAAGTGCCAAATCAGAATTGGTTTTTCATTTTCTTCAATCAGTTGGTATCGATCACCCCGCCAGCTTTTGGCCAGATCACTCGCGGGTTGTGTGCCGAGAAATGCTTCCAGCCAAATCCGTAATCCGAGTTCGCCGATGCTGTCTTCTCCCAAGACAAGGCCAGACTTTTCTTTGAAGGATATCTTGGCATACTCAAGCTGAGGGCGTTCAGGATGGATAATTTCTGCTGTTGTCTCTGCCGGTTCCCGAAACATTTCACGATAGGCTTCGCGAGAGTCAATGTAGTGATACGAGGCGTGGTCCTGTCCGTCGAGGAAGGGGAAATTAGCAAAGCCCTGAAGCGCCGCGGAAAGTTGATTGAGAAGGTCGTCCCGCGCTTGTTCGGGATCCTTCCAGGTGACGCCTCCTTCGGTCACGGAGCGACTTCGTTGATAGCGTTGTCGGGTTGCTTCGGCAGCACCCAGAAAGGTGGCCTGCCAGGCCTGCCAGGAGTCGCGGGTTGGCCACTCTTTTTGGGGATGGTTTTGGTAGGCCAGCTGCATCGCAAGCAGTCGTGCCAGAATGGCTGAGTCGGGAATACTTTGTGGGTCGAAAGATTCGGAGAGGAGAATTTTACCACTTGTGAGATCGAAAATCCCTCGGGTATCTTCGGTCTCAATCGCAATCCATTGGCCTAATAAATTTTGATCGGATGGAATGAATCCAAGAAGTTCCCAGGCGATGTTTTCCAACATCAATCCGTTTTCTCCACGAGTGAATTTGAGGTTTTTCTCAGCAATATTTCTTAGAGTTGCAGGAGAGTCACGCTTTACATTCGGAGCCTTCAGGAAAACCATTCCTAGGTCTTTTTCGACGTAAGCGATGAGATCTTCGGGAACTGGAAAAGGCCCCTGGGCAAGCATCGAGCGAACTTGGGCCAGCCCGCCTTTCAGTTCATCATTCTCAAGGGTGAGCTCTGAGTTTTGGGCTCTTAGCGCGGTGATACTTTCGTCACTTGATTGCGAGGCTCCTATTTTTTTCCAGTAATCACCGTAGAGCCAGGCTCCGGCAATGAGTCCTGCTGCGGACAGAGATTGAAAAATACGTTCAGGACTCATTCTCCGTTTTGAAGCTTCTTTTTCCTCTCCTCCTCAAAAGGATTGTTGAGGTCGGGCCGGGTCGAATCCTTCATCTGAAAGCCCTTGTCCTCCTGAAAATGATCCAGCTCTGACTTTTTCTTTTTATCCTTAAAAACGTCCTCGGCTTTTGCTCCTTTGTTCGGAACGAGGGCAATGGCTTTACTCTGGTTGCCATCGGTATCGTAGAAGTAATAGATCCGCCGTACTGGCATTTCTACGAGGTTCCCTTTGGGGTCGACTTTGTCTGGGAAGTGAAATTTTACGCGTTCGTCGAACATGTCCTCTGCCACGAGCAGTCCGGTTGTCTTGTCGTATCCGTATCGGACCCGATAGAGCTGGTTGCCCTGCCCGTCGAAGATGCGCCCTAGGGTGAGGAAGCCCTTTTTGTTTCGGTAGTAGAGCGCACGCATCTTGATGACATCATTGACGTCACGCGTGGTCTTAATGAGCTTTTGGTCGTCGGGAGTGCGCTCGAAGACGACATAGGAGCCGTCTTGATCGCTTCTTTTAATGCGAACGTGGGGACCTTTGGATTCCCAAAGATCCTGATCGCTGTTTGATTGTCCGAGCAGGGGAGAGCTGATCGCAAGGACGGCGATGAGCTGGCAAATGAGAAGATTTTTCATTGTGATTTAATAGGTGTTAAAGAGACTGTGTGAAATTCTATGAGGGAGTGCAATCTTGGAAGTTATTCTGAATCAATCTGGATCGCAGGGCAGCATCAGTGGAAATTGTCGTCGAGATCTTTGTTGATGGCGATCGTCAACGTCACTCCGGATTCTTTCTCTGATGGAGGTCGCTTTTCGTCGCAAGAACAAACGATCATGGAAGGATTGTCCATGGTTGATGAGGGCGCTGACATTCTCGATATCGGTGGTGAGTCGACTAGGCCGGGTGCGAAGCCTGTCTCGGTCGAAGAGGAGCTTTCCAGAGTTGTGCCAGTCATTAGAGCCCTGGCACGACAGTCTCCGGTAGCCATTTCGGTGGATACCAGTAAGCCCGAAGTAGCCGCTCGAGCGGTGGAAGCAGGAGCCAGTATTGTTAATGATGTCACCGGTCTCACTCATCCAAAGATGCTGGAGTTTTGCGCCGGAAATGATTGTGGGGTAGTGGTGATGCACATGAAGGGAACGCCCGAGACGATGCAGAGCCAAGCCCGCTATGGAGACGTGGTGTCGGAGATACGGGATTTTTTTCACGAGCGATATGAGACTTTGACTGGAGCCGGTATTGCGGCCGCTCGAATCGTTTTTGATCCCGGTATTGGGTTTGGAAAAACCTTGGAGCATAATTTGACCCTCTTAAGTCGTGTGGAGGAACTGCGTGTGAAAGAGCGCCCCGTCTTAATGGGTTTGTCCCGAAAATCGTTCATTGGGGATCTTTTGAACTCTAAGGAACTTAAGGATCGGGACGCTTCCACTGCTGCATTAACTGCGGCGTGCCGAATGCAGGGCGCGATGATTCACCGTGTTCATGCGGTGAGAGAGAATTTAGACGCATTGAGAATGATTGAGGCGATTAATGAATCGGTTTGAACCGCTCGATTTCATTGTGATTTGGGAGCAACGGCCTCGTTATTGAACGAATTACTGACAAAAAATCGGGAAATGTTTTATCTCTTAAGGAATTCGTTTTAGGACGAGGTAATTTCTAGCGTCTTTTTTGAGGAAAGAACTGCGAGTGACGCCGCCCCCATTCACGGAAGAAGAAACCCAAAAATCACAGGATCTTCCTCCGTCAAGATTCAGCGCATAGGCAACCTTGAATCCAAATATCGGTTGGCTTTGGAGTAAGCTTGAGAGTCCTCTCAGTGAGGTGGAATCGGCGTATCCCAATGCAAAGTGTTCCTTGCCATCCCAGAGTAAAAAAGAGCGCGGCCGCTCATCTCTGTTGGAGAGTCCGGTGGGGGTTTCGCCCGACCAGACCAGGCGGGGGCCTGACTGTAAGACCTCTTGGTGGGATGGTGGAGAAGCCAGATAATCCGTCCGGCTCAGGAGCTTGGCCTTGGGGCCGAGGAAAAATCCCGTCCCTAGAAATGAAGCCCGATTCACCCTACCTCGGGGATTGCCATCAGTGACTACCAATCCCAACGGGCTTCCGGCAGGAGTGAAAAATCCTCCATTAATAGAGGCAAGATGGCCGTTTCCAGCGTCCTCGGCGTCGTCATATTTTGAGCCAGGTCCACTTGACTGATCTGCGACAACGAGATGATAATTTCGTCGATCAAAACTGACGAGAGTGAGTTCAATTCCCCGGCGTTCGATGGTGCGCGCCTGAAGGGAATGGAAAGGAATGCTTTCAACCTTTTGCTTTGCTGGTTCTGGGGCAGCGGGAACCACTGGTTCTGAAGGTTCGGGAATTTGGATGGCTCGGGGGACTGGAGTTGGTTTCGCACAGGAGGTCAAAAATAGTAGTCCTGATAACAAGCCGACTGAGAGAGCTTTTATCATGACTATTTTTGAGCACTTGCCAGGAGCGTCTGGAAATTCGGAGAAATTTCCTCGCGGTCGACGATGGCTGTTTCAACGTCCTTAAATCCAGCCTCGGAAATCATCTTTGCCAGCTCGACTTCTGAGAATCCCAACCAAGTATCATGGTAGAGCTCTCGTGCTTTTTCAAAAGTATGCTGGGAGAGATCTAAGATGATGAGACGACCTTTTGGTTTGAGAATCCGGGATGCTGCCTTGAGGGCGCGTTGGGGATTTTCGGCATGGTGGAGAGCTTGGGAAAAGATTGCGAGATCGACTTCTTGATTCTTAATAGGGGGGGCTTCGATATCACCGAGGCGGTATTCCAGATTGAGGAGCTTGTTTTCGGCCGCGATTTTTTGGCCGAATTCAACCATTTTTTCAGAACTGTCCACGGCGATGACTTTCTTGGCTCGTTGGGCGAGAAGTTGGGAAAGCGTTCCTTCCCCCGCACCGAGATCTGCCACGACATCGTAATTGAGAATCTTCAGCATTGCTTCGGCCAGGCCTTTCCAGGATCGGCCAGGAACGTATTCACGTCCGAATTTTCCCGCCAAGTTGTCAAAGTAGGCCCGCACGTGGTCTTTCCGCTTGCGCAAAATATGGCTCAGTGATTGGCAGTCTTTGGTTCTTTCAGGGAGTTCGTCGGCTGCATTGTGGACGATCTTTTCCAGTTCTGCGGGGATTCCCGAGGTGTAGATATTGTTTTTTCCAGATCGTTGGTCGCTGACGAGCCCCTCCTTTTTTAGTTGGGAGAGCTGGGAGGAGATGCGGGACTGGCCCATCCCAAGAATTTGCTGGAGCTCGGCAACCGACAAGGACTCCTCGCTCAGGAGCATGAGGATACGTAAGCGGGTCGGATCCGCGATGAGTTTGAGTGAATTCAGAATTGACGCCATGGTGTGTGGGGATTACACGACGCATCAACGCATCGCGATTTAACGATATAATAAACTTCAGCCATGAGCAAATCCTTCATTTTTTCATCAGAGTCTGTTGGCGAAGGCCATCCTGACAAAGTCTGTGATACCATTTCAGACGCCATCCTTGACGCATGTCTCACTGTTGACAAGAACAGCCGTGTTGCTTGTGAAACCTTCGTGAAGTCTAATCAAGTCGTCGTCGGGGGAGAGATCACCATTCCGAAGATCGGTCAAAAGCCCATCAGTTCGGTGATTAATGTCGAAGGTGTAATTCGTGAAGCGATCCGGGGGATCGGTTACACCAACGAAGATGACATTTTCCACGCGGACAGTGTGTTCATTAATAATTTTCTTACCGTTCAGTCCCCTGACATCGCCCAAGGTGTCGATGCCAAGAAGGCAAAAGGCAAGAAGACCGAGGAACAGGGTGCCGGAGATCAGGGGATCATGTTTGGATATGCCTGCGATGAAACTTCCGAGCTTATGCCTTCACCGATCATGTTTGCGCACCGCCTTGGTCGTGAATTGACCAAGATCCGCAAAGCGGGTCGACAGGCCAAGTGGCTTCGACCTGATGCCAAGAGCCAGGTCGCTGTTGAATACGTCAATGGAAAGCCCACTCGCATCGTGAACGTTGTGATCTCAACCCAGCACGCTGCTGATGTGGATCACGCCACGATTGAGAAATTCTGCATCGAGAAGGTGATCAAAAAAGTTCTTCCAAAGAAGATGCTTACCAAGGACACCGAATACCTCATCAACCCGACCGGACAATTCGTTATCGGTGGACCACAGGGAGATTCCGGTCTGACCGGTCGCAAGATCATCGTGGACACCTACGGTGGATGGGGACGCCATGGCGGTGGAGCTTTCTCAGGGAAAGATCCATCAAAAGTAGACCGCTCAGCTGCCTACATGGGACGTTGGGTTGCGAAGAATATCGTAGCGGCAGGTCTCGCGCCAATCTGCGAAATCCAGTTCGCCTACGCCATTGGCCATCCGAAGCCATTGAGTATCAATATCGACACTTTTGATACTGGTGATGACGAGAAGATCCTCGCAGCAGTGGAGAAAGTCTTCTCCTTCAAACCTGCCGATATTGTCAGGCAGCTCAAACTTCTTCGCCCGATCTATTCTTCTTCAACCAACTACGGTCACTTTGGAAAAGAAGATGCCGACCTTCCCTGGGAGCAAATCAACAAGGTGGTTGCACTCAAAAAAGCTTACAAATAATCACCAAAAAAAATCATGTCAGATTACAAAATTAAAGACATCGGCGAAGCCGATTTCGGTCGTAAGGAGCTCGACGTTGCCGAACACGAGATGCCCGGCCTCGTGGCTACCCGTGAGAAGTATGGTCCCGCGAAGCCTCTCGATGGCGTGCGCATTATGGGTTCGCTTCACATGACAATTCAGACTGGGGTTCTCATTGAAACGCTCAAGGATCTTGGAGGCGATGTCCGCTGGTGTTCTTGCAATATTTTCTCGACCCAGGATCATGCTGCGGCAGCGATCGTTGAGTCCGGCACGCCTGTTTTCGCCTGGAAAGGGGAGACCCTCGAAGAATATTGGTGGTGCACCTGGCAGGCTCTGCAATTTCCGAATCCAGATGGCGACCTACCACTAGGACCTCAGTTGATTGTTGACGATGGAGGTGATGCCACTCTTCTCCTTCACAAAGGATACGAACTTGAAAACGGATCCGATTGGGTCAACGAGCCCGCTGGTTCGACCGAGGAGGCTGTCATCAAGGCCCTCCTCAAAGATATCCACGCCAAGCAGCCCGGAATTTTCCACGCTTGGATTCCCGAGCTTAAAGGTGTTTCCGAGGAGACCACCACAGGTGTCCACCGCCTCTACCAGATGCAGCGTGACGGCAAGCTTCTCATTCCTGCGATCAACGTGAATGACTCTGTCACCAAGTCAAAATTCGATAACCTGTACGGTTGCCGTGAGTCGCTCATCGACGGCATCAAGCGTGCCACCGATGTGATGATCTCCGGCAAGGTGGGTGTGGTTTGCGGATACGGTGATGTTGGTAAAGGCTGTGCCCAAGCCCTCCGTGCTCAGGGTGCACAAGTCGTCGTGACTGAAGTTGATCCAATCTGCGGGCTTCAAGCGGCCATGGAAGGATTCCGTGTTCTTACCGTTGAAGATACTCTTGGGTGGGGAGACATCTACGTCACCACCACTGGTAACTTCAACATCATCCGGGCCGAGCACATGGAGAAGATGAAAGACCAGGCTATCGTTTGTAATATCGGTCACTTCGATAATGAGATTCAGATTGCCGAGCTCGAAGCACTCGACGGAATCCAGAAGCTCAACATCAAGCCACAAGTTGATCGTTATACCTTTGCCGATGGTAACAGCATCTACATGCTTGCCGAAGGTCGTCTTGTGAATCTTGGATGTGCCACGGGTCACCCAAGCTTCGTGATGTCGAATAGCTTCACCAATCAGACCCTCGCTCAGATTGCTCTTTGGGAAACCAAGGACAGCCGAGAAGTTGGCGTGGAAGTTCTCTCCAAGGAACTCGATGAAGAGGTGGCAAGACTTCACCTTGATAAGATCGGCGCCAAGCTGACCAAGCTGACCAAGGAACAGGCCGATTACATCGATGTCCCCGTCGACGGCCCCTACAAGCCTGAGCTCTACCGCTATTAGAAATTGCGAATAGTTTTTCAAAGCCCGCGCTCTTTGAGTGCGGGCTTTTTCGTGGGTAGATCAGAGGTCCATTGCTGCCGGGGGAAGCGGCGATAGGGTTTTGGAGTTTGCGAAAGAGCATCCGGGCTCCTTTTCATTGAAAGGAGTGGAGGTCATATTTCACCTACTGCTCCTTCCTTACTTCGAAGAATTGTTTCTTCGCGGCTGGTTCAGGATTGGTGATTCTGACGACAGTCGTAGTCCCAAGATCACCTGCAATTGAGTCTTCAACTTCCTGCCAATTTTCCAATCCCGAGCTGTTCCAGATTCCATAGCTTTCGCCGGCGAGGCTGGTGAATTCTATGACTAATTCATCGCCGTCGATTTCGAAGCCGATGATGTCGATCTCAGTTGATGGCTCTGGCTCTTCTGCAGCAGCAAAATAGTTGTCGAAGGTGCAGTCGGTTGAATTGGCAGGATCGTTTTGGTCGGTGACCACGAAAATCCCACTGGCTCCTGTCGTCCAAGTGCTGTCGGTTGTTTCCATTGTCGCCACTGGTGTGGTGAGATCAGAGAGATCGAAAATTTTGCAAGTGAAGACGTCGCCAGTCCCCTGAAAAACAAGTCTCACCGGCGTTCCAGGATCGAGCGGGACTTCTTCGTCCACTAAGTTGGGTCCTCCCTCATCGGTGATCACGGTAAAAAACATTTCCTGGTCGGTTGGATTGAAGGTGAACGAGTATCCGTCCAATGTCCCCA
>PBTU01000080.1 GCA_002729295.1 Verrucomicrobiales bacterium | reverse complement strand
CCCTTCAGGCTGTCAACCTAAAACCCGAAAGCCTTCATATGTTTCAGTGTCTTCTCTCTGGCGCGTTCCCGCCGAACATCGTTCGGGATCAGCAAATAACCAAGCTCGTCTCACCGCATCCTGATTCCTTGCCAGAGACCATGAGCGTCCGCTTTGCGGTAGATGGTGTTCTTGAGAGAATCCAAGGCACTAGGCGGCGACTTTCACCTTCCTATTTATAAGGAGTAAGCACCCTTGTGATCTCCGAAAGAACGATCTCGATTCGTTCAAGATCGCCTAGGTTTTGCACGTCCTCTTTTAGCTTTTTTAGTTCTTTCCAATACTGCTGATCGATCGGCTTCATCGCCGCTAAAAGGGCGTCGTATCTCACTTGTCGTGACTTCGTCAAAACAGCAGGTTCGTCATTAGTTCTTGTTCCTCCCTTCATGGCTTGATCGATCGCACGGGCAGCAGCAATCTCGCCGTTTTGAACCTTGCTAGTCTTAAGATTTTTTAGGCTAGTAAGATAGGCGGTGTCTATTCTGAGTTGAGCGTTGATGCGCGAATTTTTCCAAGCTTCGCGCTTTTTGAGCAGAACAGGGAAGTCGGCTTCAACGGTATTTAGGTGACTTGATAAAAGAATGAGTTCCTTTTCGTCTGAGTGACCAGCCGCAATTTCTTTAGGATCTGTGGCGATGCTTGCACTACCAATTTTTAAGGTGAGGCCATTCCATTTTTCACCCACCTGACCAAAGGAGTTAAGAGCCTTTGGTGTTACAAGAGCAACCGTGTCGTCCGCGACACCTTGAAAGGTTTCAGCGTCCACCGTGGGGGCGGGGCCTTGAAACGTGATCTTTGTAAGCTTGGTGCATTTAGCGAAAGCCGCTGGCCCGATGTTGGCAACCCTATCAGGAATCGTGATGCTCGTTAGGTCAGAGCACCGAGAGAAGGCATGCCGTCCGATGCTGGTGACGCTGTCAGGAATGGTGATGCTCCTCAGGCTGGTGCAGTGTGCGAAGGCCCAACGTCCGATGCTGGGGACGCCATCAGGAATCGTGATGCTCGTTAGGCCGGTGCAGAAAGAGAAGGCGCTTTCCACGATGCTGGTGACGCTCTTAGGAATCGTGATGCTGGTCACTCTGGTGCAGAAAGCGAAGGCCTGAGGCCCGATATTGGTAACGCCTTCAGGAATCGTGATGCTCTTCAGGCTGCGGCATTCTTTGAAGGCCTGATTCCCGATGCTGGTGACAGGATTGCCTTCTATCGTGGCCGGAATGATTAGCTCGCCGGTGGCGCCTTGATCACAATCGGTTATGATGACTTCTCCGTTATTCGTCGTGTAAGTCAGGTCATCCAGACTGGCAGCATGGAGAGGCAGGAAAGCACAGGCAAAGAGCGCAAGAAGGGCTTGGAGCGTTTTCATTACACACTTGCTTTACCATATACTCGGAGGCAGGTGAAACTCGAAACCGGATAGATCGTTCAGAGCGAACCCCGTTTCCCGAACAATGAATCAGGTTTAGCATGAGGGATTTTTATCACAAAAGTGACACAAAGTAATTCTCTGGGACGCTCACCGGACGAAGGATCTCTCTAATTACGCGTCTGAATTACAACTTCATTTTCATAGCAAGTCACAGCGAGACATTGTCAATCCATCGCGAGCGGATTTGCATTCACTGGTGAACAATTATCCCAGATGAATCAATTATCACTAGCCCTTGTTGTCATTGGGATCGCAATTTCCTCACCTCTTCCTGCAGCCATGGTTTTCAATCCGGATGAAGACATCATGACCTCGTCCTTCTTTTTTCCACCAAATTCAGTTCGCGGCTATGCCGGTGAAGGACGCGACGTCTTTCGTGTGAGCAATAATGACGCATTCGGACTTACCGGAGCAGAAACAATTTATCTCTCGTTCCAATCCGCCGACCTCTCCTCCTACGCTAATCCAATCGACAGAGCGATCCTCACCATGACATCGGTCGATGGTGGATTTAGCGCCAACGCATCGGGCGGCAACCCTTTCACTATCTCAGCCCATGCCGTTGATACGAACCCAATCACCTCAATCACCGATGACACCAACCCCGGAGGAGAGATCGACTGGCTCACCTTTTTCAATCTCAACATCCAGGCCGCGTCACCAGAATCTTCCGTTGCTGTCGAAGGATTCGGGCAAATCGAATTTGATGTCACCTCCATCGTGAATGACTGGATTTCCGGAACCAATAATGAACTCTCCATTGCCCTCACCGGGAAAAACGACACCAGCGGCACTGACTTTCTTCATGGTTTTCTAAACAACACTGAGGCTTCTGGTTCGACATTCCTCACTATCAATCCAGTTCCTGAGCCAACAACCGGGATGCTGGCCGTGGTCGGCCTCGCCCTGACGCTCGGAAGAAGAAGCCGGCAATCCTGAGACTCTTCAATCATGAATCAACTTGATACCTCTCAAGCGAGCCTCTGGACAAATATTGATGTCCTCTCGAAGTGTCATCTTTCACTTGAGTTGCCGACTTGCTCTTTCGAATCGGAAATTTGTTTGTCTTCAGCTCAATTCTCAGGAGATGATCTTATCGTTCCCGATGAAGGCCTGGCTCTCAGGCGAAGACACTTCAACGAAATCTTCGCCCTTCAAAATCCAAACAGATTATACTTCCTCTCTCATCAGAGAAATTTCGGACTCACCCTCACTCCAGACGAAGAGAAGGCTCAAAAACAGCTGGAATTTTTAATTAAGAGTTTTGAGTTGGAGAGAGGAGCTACGGGCCGAGACGAAAAAATAGAGTCAGTTGTTGAACCAAACCTTTGCCCTTGCTGCGTGAATTACGCAAATATTCGAATTCAGCAAATGGCACATCATCCCCTCACAGCAATTCTCGCAGACGCGGCCCAAAGAAGCCTATCGCTCATTGTTTCCTGTGACAGCCCGGGCGGCAGGTTTACCACCCAGCTTCGTCCCACCGACATCTATCGAGACCAAGAATTTCTCGTTGCAAAAGGAACCGATCGAATATTTTCGGTTAACATACGACATTTGCATACCATGCGGCTCTTCTCTCAAATGATAGACGGAGAGTCACATGAATCTCTAGCGCTACTCAATTCGCACGGAATAATTACAGGAGTCCTTTCCTTGCCAACCTCTTTAGCCAGCCACGAGTGGCAAAAGCTTCTGGGAAGGAGTTATTTGCAACATTAAGGCCTAAACTTTCGTCCCACAACGGTCTCAGGAGGTAAGTTTCGGGCGCGACTTCCGAAATCAAAAAGAAAAGTGCGATGATCACCGCTCTCTTGAAAAGATCAGCGGCCAATGATAAACCTTTCAAACACTTGCAGCGTTTCTTCGCTGACATGATGTTCCATTCCCTCAGCATCCACTTTCTCGGTCTCCCTTCTTGGGGCTCCTCGTGTTTGGGCCTTCACGATTTTCCCCCTTCATAGTCGATCTAGTGGCGACATCTCCTGCAAGTTCTTCAGAATTCATTCGACGGCGAGCAGCACCAAACGCGAGTCACGCGTAACGTTCAACAAGCTGGACGAAGACCTCTTAGTCATCTTTAACTTGGAAAAGCTGAAGATGGGCAAGGTCTAAATCTTAGCTCATTGGTCGTTCCCCTTTCTGAAAATCAATCCGAGACACCCGTCGAATCAGGACAAAGAAAATAGCCACAACACACTTCCTCACAGTTCTCTTTACTGACAAACGAAGAAAGAGCGCCCTTTCAGGCGCTCTTTCCATACCCGGATTTTGGGGACCCCGGGCGAAACTGTGATTAAGCTCGTTTACGACGGAAAACCATCGCGACTCCGAGAAGTCCAAGAAGAGCGGACGACGGTTCGGGAACCTGAACCGGTGTGCTATTAAACCCTTCAATCAACAAAGCATCGAAAGAACGAAAGCTGAATCCTGGAGGAGAGTCACCAAAGTCATTGACTGAAATGGAGCTGCTTGGACCAGACAACTCGAAATCGTGATAGAAGATATTCTGACCTCCATCGTCTGGCGCAGGGTAAGAGCTCGATCCAATCGGAGTAGCCCCGGGAATGACGGGAGGTATCGCATAAGCCGAACCAGCCCCACCTAAAGAGTAGCTCACTCTGACAAAAGACACCGGGGCGGTGAGACTAAGATCCGGCTGCCAAGTCGCCCCACCACTGTGGAGGTAATAGCGGTCACCCCCAGCGATAAGACCTGCTGGAGGATTCAAATTACCAAAAACACTCGTATTTAAGACACTGGATCCGGTATCAACGATGCCGCCAGTTGTTGCTTGAGGAGCTCCTTGAGACCCAGTGGCAGGCGTGAAACTTGAGAACGTAAACGTATCCCAAGATGCCGAAGCGACAGCGTTAGGAGCGGGACTCCAAACAGTGGCTGCTATTGCAGACGCCGTTGAGAGCGATAGAAGTATAATAGATTTCTTCATGCGTGGTTAAGATACCCACTTCCACCCCTTTCCGCCTATCGGGCTATTGCCATTATGTAGCGTTAAATTGTCATCAAATTTAAAAAATTAACGAATTAAATAGGACAACCGAACGACAAAAATTCACAATTCAAAAGAAGCCCTCCACCCCCATCCTGCTACTCTCACTTGGATAAAAATGAGAATTTCTCAAAAGTTCACCCTCCCAACAAAAAAATTATGAGTTGGGAATGTCGCCGCCATTGTTCCGACCCTTGCAAGGCTTCTCTATCACCGTGCTTTGGTGTGGAAACGGAATCCTCCAAGACTCTCCGACTCCTGAAGGAACTTTGCCCCGGGCGTCTCCTCATTCGTCAGTCGGGACTCACCTTGATTCAGCAAACAAATCTCTTGGACGAGGGCGAAGGACAAAAGGATTTCATTCAATTCGAAAGCGCCCTGATTAATTCACTTCGAGTAATTCTCTTTCAATGCCCATCAACCAACTGTCTGCGAGCCGCTTTTCTCAACAGGAGAGATCAAATCGTCAGTCACCTGATGATTGATTCACTTCCTTGGATTTCCGACGGGGCGGACGAACTTCGCTCACAGCTCTCCCTACACCGCATTAGCTCCCACCATTGCTACAGTCATTGCCAACGGTGGCTAGATGACTGGTCGGGAGAATCACTTGTCGCGAGAAAGGAAAGTAATCTCGAGGTCACCAAGGACCTTATTCCAAGCTGTGCATCGCTCCGCATTTCCATTAAACGAGACGAGTTTCATCTCGAATCAGAGCTGCATCCCAGCTTTTTTGATAATGACGATAACATTATCAGAATCTCGGACCACCGACAGGATCACGTTGTTTATGCCGACCTGAATCTTATCGACTACCGATTTGAGGAAAATGCTCTTTTGATCACCGGCTAAGGAAACTAACTTGGATCAGGCGATCCTTCAGCATTCAAACGGAAGAAGGTTGGGGCAGATGAGATCGACATTATAATAGTTCTTTTCCCTGTAGCTTCTGACACGTCGGTCCAGCCATCCTCCTCCAAGGTTGTGCTCATTTGCAATTGTCCGGGACAAGCCCAAGTCACCACGACTTCACCATTTAATATCTCAACTGAAAGAGGTTTCGGCTCCGGAATTTCAGTATACTCTGCAGAAGTATCGAGAGAAACTTTGTCCAAACTCATCGAAGATGAAGCAGCATTGAATAAAATCGAATAGGAACCTGTGATAGGGGCCGACCTCAGATCCCATTGGATGTTGTAGATGACTCCAACTCCGCCAAATTCGCCTGTTAATGGTTCAGCACAGGCGACAGCAGCCAAACGAGGAGGAACCGAAACCGTCTCCCCTCCCACTGGTGTGTAGATAAGCCTCACGGTATCGACTTCGAGACTGGATCCCAGGGACTCAATTTGCAGATACACGTTGGTGACAGACCCATCAACCAAATCATCGAGTTGAAAAAAGGTAGGGGCCTGAAAACTATAGATGTTGCCAGTCCCTGTCAGAAAAGCACTCCCGGTGCTACAAACGATAGTCGCATCGTCAGTGGAAATATCCGGAGAATTCGGTTCAAATTTCGGCTCGGTAAAAACATCCCACTCGGCATGAGTGGAGCCCTCACTACCCCTCCACACAGGAGCCGAGAACTGAGCTATCAATGACATCGATGAAAAGACGAGAAGCAACACCGGATATTTCATATCTAATAATATCCTCTTTTTACAATTTTATCGCTAACGACAGCTTGCGGTCGTCTGACGGCCAATTGACCTTTTAAAACTCCAGCTCTAGGGACAAAAACCCATTAACTCCCGGCTGGGTAAATCTGCTATTGGTCGTCCCACCTCCATGGCCCGATCCTCGATTCGAACGCGACCAAAGAACATATTCCTCATCAAGAAGATTTTTAACACCTGCCCGGAAAAGGGCGTTTTCCGAAAGTTTTACGTATCCTGTCAAATCCAATAAAAAATAGGCGTCCGAGGGCTCCCGATCGCCCAGGATATCAGACTCGTTTTTTTCGGCTCCATAAGTACCGGCCAATTCGGCACCCCATTTCCCGCCAGGATCATCATATGCGGCATACACCACCGCCTTCCATGGCTCGACGGAATTCAACGGGCCGTCATCACTCTTCCCCTCGGACCAAGCAAAAGATCCTCCAATGCGATATGCATTTTGCCTCCACTCCGACTTCAATTCAATTCCATAAATTTCGGCATTGCGGGCATTCTCCGTCCTCAACACCTCTAAACCGTCGATCACTTCTCCGGTAGGAACATTGCCCTCCAGAAAGTTTCCGTAACGGTTGTAATAGGCCGAGACCGTTGTCGCAGTTTTTTCCCGCACACGAGTCAGCCCCAGCTCAAACGAGTGGGACTCCTCCGCTTCCAAGTCGGGGTTGGGCAGAGAAATGGAAACATTATTTGGGTGAACAAAAACTCCAGCTAATTCCTCTGCGGTTGGATTTCGATGTCCGAAGGTATAGCTCCCGAAATAGAATAATTCTTCGCATGGTTGATATTCCAGATGGAGACTTGGGGAGAGTGAGGTATTATTGTAGTCGACGGCTCTGACCTGTCTTTGTCCGACAAGACGACCAAACTCATCGAAAATCGGTACGGAAGTTTGAGCGAGAAAATCATCTGTATTCTCCGGCCGAACCGAATAACTGCTGAAACTCAACGCTGGCGTCACAGTCCACTCCTCAGACAATTTAATCTCATCGGTAATTGATAAGGAATGGTCCCAGACAAGCGAAGGGGCTAGGTTTGGATAATTAGTGACAGGAGCTCCATTGTCCTGGCGCTTCAATCCTCCCGAAACATCGCTCCGGGCTCCAAGATAGCGATAAGTAAGAACATGATTTTCAACTTCCTTGAATGCCGAAAGATTGAGACCTCCTCTTTCGGTCATATAACTGATGTCGTTAATTCGATCTCGAATGCTGCCGGTCGGTGTCCTTAAAAGCTGTTCGTTAAAATTTGCAGAGGACGATGACTGAAAATAAAACTTTGCAGTATAACGATCTGCAAATGGCGTCCCAGTCACAGGGAGGTATTCAAGATCCAAGCCAGCACGAAACCGCTCACGATCCGAGTCATTGGCTGAATAGAGGGTCCTTCCGATCAGAGAATCGACTTCGATACTATCGAGGTCTGTAAAAGACCTTGCCCTAAAATAGTCAATGGTCGGCTCAATCTTCCATTCACCTTTTCGAAACACTGCGCGCCAGACAAAAGCATGGCTTTCTGAATCACTGGGATTTGCAGAGGGGCCATTGTGATTCTCAAGCTCGTGTCCTTTTCGATAGCTGTATACCAAACTACTTGCCAAATCACCATTTCCCCATGCCGTTGCAAGTCTCTCATTCCAGCTCCTATCGCTTGATGCGTAGGTTGTCCCGGATCTGAGAATCTCGCCTTTTAAATCTTGTCCCAAGAGAGTCCACGGACTTTCCGTCTGCCCCGCCAAAGTTCCCGCGAGAGCACCACTACCGGGAGCAGCCGACTTAAATAACTCAATACTCGAAAAAACCGCTGGATCAAAATAGATCCTTCCCGGTCCTCCTGATCCCTGAAAAGACCTCGCTGTAAAATCATCTGGTTGAGGAATTCCATCCACCAATATCTCGAGACGGTTTCCCTCAACACCTCGAATATTGACCGAGTTGCTTCCACCCTCTAAATACGGAACCAAGGTATCGACTCCCGCCAGATCAAGAGGCACAGATGCACCAGGTTCACGCTGAAGAAGGTCGGGAAGAGTGACAGCTCCCCTCTTTAGAACCTCTCTAGAATCGAGCTTAGTATAACTCCCCTTCTCCTTTACGTTCTCTCCGAGCCTTGCGGTCACATCGGAATCGACTAACTCCACCACCTCATTGCCCGGCAGCAAACCAGGTGCGAATAAGATCCCAAGGAAGGAAATTCGAGAGAGCTGTATCATACAGAGCAACAGGGAAACTTCTTACCCTAGCGAAGATACTTCGAAATTACGCCACTCACCTTTTCAAGGTTGGCCTTCTCACCCTTGGAATAACCCTCTGCGAGATCCCTCATTTCAGACATTAGTCTTTTTCCCTCTACCCTGGGGGCGTAATGAATGGGCCCGGTCTGGGTATCCGCGATCTTCAACCACTCATGACGGGCCACTTTCCAGAAGCCCTTGCTCTGTTCCCAAATCTTCTCAGCGATCTCGAAACCTTCCTTTGAAGTTTCATCAGTGATTCTCTTATAAGTATTTAAACCCGCCTCGACACAAAGAAACTGATTCTTTCCCTCTCGGGAGACCAACTTGCGATTGTCTTGCTGATGCACCCACCCGTCGGGGGTAATGATGTGGTGATTGACGACAACCAACAAATCGTAATCTTTCCGCTTGGTATAATCTCGCCTTGGAAGGGGCCGGGTTGAAACTCTCGACGTCCAAACCGAACTTCCGCCTTCGTGATTCCAAGTACCTTGTGCCTTGTAACGAGGACTATCATCGATTTGGGTCACAAACTGAGTCCAGGTTCCTTTTGTTTCAACTTCGGGATGCGTTACCGGCATCCAGGTCATATTACCCTCGTAGTTGAGAGATTTAGGATCTTCATACTTCCAAATCTGACCCCAGTGCTTGATCACCGCCGGGCCAAATTCGGCATCCACTACCAAGAGGTGCTGAAGGGTAATCGACTTCCCGGTGTCTTCGACTACCTTAACCAACTCATGAGCCTCGGCTGTGTATGGCTTTTTCAATTCGTAATCTGGCGCCAAGGCCACCGTCTCGGCAAAATTGAATTTCACTTCGAATTTGCCGGCCATTCCAAGGATTGCAGCCCGATCACGGGAAAGAGAGCTGGAGGGTTTGGCAAAAGCTGCCGAAGTCAAAAAAAGCAATGCGGGTAGTATTTTCATAGGAATTATGCAAGGGAATTTACTCCCCTGGTTGCCCTTCACACTGGCGATGGATTGCTATTGTTCAACGCCATATTGACATACCGCCTTTCTCCAATTGAGCGTAAAGGCCACACGGACAAAAAGCCCCCGATATGACTCATGAGATCTTGGTCTCCTCTCCTATTTTATCTTGAAAGCTCCCTCAACGACAACTCCCCGTCACCATCGTGACATTAGGTAGATGTCAATCCATCGCCACGATTACGCAAGGGAACTAAAGCGCGGATCTGTCAGAAGCACCATATTCTTCTCGGTCGACCCCACATGATTCAACATGGGTGGGATCCGCAAAAACATCAAAAAACGATCATCAAAAACAATGGAAGAGCGCCTCACTCAAGACATTTCAAGAGAATTTAACCCTCGAGACGCAGGGCGTGTTTTCAGACTCTCACCTGATTGGAGCAAGCTCATCGAAACCTTTCCCAAGCTCAACTCCTCGGCGACAGTTTTCCGCGGGCATCACACCATTTTATGCCAATGTCGAAAATTCCCTACACTATCTCAATATGATGAATTCGCCTTCCAAACCGGGGGGACACGGGGGATTTCCCTTCGCACGGACCACTGGAGCGAAGCCTGGTGGTATCACGAAGAACGCGAGGGTCTAATGTGTCCCTGCCTCGAAGTAGCTGACAGCATGGGTCAGGGAATCTTTAAATTATGCTACCGCTACCCTGAGAACGCCCAAAACGACATGCCCATGATCTACGATCTAGTGCACTCCGAGGGAGACGCATGGGACATTTTACATCTGCGCCGGGCCAACACCATGGACTGCTTGAGTCAACATCGCGCCAAACCCAAACGCTTCCAAAAATCTCTCCTCTCTATCTTTCAGGAAGCCTTTGAGCGGTCGGCTCAACTGGGGATAGTTGTCTCGAAGGAATCACTCTCGGTTTGGGATTGCCTTCCCCCTGCGAGGCCGGGTTCCACCTGCTGCTGGCTCACAGCAGGTGGCAACAAATCATTTCTAAACTTACAAGTCAGGGGATTCCATGATGTCGAACTTAGTATGCAGAAAGGCCGTATGGTCGCCGTCTTTCAGGACCAAAACAAAATCCCGGCCCTTAGCTTGCTTGAACCCGACGGCATCGAACTAAAATCCCTTCGGGCACTGAAATCACGCCACCATTAAGTCATGATCGAGAATATTAAACTTCTTATGGCAACGCAAACCGGCAGCGCCGAGGACGTCGCAACTCAGGTTAAAGAGGCACTCGAGGAGTCCGGCTTCAACGTCAACTGGCAGGATCTCGCCATGCTCGAAGATATTTCATTTCTTCGAGAAGCCTCGCTCATCATAGGAGTCGTCAGTACCTGGGGCGACGGCGAACCACCTGACGACGCAGTTGAATTCTTTAACAAGCTCCGGGATTCAGAGGCTTTAAATCTCCCTGGGACTCCCATCGCCATTCTCGGGCTTGGTGACAGCGGATACGATATCTTCAACGGATGTGGGATAGAGCTGGAGAAGGAACTGCAAAGACACGGCGGCAGCCCCCTTCTAGAGCGTGTGGACTGCGATGTATGGTATGACGATGATGTCGCGGCCTGGATCAATGACTTGCGTGAAAAACTTTTACTCGCAAGGATTCCAGTCGAACCGACTGGCTAATCAGCCCCTCAGACTAAGCAGATCATTTCTAGACCTACAAGTCAGGGGATTCCACAATGTCGTGCTTAGCATTCAGAAAGGCCGCATGGTAAACGTCTTTCAGGACCAAAACAAAATCCCGGCCCTTGGCTTGCTAGAACCCGACGGCATCGAACTAAAATCTCTCCGGGCACTGAAATCACGCCACAATTAAGTCATGATCGAGAACATCAAACTTCGCATGGCAACGCAAACCGGCAGCGCCGAAGGCGGCGCGGCTCAGGTCAAAGAAGCACTCAAGAAGTCCGGCTTCAACATCAACTGGCGGGATCTCGCCATGCTCGAAGATATTTCATTTCTTTGAGAAGCCTCGCTCATTTCAGGGGTCGTCAGCACTTGGGGCGAAGGCGAACCACCTGACGACGATGTCGCGACCAGAATCAATGACTTGCTTGAAAAACTTTTACTTGCAAGGATTCCAGCCGAATCGACTGGGCAATGAGTCCCCAGGCTAGCGACTAAAATCATTCTCGATTTCAAAGAACTTCTGAGAAAAATCTGCTTTTCTCTGGATTTATCTGTAACGAGGAACGAAACAACCGCTCGACAGGGAATTTATCTCTTACTCGTTTCAACCATCCTCCATTCTTAATTTTCACTTTCTCGCTCAATGCTCGTCTCTCTTTATCACCCAAAATTATTCTCAAAAGCCCTTCTATCTCTCTCGTTCTGTGTCGGCAATGTTCTTCAAGGACAGGAAAAAGAAGTGGTCACTACAAAAAATCTTGTCACCCACTGGCTGCAGACTGAACGGCTTCTAGCGCACGAAGCAACCGATTGGAAAGGAGAACAGGAGCACATCAATCAACTTCTCGAGCTTTATGACAAGGAACTCAAGCTTCTCAAGGAGGAGCTCTCAAAGACGGGACAAAATGCCGGATTGATCGATGAAGAAGCCGAAGCTCTGAAAAAATCCATCGCAGCCTCCGAAGTAAGTCGCCTCCGGACCATTGAATTTCTGGCCAAGATCAAACCGCGCATCTTTGCCCTAGCCGCTCGCTTTCCTGCTCCTCTGCAAGCCCAACTCGATGTCGAAATCGCAACACTCGGAGAAACAAAAGTCTCCAATAAGACTTCCAGCGCCACCCTTCGGGCCATGCTTAAAATTTTACAGGACGCTTCACGTTTCAATCGTAGCTTCACCTTTGATGAACAAGAAATCAGCCTCAAAGATTCATCTTATCGAGCCAAGGTGATGTATTTCGGGCTGAGTCGAGCATACTTTTTGGCCGGTGACCTTGCCGGGGAAATGCTCCCAGGTGAAAAACAATGGCGCATCAATGAGCGCAGCGAACTCCTTCCTGAACTCAAAAAAGCGTTCGCTATCCAGGCGAAAGAGATGCCTTCCACGTTCTTCAACGTGCCACTCAAAAAGTAATTCTATGTCTCGCTCCACTCTCCACACCCTACTCTTTCTTGCGCTTTTTATCCCTCTGGGAGCGCAGGATAAAGTGACCGCCAAACTAAAATCAGATCTCGACGACGCCCAGAAACGTCTCACTGCCCAGAGGGAATTGCAGGCTACCGAGCGTCGTGAGCTTTCTGAGAAAATCACCGCCCGCCAGCAAGAGCTTCTTGTGACACGTCGTCAGGCCGAGCTTAGCCGCCGGAGTATTACGGACCAGGAGGCCTTCATTACCAAACTTCGCAACAAAGAATATGCCTCCAAATCCGAAGTTCAAACTCTCGGCGAGAGCCTGCGATCTTTTGGCGTCCAACAGTTCGCTAACCGGCTTCCCGGACAACCCGACGATCCCCGCTATGACGGCGCGCTTAAGCCCAACCCCGATGACAACGCAGCACTCCTCAGCAGACTCTCCGTACTCGAGGCAGGTATCGAGCATCTTGAGTATGCTCTCAGCGCCACCACCAGCCCCGCCCAAGCGAGCGACGAAGACTCAAAGTTGGTCTCCGGCAAGGTCCTTTCGTTTGGNCCGGTTCATTATTTCCAATCCGACGACAAATCACTGGCCGGAAGCTACCATCTCTCCCGCTCCAAAAAAGTCGCTACTCTCGNCGAAGAAGATGCCGAGGCNGTTAAAGCTCTTTTTTCCGGAAAAGAAACCAAGGTCCGCATCGACATCACGGCCGGAAAAGCCAGNGCCCTCGCCGACATTAAATCCGACCCTCTCTCCCTCATCAAAAAAGGCGGAGCCTGGGTCTACCCGATCATCTTCCTCGCCATTGCCGCCCTCTCTTGCGCCGCAAAGAAATTTCTCCAACTTCGAAAAATCAAAGATCCTAACGATGATAAAATCGAACAATTGGCAGACCTTTTTCTCTCGGGTAACAGGGAGGATTCCTACCAGCGGGCCCGGGCCTTACACCATCCAATTGCTAAAGTTCTTCCAGAAACAATGAACGCTCTGGTTGGCGAAAATACAGATCTGGGCGAAGAAGTTCTCTACGAACGTCTCATCCCAGTGAAGGGCTCTTTGCGCCGCTGGCTTCCCTTTATCGCGGTAACTGCGGCCACCGCTCCACTCCTTGGTCTTCTCGGCACGGTCTCTGGACTCATAAAAACTTTCAGTGTCATCGCCGTTGAAGGAACCGGTGAAGCCCAGTCCATTTCCGGCGGGATTTCCGAAGCACTCATCACTACTCTCTTCGGCCTCACCGTCGCCATCCCCGCCTTCATGGCTCACGCCCTTCTCTCCCGCCGAGCCAAGGGCATTGAACAAAACACCGAACGCCTGGGGCTCGTCTTCTTGAACGCCATACGCAAGCACCAAGTCAACTCCCAGCATCCCACTGAATGAACTCCTTTCTCTTCGAACTACAATCTCTCATCAATGAGGGTGGAATTGTTCTCTGGCTGATGCTCATGCTTTGCATCGTCCTTTATACAGTCCTTGCTTCTTCCTGGTGGGGCCTTCTTTCGCTAAAGCGTCAAATCAATGACTTTAGACAAACCCTTGACCAAGCTCCAACCAAAGACCTTGTTGCCGACGAAGCTGATCTCTTCGAACTCAAAAAACTTGCCTGGGTTCATCGCCGCCTCCCAGTTCTTTCCGTTCTCATCGCCCTCGCCCCTCTCTCCGGTCTTCTCGGAACAGTCGCCGGCATGCTGACCACCTTTGCAGGCATGACCAGTGCCAGCACTACAAAGCCAATCGACAACATTTCCACCGGAATTTCCCAGGCCCTCATCACCACCCAGGCCGGCCTTCTCATGGCGATTCCCGCCGCTCTTCTCTTCGCGCTCTTAAAAAGCCAATTCGAGCATGTCCGCGGAATCCTCGACCAGTTCGCAGCCCAACGGTCGGCAACCCTTTCTCTGCCCTGACCCATGAAACACAGAAGACGCCTCACCGAATCTGATCAGGACGAGACAGCCATCGACATTTCTCCCCTGATTGACATTGTATTCATCCTCGTCATATTTTTTATCGTCACCACTGTCTTCAACAAAGAGATTGGAGTCGATGTGAACCGCCCGCCCAAAGTCGCGACCGCCCAATCCCTCGAGAGTAGCTCGGTGATGCTGGGATTAACCGATCAAGGACAGGTTTTTTATGGGGGTCGCAATATCGGCTTCGCGAATATCGAAAGCGTCATTCAAGGTGTACAGGACGGAGGAGACCCCATACCCGTCATCCTCATTTGCGACGCCAATGCCAACGCCGAGGGAATCACCAAAGTCGTCAATGCTGCCAACCTCGCAGGGGCCAGCTCCGTCTCCATCGCCACGCAAAAGTAGTCCCTTCAGATGATTGTTCGTTCACTCTTCATTGGCCTTGTGACCACCTCGCTCCTGCTGGCACTGCTGGCACTTTCGAGACTCTTAAATTCACACGAAAAAGAGATTGTCGAAATTTCCCCCGTGGAAATCGTCACTCTGGAATCTTCACCACCGCCGCCCGAACTCAGTGAACCTGAGGAGCCCGAAGACACCCCGCCTCCACCCGCTCCAAAGATCGAGTTTCCTGATATGGTTGACGATTTTGACGCTCCTGAAATGGCTTTCAGCCTGACTCGGATTGATCTCCGGACACCAATTCAATCCTTCAACACGAGCAGCGCTCCCGCTGCGCTTCCGATCGTTCCGAAACCTTCGGCTCCCACAAAGCCCACCTATGAAAAACCAACAATTCCAAAGCCTGTCGCAAAAAAATCTTACTACTCATCGGGGGAACTGGATGGCATTCCCCAGACGATTCGTATGGGAGGATTTCGGTGGCCTTCCCATGCCACGGGAACAACCGGCAGGATAAAACTCCTTCTCGAAATTAACGAAAGCGGACGGGTCCGGGTCATCAGCGTTGTCTCCTCCACAAATTCTTCACTCAACACTTCCGCAAAACGCGTGGCAGTTGGAAGCCGATTTACGTCTCCTCGAAAAAACGGCCAGAAAGTAAAAGCTCGTTTTTACAAAACATACAATCTCAAGAAACCATGATCCGGCCCTTCATCCTAGCTTTTCTCTGTCTTTCATTGTCCTCCTTGGGGCAACCCTTACCGGTCTCCACTTCTTACTGGAAAAGTGAGCCGTTTCTCAAAGAATTCAATGGTTCCTATCGAATCAATGCGAACATCGAACCCGCCCCTTCCAGCGCCGAACGAGGTCTCTTACTCGAGATGCAAACCCTGATGGCTCAGGGCGAGCGAGCCAAAACTCTAAGCAAGCTCAGCACAAGTTCGCTCCTCAAAGAATCAGCTTTGATTCAGTATAATCTAGCCAATGTTTACAGCGAAACTGGGGCTCTCGACAAAGCCCTGGTCTATTACAAAAAGGCCATCGACAATCTGCCTTCATTCCGCAGGGCGCACCAAAACATCGCCTATGCCTACTATCGAAATGAAGAACCATTAAAAGCGCACGAGCATCTTCTCGAGGTCGTTCGCCTCGGAGGAAGTGACGGCTCGGTGCACGGACTTCTTGGACATTGTTTCCTCGAGAAAAAACAAGCCGAGCCAGCGCTGCGCTCCTTCCGTCAGGCCCTAGTCACACAACCAGAAAATGCCGAATGGCAATCCGGACTCGCCCAAGCCCTGCAAGCTCTCAACCGCCCGGCGGAAGCTCTCCTTCTTTACGAGGCCCTTGCCAAAAAATCCCCCGATAAACTCGGACTTCAGCTACAACTTGCGCTCACCTACTACGAGCTCGATCAAACAAACAAGGCCATTGCTCTTCTGGAATTTCTTCGCCGTAGGGATGCTCTCGAAAGCCAATACGAACTCCTTTTGGGAACTCTTCTCATCGGCGATCAAAACGTGCTCATCGGCGCCAAAACACTAGAGCGAGTGATGAAANGTGAGGATTTCAAGAGATCGGAGGAAGCACTCAATGCGATTCAATACTGTCTCGNACAAAATCACGATGATCTAGCCTTGAAACTTCATGGCTTGATCAAAAAAGAGGNCCTCTCAGCCCCTGAACTTGTACGATTTCGACGGCTCCGCGCCCAAATTGTTCTCGAGAAAACTCCAAACATTCCTGAAGGGATCGCCATTCTCAAAGAGTTAATCACTAACGATCCCACCGATTCCCACTCCCTCTACCTCTTGGGGCAACAACAATTCATCGCTCAAAAACCTCACGAAGCTCTTTTGCTGCTCGATCAAGCCATTCACACAGAGGGGACTCACTCCCACACGGCTAGGTTAGCAAAAGTTCAGGTTCTCGTATCGCTCAAGCGCTACGGCGACACAATCAAGGAACTCGACAACTACCTCAAGGAACGACCTAATGAGGAACGCGTCCGCGAATACCTTGAAACAATTAAGCGCCTGCATTCTGCTGCGACACTTTCAGCGGCCGAATAGTCTTTCCTCCCACAGAACCACTTCGCAATCTACCATCAAAGCATCTCAAGACATCGCTAGTCACGATTTATCGATACCCCAATACTCACTCTATGATTTTAGCTCGGACCACTCTAATCTTCTCTCTCCTAATATCGCTTCTCAATGCAGCGGAAGTTCGTCTCTACAGCGAACGTCACTACACTGCTGATAAAACTATTTTGGCGGAGTTCACAGAAAAAACAGGCATCGAAGTCAAAGTCGTAAAAGCAGGGGCCAACGAACTACTCGCTCGGATGAAAGCAGAGAAAGATGCTCCCCAAGCTGATCTTTATCTCTCGGTGGACGCGGCCTCACTTGAACGCGCCAGTATAGCCGGTCTCCTGCAAAAAATTGAATCCCCGGATCTCAGCTCTCGTCTCCCGAAGGGATTTGGTCCCAAAGACGACGCCTGGCTGCCTATCACCATGCGCGCCCGGGTCATTGTCTACGCCAAGGATCGCGTCAAGCCAGCCGACGCCCCGAAGACATACGCCGGCTTGGCCAATCCCCAATGGCGGGGACGACTCCTCATTCGCTCATCCACCAGCCACTACAATCAGTCCCTCCTCGCCTCCATCATTGCTTCCGAAGGGAAAGGAAAGGCTCTGACCTGGGCTCAGGGGGTCAAAAACAATTTAGCCCGCCCACCTCAGGGAGGCGACCGTGATCAGGTCCGGGCAGTCGCCTTGGGTCAAGGAGACCTCGCGGTCTCCAACTCTTACTATCTCGGGATTCTCGAAAATTCCGATGACGAAAAAGACCGCAAGGCCCGCGAATCAGTAGGTGTGATCTTTCCAAATCAGGACGGAAGAGGAACCCACGTCAACATCAGCGGAGCGGGCATCATCAAAGGAACGAAAAACAAAAAGGAAGCTCTCGCACTTTTGGATTTTCTCACCTCTCCCAAAGTTCAGGCCAAATACCAGAAACTCACATCTGAATTTGGCGTGATCAAAGATCTCGAACGGGAACCTCTCCAAAAAGCCTGGGGCGAATTTAAGCCGGACTACCAATCCCTTCATGAACTCGCCGACCACCAAACGGAAGCGGTGAAACTCTTCGATCTTGTCGGCTGGCCTTGATTCATTTTCTCAAACATTTTCGAGCCCTGCGGTCGCACACAGGACTCACGAGCGCGCCCGGCATGCTTGCCGGGCGTCTCCTCGTACTAATCTTAGGATTAATCCTCCTCGCTCCCGTCATTTTTATTCTTTGGGGTGCGGCAACGGGGTCGCACGGAGAATCCTGGCCACACGTCAAAGAATACCTCCTCACTCCAGCCCTAAAGACCACCGCAATTCTTCTTATTGGTGTCGCTTTGGTTAGCCTACTTTTTAGCATCCCGGCAGCCTGGTGTCTCAGTAACTATCAATTTTGGGGAAGAAGAATATTCTCAGTTCTTCTCATTCTCCCTCTTGCTGTTCCTCCTTACATTGCCGCCTACATCACCACGGAAGCAAGGGAGTCTGCCATTCCCTGGCTGGTTGAAATCCGCACCGATCACGGAATAGATGCCTATCTCAGGGCCGAGCTCTACCATCGCTATGCCTGGCTGATTGCCATAATGGCCTCCGTCCTCTACCCCTACATCTTTCTCGCCACTCGTTCTGTTTTTGCCCATCGATCCCGCCAGCTTGGGCAAGCCGCACGACTTCTGGGCGCGGGCCGTTGGCGTCGTTTTCGCACCATTCACGTTCCCTTGGTCAGACCCGCTGCCATAGCGGGACTCTTTCTGGTATGCATGGAAGTCCTCAGCGACTACGGGGCCGCCAAACATTTCGGGTTCAACACAGTTACCGTCGTCATTTTTCGAACCTGGTTTGGCCTCGATGAATTAGAAACCGCACGATTCCTCTCAGGTACAATTCTTGCCGGAGTCCTTGTCATTCTCATTCTCGAACGTCTTCAACGGGGAAGAGCCCGATTCGGCGAAGCTCATTCTTCAATTGACAGCCTTCGACGCACCGGCCCATCCGGCACCCTCCTTTGTTGGATTGTCTGCGGCCTGCCGGTTGCTCTGGGCTTCGCTTACCCTCTTGTCACACTCATGCAGTGGCAGAGCGAGCATCAGCAGAACTTCGTTCTCAGTGATTATCGAAGCGAAATCATCCGCACTACTCTACTGACTCTCTCCGTCGCCCTGATCTGCATTCTCACTTCTCTTTTCTTTCTGGCTTTTGCTCGTTTCACCAAACGACGACTTGACCAGACTCTCGCCCAAGCGATCAGCTCAGCCGGATACGCCGCCCCCAGCACTGTAATGGCTGTAGGCGTTCTCGGAGTCGCATCATTCAGTCGAACATTCTCCTTCGAAAACGAATCCCTCCAATCTCTGCTCGTTTCAGGATCCCTCATTTGGCTCCTTTTCGCCCTCACTTCACGTTACCTCGCAGTTTCCGGACAGGTAATTTCAGCGGGATTTCAAACAATCCCTACCCCGCTTGAGCAATCGGCTAGAATCCTTGGCCGTAAGCCCTGGATGGTTTTTCTGACCATACACCTTCCCCTTCTCCGAGCCCCTCTCATCGGGGCTACCATCCTCGTCTCGGTCGATATTTCCAAGGAACTTCCTCTCACTCTTCTTCTCAGACCATTTGATTTTGAAACCCTCGGTACGAGCACATATAGTCTCGTCAACCAAGGATACCTCTTCGCCTCCGCCACCCCAGCGCTCATTCTTATCGGACTCTGCGCCATCGGACTCATCATTGTGGAATTCCTGAACCGGAAAAAATAAAATGTCCCATCACCTCACCCTCCATAATATTTCCCACCGCTACACCCGCCGGGGACTTCCTGTTCTGGATGACCTCAGTCTGACGCTCGATCCTTTTGAAATCCTCTCTCTCGTTGGCCCCAGCGGATGCGGAAAGTCCACCCTCTTGAAACTCATCGCCGGACTCGAACGACCAACCTCAGGTAGCATTCAGCTCGATAATGAATATCTCACTGGCCCACGCCGTTTTCTCCCTCCTGAGAAACGCAACATCGGACTCGTTTCACAAACTGGGGACCTCTTTCCCCATATGACCGTCGAAAAGAACATCGCCTACGGCCTTCACAAATGGCGACGTGCCTCTCGCAAGGATCGTATCACAGAGCTTCTCGAGACCATCGAGCTTCCTACCTTGGCAAAACGTTATCCCTCCGAACTCTCTGGAGGCGAAGCCCAACGCGTCGCCCTTGCCCGCGCCCTAGCTCCCCGCCCCAAAATTCTTCTCCTTGATGAACCCTTCAGTAATCTGGATGATGCATTAAGGAATCGTCTTCGGGATTTCACATTCGACCTCCTCCGCAAGAGCAAAACATCCGCCCTCTTTGTTTCGCATCATCAAGATGATGCCCACGTCGTCGGGGATCGCACCATCAGCCTCCAAAAAGGTCGGATTGCCAAACAGACCTGAAGTTTCTTTTTTCCGTAAAGTGCCCTGTCCCAGATACATCAACCAACTCGGCACTAAACATTTTCATTCTCCACCCCAACCGGAGGAAAAAACAAAACCAACTGGACTCCAATGGAGCTCAGAATAATCAGGCCCACCCGGAAGGTCGCATCCACGCCAGGATCATTCACAAAACTGTAAACATAGAATCCTGTCACAAGAGTAGCAGCCGGACCTACCAAGAGACGCGCAAGCCAAGTTTTTCCCAAGCGATACATAACCCCTCCGATCAAACAGACCGTTCCAAGTAACAGGCAGAACCAAAAGGCATTTAGCTTGAGTGCCTGAGCGGCAATACTCGCCCACAATCCGGTCCAAAATAGATGCAAGGCATAAACAACAATCAACAACGCGCGCATAATCTTGAATTTCTCTGAAATCTTTAATCAATGTTCATTGGCGAAACACCCTGACAGATCGGGCATTCTTTCCATCCTTCATAATTCTTCTGCAATTCCTCGCCCATTTTTCCCTCCTGCATCTCTTTAAGCGCCTTTTCTCCTTCGTCACGCATCAACGCCAATTGTTTTCGAATTGCCTTAACCTCTTTTGGAATCATCCCCGATCTTGAAATCCGTTTTTCTATCCAGTTATTCACAAGCCCCTGAATAGCCTTTCGACAAGAGGCTCCTTCTTCTGCCAGTGTTTTTCTAGTTTCTTTATCCAGACCTTGCCCAAAGGTATTATACCACTCCGTCTTGGACATCCCGCTGATAAAGCCCTGCCTATCCGAATACAGACGCAAGCCATCAAAGACCGCTGAGCACAGCGGACAAGAATACACCATATTCTTAACGATACTCCGACGATTCTCTCGATCAGGCCGGATGGGAATCATCAGATCAATCTCCTGCTGCCTCACTCCGTCATCAAAACACCCCTCCAAAACGGCAAAAAAGACAAATCGATGGGCCTCGCTGAATTTCCCCTTTGGTGGATGCTCTCTCATCTCCTGTCCGCTGAGCAGAGTCGGGAAAAAAATGAGTATTATCGAAAGGGTAGAGAGAATAGTTCGAAACATCGCCCCTAGAAATCACCCTACGACCATCCGTATGTAAATGCCAAATACTGGTCCTCATTGAACTTCTTCTCCATTTCACGATCCGCCGTCAAAACAAGTCAATTGGCTGTTTTCTGCACTCCCTATGCACAACCGCCAGGATTTTTCTCTATCTGGCATAGGTTATCAATTCTCCCGCATATGCGCAATTCATCGCTCAACAGAGACAAAACACCGTTAGCAGAGCAACGACAACTGACTAAGATTTGACAAAACCCAAAATTCTTACCGATGCATGCTACCGCTACAAATCAAAACGAGTGCTTAATCCCGGAAGATTTTCTCTCCCTTTGCAAAACCTTCCCCCCCCGCCCCATTCGCAGGCAAGCCGATTACCAAACATTCCTGTCAATTCAATGCCATCTCAAAGCATCCATCGACCGGACCAATCGGGACCAACGAGATTATCTCGACCTCCTAACTCTCGTCATCCAACGCTACGAAGGAGTGGCTGTTTCATCCAAACCAAAGCCCCTCTCCCTGCTCAAGCACCTTGTCGACGAGCACAAGCTCAGCAAGGGTGATCTTTCGAGGATTTTGGGACGCTCAATCTCTTTGGGTTCAATGATCCTGAGTGGTCAGCGAAAAATCACCCACGAGCACGCCGTACGCCTCGGAAAATATTTCGGAATGGCTCCCGATCCCTTTCTCTCGTGAGGATAGAAAGTATTGGTAAGTGGGTGGGGACCCAAGGATCCTCGCCCACCTATCAAAGCTGCAATCAATTCCCTCGACTTCTGCAGAATCTCTTTTCTCGCGCTGAAGACTTTTCAGCGGTCAAGCGAACTAACTCTGTAAGACGCCTGTTTTTTCGTATCGGAAAACCTATTGAGACCGAGTCGCAAATACAGCAAGATTTAATTTTCAAGAACCTCAAAATAGTTTGTGAAATCAATGGATGAGAGTATAACTGGGGCATGAGCGCCACAAAAGCTATTGAAAATATTGAAGCATCCTCAGTCGATCAAATCGCGTCCCATCTAAATCAACTTGTCGCAGACTCCTACGGGCTACTGGGCCAGCTACACCTCGCACACTGGAATGTCGAGGGAACGGACTTTCTTCCTCTCCACCAAATGTTTCAAGAGCAATACGAGGAGCTTTTTGTCGCCATCGACGAGATCGCCGAACGCGTCCGCGCCCTCGGGAATTACGCAGAAGGAGGATTGAAGAAACTCGCCAGCATGTCGAGGGTCAACGAAAGCCCCTCAGCCTCCGCCGCATCTGCCAAGGATTTTGTTTCCTCTGTTCTTCTTGCTCACGAGCTTGTCATTGAACAAGCCGTGGTTGGAAGAAAAGTCGCCGCCGAAGCGGGTGATACGGAGTCTGAAGACCTGCTCATAGGCAGGGTGAGAATCCACCAAAAAGCAGTTTGGTTCCTCAACAGCTATCTTAAATAATTTAGGAGTCTTTTTCCTGTTCAAAACCAAAGCCCTTTGCCTTGCAGGGGGCTTTTTTTGTGTTCGCGACGCGATCATACTTCCTACAATCAAGGCAAGCTCCTTTCACGAGTAACCTTAGTGATCAATCCACTATTTTGGGATTACTTTGGACGGCAGATTCAGGCCCATTCTTGGCAGACTAAGGCTGGAATGCCCGCTTCGATAGTGGATTGCGTGGAGCGCTTCCCTCTCAAAATATACATTCGGTGCGTCACCCGTTAGAAGCGCATTTTCCGTCCTTGGGGCAGGCC
>PBTU01000079.1 GCA_002729295.1 Verrucomicrobiales bacterium | reverse complement strand
ACAAGTTGATGTCATGCTGCTGGTCCATGCCTGCA
Organism: Verrucomicrobiales bacterium; assembly: GCA_002729295.1. Taxonomy (GTDB): domain Bacteria; phylum Verrucomicrobiota; class Verrucomicrobiia; order Verrucomicrobiales; family Akkermansiaceae; genus SW10. The sequence continues at coordinate 29,585 of PBTU01000079.1, read as the reverse complement.
ATCCGCAATGATTCGTGCACTTAAATCTGCTGCAAATCTGGGTCGCAATCGCTGAAACTAGCGAGACAAAAGGATTTGCGGTTGAACCGCATCACCCTAACTTAATTTTTCAATTACGAATCATACTGTGGGATCGTCATCCACTCGCCCCCTTTGAGAGCCGACTGATGGGCAATGACACCGGCCAAGGTCATGTTCAGGGCATCGCCAACGTCGACGATGGGCTTCTTATCAAGCAGAATCGACTCGATAAAGTTATTCGTCAGGTGTCCGTGCGAACCGCCATGACCGCCTCCACTCACGCCGGGTGGCAAGGGTGGGCGACTTCCGTTGATCTTGTTATTGTGGGGCTTCTCTCCATAGACCCGGCCTTTCTCTCCGTGGGCATCTTTCATATCCCAACTCCCGCCCATCCGCGAGATTCCGCCCTCGCTGGTCTTGAGCATCGCGATCTCGGTCCCAAAGGGATTCTTGTGCTGATTGTCGCCACCATTGTATTCGGGATAAAGCCCGGGCGTTCCCACTGCCGAGACCTCGGTGAAACGTCCACCCGTGATGGAAACATAGTAAGCGGTCGCGTGAGTGGGATACCACATCGGAGGAAGAGCCTTGCGCCAACCATTGAGATCAACCTTGCCATTCTTCGGATTGAATCCGCGAATTCCCTTGGCTCCAAAATCATGCCAATATTCTCCTTCTGAATAGATCACCTTTCCCAAAGCGCCGGCCTGATACTGCATTCGCTTGGCGTAGAGGTAGGCATGAAAGGTCGAGGTCTCGTTCATCATATACTTCATGCCGCTCTTTTTGACGGCATTGAACAGCTCTTCCGCTTCCCCCTCGGCTTCAAATCCAAAGACCGCGGGAACGGCAGAAACAACATGCTTGCCATGATTCAAAGCCATGATCGCGAGACGCGCATGACTCGGCGCATCGGTCGCGATGTAAACGGCTTCGATACTCTTGTCCTTAATCATCTCTTCACAGGACGGGTAGGTCTTCTTCGCGCCCACCGCTTTGGCCAAAGCAGCGCAGCGACCGGGGTCGAGATCGGTCGCGGCGACCACTTCAACATTGGGATGGTTTTGATAAGAGAATGCCGCCCCAAATTTGCAGAGCCCATATCCCGCGATACCGACACGGACCTTGCGATCCGAAACCGGTTGCCAGCCTTTCGCGGCATTCGGGTCGTTCTTGGTTTTTTCAAAGCCCGGAATAATTTTCCCATCGGCATCCTTCGGGGCATCATCGCCCGTCGCCATCCCGGTCATTCCCAAAAGGGCTCCGGCGCCACCCATTCCATGCAAAAATCCCCGTCGGGACAGACCGGACTGCTCGTAATTTTGTTCCTCGTTGTTCATAATTCCTGCTCGCTTGATTCGATTGTTTGCTTTTATACTTCCAGTTTCGGCAAGTTCTTCCCCAATCTTTTGGGGGGAGATTCTGAGCGATCCTGACACGAGAGATTTCCCGCGTCTTGTTGAGCAGGCAAACATACTCCACACCAAGAAATCCCAATGGTCCAGCAAGTCACCGAAGAGATCCACTAAGGATTTTCGGCCACCACAAAGAACTGGTGCTCATCCAGCGGCAGACCCTGGGTATTAAAGTTGACCCTGAAAACGGTGGTAGATTCTCCCACCGCTGCGGGGACGTCATCATTCAATTCGGTCCAGCTCGTGAGAGGCAGAGACAAATCGTTAGTGGAAAAGACGGAATATGAGCGCCCTTCTCTCGAAGTGAAGGCGAGATCGACCAAGATATTGTTCCCCGTGTCGGTATGGGCCACATCAACGATCTGCAAGGGAGTGGCAGGGCCTTGGGTGAGGCTTTCGATGCTGGCTCCTTCACCCCCATTCCAAATTAAGGCCACCTCTTCCTCGGTAAGAGCGCGATCCCAGAGTGCGACATCGTCGATGTTTCCGTCCCATCCCCGGTTGGACGCTTGGGCATTGCCACCGATTTGCATTTGGAATCCACTACCATTCCCCAGAATCCAATTCGCCGCAGTTCGCACTGCAACTCCGTCGATGTACATCGTGACCTCTCCACCGTCTTCAGGAGATGGGTGAGTGACCACCACATGGTGCCACGATCCGTCTTGCTGATCGATATTGGCAGCCACGCTAGCGGGGCCGCTAATGCTCCACTTAAAGTTGGTCCCCGAGGTCCCATGCCGGGCAATGCGCCAGTTTCCACCCTCAGCTTGGCTGACCAGCGTACCCCAGTCAGTGTAGAGGGACTCGGTTGTATACCAAGCTGAAATGCTCATACTCCCGGCCTCAAAAGCAAACTGCGCCGGATCACCTACGTTGATGACCGCCTGATTGCCAATGCTGTTTTCCAAATCAACAGCAGAACCGAATTTCCCAAGCACAAAAGAGGCATCTCCCGTTCCCGATTTCACAAGAACACCATCGTTGGACGCATCCAATCCAGCAGCATAATCTCCGTCAAAGGCCCAATACTCAATGAGGCCGTCGACAAGTTCGGCTTGGGAGAACGGAGCGCTGAGACAGGAAATACCGGCGACTAAAAAAGAAGTGAAAAAGCTATTTTTTTTCATGATCAAAGAGGACTGAGCTTCAAAGAATTCGTTATACACGGCTCGACACACTCAAACGAATAAATTCGCTCGTGCTGCCACTAATCGGGGAGCCACTTCGGTAGGTCACGGTCTCCGTGCCATCACCATTGGTAATCCCTGAAACATACACGACTCCCGCCGAGCTCCAGCCTTCCAAAGCTGCCGAAGTCTGAACCTCATAGATCACATCATCAGCCAAAAGATTCCGGCGGAAGCTGATCGTCAAATACTCGTCTGATCCTCCGACCCCATTGTCAAACGAATCCGAGCCAGCAACGGGATACGACTCGGGGCTTTGACCGGCATCTCCGGCAATCGATCCAAGGGCATATTCAAGGAAGGCATTCAGGCCATCACCATCACCATCACCATCACCATCACCATCACCATCCAAATCGGGATCGAAAATCTCTTTGAGGTGACCGTCGGTGCACTTGATATCTGTGATTCTTTTCAGATCGACAACCTGACTTCTTTTGATCATGTCCTCTAGAGTCATGGCCACACCTCACTTCCCATCGATCACCGAGCAGGTCGCAAGCTATCTCCGGGACGAACTTCATCAGGGGATTTGGGGCGAAACCATGCCCGGAAGATCCAAGCTCATCGAGTTGCTTGGCGTCAGCGGCAAAACGGTGGAGCTTGCCCTTCAACAGCTCGAAAAAGAAGGTCTCATTGCCGGTCAGGGAGCGGGACGCAAACGACGCATCATTCAAGCCGCCCCACGAAAGCCCTCATCCAAGCTCTCCGTCGCCATCCTCGTGCCCAATCGGTTCGATCGCGGTGACAACTTCATTGTCGACATTCGACATCAACTCGAAGAAGCCGGCTACTCCCCCTTTTTCTCGGAAAAGACTCTCGTCGATCTCGACATGGATGTCAGTCAGCTCGAAAAATTTGTCCAGAAAGTCCGCGCCGACATTTGGATTATTGCTGCCGGCTCCCGGGAAGTTCTGGAATGGTTTTCAAAGCAATCCTTCCCCGCATTCGCTCTCTTCGGTCGGCGCGGCGGACTCCCCATCGCCTCCACCGGCCCGAACAAAGCTCCCGCCATGTCCGAGGCCACACGGCATCTCCTGAAACTGGGCCATCGCCGCATCACCCTCCTCTGCCGGGAGCAACGACGCCTCCCCCAACCAGGAAAACTGGAACAAATATTTCTGGACACCCTCGAGGACGCCGGAATTCAAACCAGCAAATTCCATCTTCCTGACTGGGAGGAAAGCAAGGAAGGATTTGGCACTGTTCTCGACTCCCTTTTCGGCCCCACTCCTCCCACCGCGCTCATTGTCGACGAGCCTTTTCTCTTCAATGCAGCCTATTACTCTCTCTCCAACCGAGGTCTGCGGGTCCCAGACGACGTTTCCCTAATCTGCACCGACTACGATCCCGCCTTCGCCTGGTGCCAGCCTTCGGTAGCCCATATCAAATGGGAAATCCACCCGGTTGTTCGCCGGGCTGTACAATGGGTCAACAACATCAGCCGCGGCAAAGAAGACCTCCGCCAAACTCTCACCTCAGCCGAGTTCATCGACGGCGATACTCTGGGAAAATTAAACTAATAGTCAGCGCTCGCGATCCATGGAATGCGGCAGGACAGATCTCTTGAAGGAAAGCCGGATCATCGATCAAAAAATCGGCTCCGAAATCATCCTCCCCCTTCCGGAACTTCGATGGATTTAGGCCCTCCACCTGAATCCATTTTTCATTCCACAGACAAATTTCCGCTCGAAAAGTTTTTTCTATTTGCCCAAATCCCTGCCCCGCACGATGGATATCCGCAGTAGCAGCCTCCTCGGGCATCACTTTTCCTACCCTCATGCGCATTCTCACCACTCTCCTGACCCTTTCGGGCTCCCTCCAGGCTGCTGAAATTTTGTTCGATGCGTTCGAATCGGATGGCTTCGGCGAATGGAAAGTCGAGGGCGCCGCTTTCGGCAAGTCCCCCACCTCGTCAAGCCCGACCGGAATGAATGGCTCCGTCAAAAATTATGCCAATATCTACTACGTTAGCTCGGCCCACCAGGGCGACGCCCCAACCGGCTCACTGACCTCCCCCGAATTCAAAATTCAGCTCCCCAACATCGCTTTCCTCGTCTCAGGAGGCAAGCACCCCGGCAAAACAGCCGTTCAGCTCTTCGTCGACGGCAAAATCACCCACGAAGCCACCGGCCAAAACGACCTCACGATGCGCCCCACGATTTGGGACGTTTCTGGACTCAAAGGGAAAACGGCTCAACTCCGCATCATCGATACCGAACGCGGAGCCTGGGGTGTCATCAATGCCGATCACATCCTCTTTACCGATCTCGCCGAACCTAAATTTCCCAGAACCTCTGGTGGCGGCAATGCCGATCAAGATGGGCTCATTTCCTCCGATGCCATTCCCGGTCTCTCCGTTCCCGACGGCACCGAAGTTAAAATCTTCGCCGACAACGCCTCGTCCGACGTCCACTCGCCCACCGCTCTCTCAGTCGATGAACAAGGCCGCGTCTTTGTCGCCGAAACCCACCGTTTCGGGACGAGTGTCGAGGATAACCGCAGGCATCTCTATTGGCTCATGGACGACATTGCCGCGCAGACCACCGATGACCGGATTGCGATGCACAAGAAGTGGAACCACAAAAAGCCTGTCGACGATCTCACCAAATTCTCCGAAAAAGTGCGCGTCCTTGCTGACACCGACGGAGACGGTGTGGCCGATGAATCCAAAGTCTTCGCCGAGGGCTTCAATGAAATCTTGGACGGAACCGCCGCTGGCATCATGGCCTTCGAAGGCACCATCTACTTCGCCTGCATTCCCAAAATCTGGACACTCACCGACAAAGACGGCGACCTCATCTCGGACGAGCGCAAGATCATACAGGATGGCATGGGAGTACGCGTTTCCTTCTCCGGCCACGATCTCAACGGCTTCGCTCTTGGACCCGACGGCCGCATTTATGCCACCATCGGCGACCGTGGCTTCAGCTTCACCACCCGGGAAGGCCACGAATATAAATACCCCAACCAAGGTGCCATCTTCCGCTTCGACCCCGACGGGTCCAACTTTGAAGTGGTCCACTTTGGCCTCCGCAACCCCAAGGAAATTGCCTTCGACCAATACGGCACCGCCATCACCGTTGATAACAATTCCGACCAAGGCGATCGCGCGCGTGTCGTCTTCATGATGGACGGAGCCGACTCCGGATGGCGCATGGGCCACCAGGTCCTCCATTCCTTCCACAAAGCTGCCGGCGTCACGGACCGTCCCATTAACCAATGGATGCAGGAGAAAATGTGGGAGCCCCACTTCCCCGACCAGCCCGCTCATATCGTTCCGCCTATCGCCAATCTTACCTCCGGCCCTTCCGGTCTGGCCTATTACCCCGGCACCGGATACCAACTCAAAAGCCGCGACCAGTTTCTCATCTGCGACTATCGCGGCGGAGCAGCCTCCTCCGGTATCTGGCACTTCGGCATCAGGCGAAAAGGCGCCGGATTCGCCCTCGACCAATTTGGAAAATTTAGCTGGGGCACGGCCGTCACCGACGTGGAATGGGGCTATGATGGAAAGCTCTACGTGAGTGATTTCATCTCTGGATGGGAATCACACAAAGCCGGACGGATCTACACCATGGAGCAATCCAACACAGGCGATGAGGTCGCAAGAATCATTGCCTCCGGAATCTCCAAAAAGAGCTCTGACGATCTCGCAAAACTCCTCACCCACCCAGACCTCCGCCTTCGCCTCCGTGCTCAATACCATCTGGCAGGCCGGGAGGACGCTCTGCCCATCTTCATTTCCGCCGCCAACCAACGGCTCAATCCCACCGAACGACTTCATGGCATCTGGGGACTGGGAATGCTCGCTCGCAAGGAAAAGAGCGAACCAGCGAGCAGCTTCCTGATCCGGGCTCTCAAAAATGCCGACCACATTGTCCGCGGACAAGCCGCCCAGGCTCTTGGAGAATCCACGCTCACCGACGGCTCGCCGCTCCTCCCTCTCCTCCAAGATCCCAGCCCTCGCGTCCGCGCCCTCGCCGCCATCGCCCTTGGTCGCAAGCCAGCCCCCGACGGGACCAGCCACCTCGTCGCCCTCCTCGAGGAAAATAACGACCGCGACCCCTACCTCCGTCACGCCGGGATCATGGGCCTGACCGGAAACGCCACGCCCAAAGAAATCATCTCTCTTGCCTCCCATGCCTCGGCCGCCGTGCGACGCGCCGCAGTGATCGCCCTTCGCCGTTTACAGAATCCCGAAATCGTCCGCTTTATTGCCGACCCCGACCTCCACGTCTCCAGCGAAGCCATCCGCGCCATCAACGACACCGGACTCTTCAGCGTGCGGGCTGTTCTTGCCGCGCTCCTCGATGACTACAACGCCGATTCCAAGAATCCCGGCCGCCCCCTGACCCGCATGATGATTCGCCGACTCCTTCACAGCGCCTATCGCCTCGGCCACGACAAGAACCTCCTGCGCCTCATCAAATTCGCCTCTCATCAGAAGAACGACCAAGCCGAACGCCTCGAAGCCATGCGACTCATCTCAGTGTGGACCGAGCCCCACGTCGTCGACCAGTCCATCGGAAAACATTCGCCGGTTTCTCCCCGCAAGACCGACGAGTTCAAAGACGCCCTCGCCAAAAACCTGCACCTCCTCCTCCAGTCCGACACCCCCATTCTAGCCAAAACACTCGGCTTGGCTCTCAAGTATGAACTCTCACACGACAAACTCGATTCCGGCACCCTCACTCGGCTCATCCGAGATGAAAAGGTCGGTGGCGAAACCCGCGCCGGAGCACTCAAGCTTCTCGCCAAATCTCCCGGCGCCGAACTCGCTAAGATCCTGACCGAAGCGGCCCAATCCTCCAACGACCAACTCGCCACCTCCGCCCTGGAGCTCGCCGCCACCCGTGATCCCGCCGCCAATGTCGCCGCCCTCCAAGGAGCCTTACTCTCCAAGAGCACGACCCGACGCCAAACCGCCTGGAATATCGCCTCCGCTCTCCCCGCCGAGCACGCCATTCCCCTCTTGCGCGATGGCATGAGCCAGCTCGCCGCCGGAAAAGGAGACCCCGCCTCCACCTTCGAACTCCTCGAAGCCGTCCGCTCCCGACCCGAACCGGTCATGAAAACCGCCCTCACCGACTACCAAAAGTCCCTCGCCGGAAAAGATCCACTCGCCAAATGGGCTCCAGCGCTTGCCGGAGGGAATGCCAAGAACGGCTTCAAGATTTTCCAGTCCCACGGAGCCGCCCAGTGCATGCGCTGCCACCGGCACGAGTCCGGCCACACCAAAGGCGGCGAAGCAGGCCCCAACCTCATGGGCGTGGCCCTCCGCCAGAATGCTAGAGGACTTCTCGAATCCATCATTCTCCCAAACTCCCAAATCACTCCTGGTTTTGGCGTCACCACCCTCAGCCTCAACGATGGTTCCACCAAAGCAGGCCTCGTTTTGGCGGAAACAAAAAGCCACTTTGATCTCAAGGAAGGAGAAACAAACTGGCGCATTCAGAAATCCGACCTTAAAGTAAGGCCCACCCAGTCTTCTGCCATGCCACCCATGGGGGCTATTCTCAAACCACAAGAAATTCGAGATCTTGTCGCGTGGCTCTTGACTCTAACCAAGGAATCCGATGAAAAGGCCCCCGCATACGAGGTTCAAAATCTGACCCTTGCCAAAAACACTCAAACCGAAGACCCCAAAACCGAAGAGCCCAAGCCGGTCACGACTCCCAAAGACGGATCTCAAAACCAAACACCCACTGAAAAAACCGTGAGCGAAGAAAACACCATCGATCCAGCAGTAATGGAACTCGGCAAAACCCAGTATAATCTCTGCATCGCCTGCCACGGCCCCGAAGGTGCGGGAGTGGCCAACCTCGGACCTCCACTTGCCAANTCAGAGTGGGTCACCGGACCTCCCGAAAACCTGATTGGAATNCAACTCCGTGGACTCNCCGGNCCAATCACCGTNGCCGGACAAGAATACAACTTCCCCGCTCCAATGCCTGCGATGGGNGCAGGGCAGTCCGACGANAACATCTCTTCCGTCATTACCTTCATCCGAAATTCCTGGGGCAACTCCGCTCCTGCCGTCACACCAGAAATGGTGGCCGCGCAGAAAGGGGAGCTTGGTAAACCAGCTCTGACCCAGGGCGACATGATCCAACCTCAAATCAAAGCACCAGCAGCCCCATCCGGGCCTCTCGCAGTAGTTCCTTCCGGCGGAATTGGCCTTCCTGTTTCAGCAATCCTAGTCGCAGTCGCAGTGCTTGCCATCACTGGACTGGCTACTCTCCGCATGAAAATTGCCAACGGCTAATCCAGCGAGCATATCTTTCAATTCCCACAACACGTTTCGGAATTCCGAAGCGTGTTTTTTTATGCCACTTAAAAGTCAAGAGACTGAAGAGATTCCGACCTGAAAAACTTCTTAAAAAGTTTCTTTCCACGATCCAAAATCGCCTTTTATATCAGGCGTATGGACTCAGTCACCATCACATTTACCGGCCACAACGCTGAAGAGATCGCCCAGCGATTTAACAACCTCCTCGTTGATGGAGGCCTTGAGGATACCCTCATCGATCTTCTCTCCGACGAAGATGTCCGCGTGGAAGGAATTGGCGAAGGCGATGACGAAGGGCTCGACGTCACCATGGTATGCGTCGAAGGACCATAGCTCTCGTCCCATCCCCTCATTCACAAACGCGCCTCGGGAAACCGGGCGCGTTTTTTAGTGCTTAGATTTTTCCCCTCGACGCCGTATCCTCTCCCCATGACCAAATTGCCTCGGATTCTTCTAGCCTGCCTCTTCCTCACGTCTGCCGCGGCGGAAGACAACCCCGACAAGGAATTCGTGTATAAAACCGTCGGCGACAAAAAGCTCTCGCTCTTCATTTTCAATCCTGAAGATCATAAGGCCTCCGACAGACGCCCCGCGATCGTCTTCTTCTTTGGCGGCGGATGGAATGGCGGTAGTCCGTCACAATTCTACCCGCAAAGCCGCTACCTCGCCTCGCGCGGCATGGTCGCAATCTGCGCAGACTACCGTACCAAGAAAAGCGCCGGCACCGATCCCCGTACATGTGTACAGGATGGTAAATCCGCCGTGCGATGGATTCGCAGCAACGCGAAAGATCTCGGAATCAACCCCGACAAACTCGCCGCGGGGGGAGGCTCCGCCGGAGGCCACGTCGCCGCCACCACCGGGACCAATACCAAGTTCGACGAACCCGGAGAAAACAGCTCAGTGAGCTGTCGCCCCAATGCCCTCGTTCTTTTCAATCCCGTCTATGATAACGGACCCAAAGGTTACGGGCACGATCGCGTCAAAGCCTATTGGAAGGATTTTTCGCCCCTGCACAATCTTTCAAAAGAGACTCCGCCCACCATCACCTTTCTGGGCACCAAGGACAAACTCATCCCAGTCTCAACTGCGGAAGATTACAAAAAGCGCATGAAGGACCTCGGTGTTCGCAGTGACCTCCACCTATACGAGGGCGAGCCGCATGGCTTCTTCAACAAAGCCAAATACCATGAAACAGTTCTCGAAACCGATCGCTTTCTGACCTCGCTCGGTTACCTCGAAGGCAAACCTACTTTGAAGAAGAAATAGCCTTCAGGACATCCTCGCCCTGCGTCGCGGTCGCTCCTTTTTCATCTTTCCATACAAGCTTACCGTCCTTGAAGAGATAAGCCTGACGCGCCATGAATTTCCCGGCCATCCTCAGCGGCACTCCCAGCGCCTTGGCGATCTTGCCATCAGTATCAGCAATGAGATCATAGGGAAGTTCATGCTTGGAGAAAAATTCCTTCTGCTTCTCCATCGAGTCCATGGAGAGACCAAAAACCGTGACCTTGAGGCCTTTCAACTCATCGAATGCGTCCCGCACCGAGCACGCCTGCTTGGTTCATCCCCCGGTCAGGGCTTTCGGGTAGGTGAAAATCAAAAGCCACTTGTGGCCGTTCTCCGCTTCCAATTTCACCACTTTCCCGTCCTGGTTTTTCCCCTCCAGCTTGGGAAGGCCGTCTCCTGACTTCAATGGAGCGGCCGAGAGGGCAAGCGCCGAAGCCAGCCATGCAAAGATGCATTTGAGTTTCATGGAGTCAAGCTACGGCCTGAATCGCCCACGTCTAGCAGTCATTCCATCGACTTTAGAGTTTGGCCTTCGTCAATTCCCCTCCTAAAACAGGCCCGTGTCCGATCTCGAAGCCTATCTTAAAAACCAGCAATCCCTCATCGATGATTCGCTGAACGCCTTTCTCCCCCGTGCCACCGAACGCCCCCGGACCATTCACCAGGCCATGCGCTACTCCGTATTCGCCGGCGGGAAGCGACTCCGACCCATTCTCACCCTCGCCGCCGCCGAGGCCTGTGGCGGTGAAGCTGAAAACGCCCTCCGTCCGGCCTGTGCGGTGGAAATCATGCACACTTATTCCCTCGTGCACGACGACCTTCCCTCGATGGACGACGACGACCTACGCCGGGGCCGACCAACCTCTCACAAGGTCTATGGCGAAGGCATGGCTGTTCTCACCGGCGATGCCTTGCTCACCGAGGCCTTCACTGTCCTGGCCGAAACCCCTCCGACAAAACGCTATTCCCTCAAAGATCTTCTCCTCGAATTCTCGATCTGCGGCGGATCCAAAAAACTCATCGGAGGACAGGTGCTCGATCTCGAAGGCGAAAGCAAAGATCTCAACAAGGCGCAGCTGATTCGTATTCACGAAAACAAAACCGCCGCGCTTCTCACCACCTCCCTCCGCCTTGGCGCCATGACCGCCAACGCCACTCCGAAACAGCTCGAAGCCCTCACCGACTTCGGATACAATCTCGGTCTCGCCTTCCAGGTCATCGACGACATTCTCGATGTTACTCAATCAACCGAACAACTCGGCAAAACGGCTGGCAAAGACGAAGCCGTCAATAAGGCCACCTACCCGTCCATTCTTGGCCTGGATAAATCCAAAAAAGAAGCCGCGCGCCTCACTAAAAAGGCACTCGCAACTCTCTCGGTTTTCGGAAAGAAGGTGATTCGCCTCGAAGCGATCGCCCACTACCTACTCGATCGCGACTATTGAAGCGCCTCGCCAAAGCGGAACAGCCTTGGTTTGAAACAGTTGTTGAAGTCAAAGGACAACAGCACGCGCAAGTCACACGCCACCTTATCGACATAAATCAACTCACCCTCCAGAATGGCCGGGTTCATCGACCCGATCGGCACCCAATTGAGGTCAGCAATAACGGGCTTCACCGCAACAATCATCAGCCCAAAGACCAGAGCACTTATTCGCTACTCCCACCACAATTTCAACAACCGTGTTTTCATAGACGGTTTCTCTAATCACGGCATCCCATTTCCGCGATCACACAACGGACTCCCGTTTGGAACCCTAACGACTCAAGCCTTCGCAAAGCTCGATCAAATTGGCATCAACGCGGTGCTTGATGTCGGCAATCTCACCGATAGCAATATTTCCAAAAGTCCCGTCTCTGAAAACAATCACCTGGTTGGTCTTTCCGGCAGAGAGGGCATCAATAGCCGCCACCGCAAATTTAAAGGCCATGATCCGGTCATAAACAGTCGGAGATCCACCCCGCTGCACATGTCCCAGTACGGTCAGGCGAGCGTCCATACCCAGCGCATCGTTCATCCACCGGGTCAGACTTTCGCCCATGCCCGTCCCTTCCGCCACGATCGCTAGAAGATACCGACGACCTTGTTCTTTCTCCAAACGCATCTTTTCAGCGATGGAATCCAAATCGTATTTGATTTCTGGAACCAGACAGATCTCCGCCCCGGTCGCCAACGCGCTGGTCATCGCCAGATATCCGCAATGACGTCCCATCGTCTCGACTACAAAAGCTCTGGAAAATGATGCTGCGGTATCTCGAATACAGTCAACGCTCTGCCGGATCATATTGAGGGCCGTATCCACCCCGAGACAGTAATCCGTCCCGGGAATATCATTGTCAATCGTCGCGGGGATCCCAGCGAAAGGGACCCCGAAGTCTGCGTGAAATTGATTCAAGGCACTGAACGAGCCGTCTCCCCCGATCACCACCAGTTTCGAAATCCCCATTTTCTCGAGATTTTCGAAAGCCTTCTTCCTGAACTGATACTCAAAAAAGCGCTTCGAACGCGACGAGCCCAAAACAGTTCCTCCGCGATGCAAGATTCCCGAGAGACGCTCTGATGTTGCTGCGTGGATCCAGCCTTCAATCAGCCCACGCAATCCCCACTCTACGAGGTAGGGTTCCATGCCGCATTTTTTGGCATACTCGGCCGCCGATTTCACCGCCGGATTCATCCCCGCAGCATCGCCGCCGGAGGTCATAATTGCAACTCGCTCACTCAAGATGGTATGCGTGTAGCACAGCTACCGGGAAGCTCAAGCCTTGCGCGAGACTTCCAACTCCAAAAGGCACACATCGTCGTCAAATCCTCTCCCCCCGGAAAACTTCCGTGCATCATCGACCAAGTCGATGATCCGGAAACCGAGTTCAGATGCCAAGATCTCCTTCATTCTCCCCACCCCGTATTCCTCATCCGAACCATTCTGCACCTCAAACAACCCGTCGGTGAAACACCACAATGCTTCCAAACCAGCCAAAGGAAGCACCATTTCTCCATAGGGCATCCCTGGCAACATTCCCAAAGCTGGCCCTTTGGCTCCCTTGGCAAACTCGAGCACTTCGACCTTCCCTGAAATCTTCCCAATGGGCGAAGGATGACCTGCCGAAGCCAGGCACACTTCGCCTTTCTTTGAATCCACCACACCATACGAAGCCGTCGCAAACATCGTCAGACCAATCCTTCCGAGAAGATGGGACAAGCCATCATTCAGTCCGGCCAGAAACTCTCCCGGACTCCCTGCAATCCCTCCCTGCTTTTCCACCAAACCCCGTAACATCGAAACAATCAGGGCAGCCCGGACCCCGTGCCCCATCACATCGCAAACCAAAAATCCCGCCCGACCATCGCCCAGGTTTTTGACCTCCAAAAAGTCACCTGCCAGATCCGTGGCCGGTTGATAAATGTGCCGGAATTTCAATTTCCAATCACCGCCATCAATCTCCGGCAAACTCTTCGGAACTCCCGCCTGCTGAATCTCACGGGCCAGTCTCAATTCTTCCTCCATCGCCTCGTTCTTCCTCGCCAAATCTCCGGCAATCTTGGCGAGATCATTTCGGGTTTGCACCAACTCGGTGACGTCCCCCGAAACCCCGAATGTTCCGATCAGATTTCCATCAGGATCATACCACGGAAATTTCGACGACATCGACCAGGTCTTGTGATTGTCCTTCCAAGAAATTTCCTCGAGCTTATTCACGATCGGCTCGCCCGACTTCATGATCCTCTTTTCATCTCTCTGGGACCCAATAAACAAATCTTCGGTGAAATAATCCCGGTCATGCTTCCCAACCAGATCATCGGGGGAACTCTCCCCACAAAGGTCGGCCATTCCCTGGTTCACCAGAACAAAATTGGACTCCAAGTTCTTGAAGTAAACGAACATCGGGATGTTATCGATCACCAGTCGTAAAAGATTACGCTCCTCATCGATGTCCTGATTCACAATCTGCAACTGTTCCGCCACGCGCTCCAGATTCTCCCTCGTTTTCATCAACTCGGTCACATCATTGGTAACCCCAAAAGTCCCCAGAAGTTCACCTTCCATATTGCGCCACACTTTCTTGGTCACGAGCACCCAGGTATCCTCCTGGTCCTCCCAGACTTCATGCTCTAACTCCTCCACTTTCTCGGAACCGGTCTCCATGATCTCGAGTTCTTTGGCTCGTGAAGCGTCAGCATGCGTCTTCTCGAAAAAGTCATGGTCGGTCTTCCCAACCAACTCCTTAACCGATCCCGCCCCCATCCGAAGGGCCGTCGCCTTGTTTGCCCGCACAAATCGTGACTCCCGATCTTTAAAATATACATTCACCGGAACACTTTCCAGCACGAGATCAATCCTCGCCCGCTCCTCCACCAAGGCCAGTTCGGTATTCTTCCGCTTGGAAATATCAATCAGACTTCCCACCATTTTCAAAACCACACCCTGATCATTCCGTTCGGGAATCCCCCTCATCCGAAACCATTTCCACTCCCCGCTCCGGGTCCGAACTCTCGACTCCATCGCGAACAAGCGACCTTTTTTTAAAATTACCCGATCGCGTTTCTTGATGAATTTTTTCAGGTCCTCAGGATGAACATGCTCTTCGGGATCTTTGAAAAAATTAGGAGCTCCGGTGACTCCATATCCCAAAAACATCAACACCCGGTTGGAATAAAAAATGGTCCCTCTCACCAAATCCCACTCCCAAATCCCCTCATTCGAGGCCTTAAGAGCCAACTCCAAACGTTCGCTTGATTCGTTCATCGCCTCACCTCCATCCCCAACAAACAAAGATCATCGTCGAAGACTCCCTGCCTTGCAAACTCTTCAGCCGCCTGCACTAAATTCTCCAGAACCCGCTCCAACTGACCTCCGCGCTCGATCACTCCAATCATGTGATCGATGCCAAATTCCTCCTTCCACTCATTCATCACCTCGAAGATTCCATCGGTAAAACAAATGATCCGCCGAAGGCCCTGCAGGGACGCGGTCACCGAACCATACTCAAACCCGGGCACCAGGCCCAAGGCCGGGCCGGTAGCCTCCGCAGGAGGAGCCAGTTGACGGGTTCCATCTTCGAAAACCGCGATGGGGTTAGGGTGACCTGCCACGGTTATTTGCACGGTCTCATTTCGCAAATCGATCACTCCGTATATCGCTGTGGCGAAGAGCACCACACCGGACTCTTCGAGCAAATGCGTTAACCCTTCATTCAACCCCGTCATAAACTCCGCTGTATCGCTGGCTGAACCAGCCTGTTGCTCAATCAAGCCTCGCAACATCGAAACCACCAGAGCCGAGCGCACTCCATGGCCCATGACATCACTAACAATGAACCCCATTCGATCATCCTCAAGGGGCAGCACTTCGAAAAAATCCCCCGCCAACTCAGAGGCCGGGCGATAAAGGTGTTTAAAAATCAAACTAACCTCTCCCTCTTCCGATTGAACGAACATCGAGGGAAGCTCGTCGGGAATCAGAGCCTGCTGCACCTCGCGGGCAAGACTCAGCTCTTCTTCCATTTCCTTATTCTTTGACTGAAGTGACTCCGCCATTTCCGTCATCTCGCGCTGGGCGCTAATCAACTCGCTAACATCACTCGACACTCCAAATGTTCCCAGCACCGCCCCTTCATTATCACGCCAAGGATATTTTGAGGTCATCACCCAAGTATCCTCTTTGCCACTCCAGGTTTCCTTTTCCACGCGTCCCACCATCGCCTCTCCGCTTCCGATAATTGCTTTCTCATCTGCTTCCGCCCCACTCCAGTGTTCCTCTGAAAAATAGTCGCGATCGCTTTTCTCATAGAGATCCGATGGCTGGCTTTTGCCCACCCACTCCGCCAACGACTGATTCACAATCACAAACTGCGAATCCCGGTTTTTAAAGTAAACATTCATCGGAACGCTATCGATGATCAGTCTCATCCGCTGGCGCTCCCCTTCGATCTTTAGCCCCTGTTGATGAAGCTCTCCCGCAACTTTCTCCTGTTCATTGCGGGCCCGCATAAGGTCGGAAATGTCATTGGTCACCCCAAAAGTCCCTTTCACCTTTCCGCTGCGATCCAACCAAGCGTGCTTGGTGCTGGTCACCCAGGTATCCTCCCGGTCATCCCATTTTTCATGCTCAATCTGATCATAAACACCTTTCCCGGTATTCATGATTTCCCGCTCCATCTCACGGGCCACCTGGGCATGGTCCTCATGAAAAAAATCACGATCGCTCTTCCCGATCAATTCGTCCGACGATGAAAATCCCATTTTCTCGGCCGTTGCCTGATTCGCCATTACAAAGCGTGATTCCACATCTTTGAAATACAAATTCATCGGAATACTATCCATGAGTGTCTGGATTAAATAACGCTCCTCCTTCAGCTCCCTCTCCGCCTGCTTGCGCTTGGAAATCTCAATCGCGCTTCCCACGATGCGGACTACCTTACCCTCGCCATTTCTCACCGGCGTCCCTCTCAGGCGAAACCATCGCCAGCCACCTTTTTGGGTATTTACCCGGGGCTCGGCGGAAAACAAATCATCCCCTCCTTCAGAAACCCGGCGCAAGGCCTCGTCAATCTCGGCAACCGACGCTTCGTCCATGAGCTCCTTCCGCTTTTCGAAAAGATTCGGGGCGTCCTTGCGTCGATACCCCAAAAACCTCAACACGCGACCGGAATAGTAGATGGAATTATTCTCCAAATCCCAATCCCATATCCCTTCCCGGGAAGCCCGAAGAGCCAACTCAAGCCGGTCGTCGTTCCAACTTGCCATCTCGATAAAGAACCAACACTAATCCCCCTGCTCTCACAACGTAAATCAACCCTCCGGAACAACCATCTCGGCCCGGGGAGCCGGTTTTTCACCTTTCTTCACCGGAGACTGAAAACGGTATCCTTCTTTATGCATAAAATAGCCACCCGCTGCCCCCGCTGCGAGAGGAATACACGAACCCAAGGAACCAAATACGAGAGCCAGGGAACCAACAACGACGAGACCTTTCATCAATTTTTTCATGCGAGAGAGACCATAGCCCAAAACCATCGATCAATCATCCAAGAATTTTCCCGGGTTCAATATGCCCTTCGGATCGAAGACCCTTTTCACCTTTAAATGGGCCTCAAAGCCCTCTTTCCCAAGGGCATCTTTGATCCAACGCTTCTTGGCCAATCCCACGCCATGCTCGCCCGTGATGACCCCGCCAGACTCCAAAGTCCAGGTGAAGAGAATATCGAGAGCGCCATCTGCCTTCTCGCGAATCACCGGGTCATCGTAATCTTCAACCATCATATTGATGTGAATATTCCCGTCTCCGGCGTGCCCAAAACAAGCCACCGGAATCCCGGTCTCTTCCTCCAGACCAGCCGCAAAGTTCGCCAACTCCACCAGCTTGGATCGCGGCACCACAATGTCTTCGTTCAGCTTGGTCAGGCCCGTCGCCCGGAGAGAATTAGAAAAATCCCGGCGCAGCTGCCAGACCTTCTCGCAAGCTTCTTCATCACCGTGAGCCTCAATCGACAAGGCTCCGACCCCACTCAGGAGATTCTCCAGCTCTTCCAACTCACTGGCAATCGCCTTCCGCCGTCCATCGATCTCCAAAATGAGATGCGCATCGCCCTCCGGCAGCGAATCTTCCCCCAGGTCTGCCCGTGCTGCCTTCAGGGTGAATTGATCTGTGATCTCCAACGCCGAGGGAAGATGCCCCGCATTCAAAATCGCCTGCACCGCTCCGGCGGCCTTTGTGAAATCGGCAAAGGTCGCTGTCAGCATTGCGCGATCCTGCGGATGGGGAATGATCCGCAAGGTCGCCTCGGTAATGACACCCAGCATCCCCTCACTTCCCACAAAGAGGTGAAGCAAGTCAAAGCCGGTCTTATTTTTGTGGCAACGCCCACCCACCCGAAGAACCTCCCCGTTGGCCATCACCACCTCGACTCCAAGAACATAGTTCTTGGTCACCCCATACTTCAGACATCGCGGACCACCCGCATTGGTCGCCAGATTGCCGCCAATTGAACATTCTCTGAGCGAAGCCGGGTCAGGCGGGTAATACCAACCCAACTCCCTCACCGCGTCGTGTAAAACTCCCGTGATCACTCCCGGCTCAGTCACGACGACCCCGTCACTAGGGGCAAGCTCCGTAATACGATTCATTCGTGCCACCGAGAGCGCAATTCCACCATGCAGCGGAACACAGCCACCGACATAGCCCACCCCGGCACCCCGGGTCGTGACCGGGATATCCCGTTCGTAAGCAAATTTCATGACGGCTACGACATCCTCACGCGATTCCGCAAAGACCACCACCTCGGGTAGATGCGAAAAATTCCACCGGTCACGGCCATGCTCCTCAAGCACCTCCGCCACGGCGCTTACCTTCCCCTCACCAAGCAAATCACGCAGTTCCTCAATCACTCCACCTTTTCATACCAACTCCCCGAAATTTCAAGCTCCACTTCTTAAGTCGAGAATCATTTCCTCCTTTTCGAAATGCCCGACATCAGGCAGCTTGGCATGCGTCATGAGTATCGAGGAACGATTAGGGTATCATTTCAAAGACCCATTTCTCCTCGAGGTTGCCCTTTCCCACCCCAGCCTCTCGTCGGAAATCCGGCCCGCCCCGCCCGACAACCAAAGACTCGAATTCCTCGGCGACGCCGTTCTTGAACTCGCGGTCACCGACTACCTCTACCAAAGCCATCCAGACTTTCAGGAAGGAGTTCTCACCAAGCTTCGTTCCTCCGTCGTTTCCAAACCCGCACTCGCCACCACCGCAGTGCGCCTTGAAATCGGAAAGGAACTCAAAATGAGCAACGGAGAGGAAGGAAGCGGCGGTCGAATGCGCGCCTCCAATCTTGCCGACGCCATGGAGTCACTTTTCGGCGCCATTTATCTCGATGCCGGATTCGCAGCCGCCCAAGAAATCATCCTTCGTATTTTAGAGCCGGAATTCGAACAACTCGATCCCGACACCACCCAAGGAAACTCCAAAGGCGAGCTTCAGGAAATCCTCCAGAAACTTTCTCCCGAAGCTCCCCGCTACAACATCACCAGCGAAGAGGGCCCGCCTCATTCCCGGACCTTTGTCGCCTCAGTAAACTGGATAAACCAGGAACTCGGCACCGGCGAAGGTCCCAGCAAGAAGTCTGCCGAGACGGCTGCCGCCACCAAAGCCCTTCAGCTTAAGCTGTGGGAAAACAAGTCCTCCTAACTTTTTTCCAAATCGCGACATCTGCCGGAGCCCAATCGAGCATGTCGCCCTGGGTAGGAATGATCCATTTCGCATCCTGATGCTCCCGCAATTCCATTTCAACTCCGTCCCAACAAGATCGATAGGCCCACAACTCAATCTCTCCGTGAACAACACTTTTCACCATTGATCCGGGAGAGACTGACATCGCTAATTCCTCCTCAATCTCACGGGCAAGAGCGACTTGATCGCTTTCCCCTTCTTCCACTTTCCCGCCGGGAAACTCCCACTTTCCCCCTTCCGGTTTGCCGACTGCGCGTTGGCACGCCAAGACCCTTCCCTGATAGAGGATCACCGCGCACACCACTCTCATCGAGTCTGACTACGGAAGAACTTTCACGCGATAGAAGCTATTGGACGCTCCCGTGGTATGGTCGTAGCTGGTGAAATCCCCAATCGCAGTGACCGTCGTCAAGGGCACCCAGCCATGGAGTCCGTCACTCTGCTGAAGTTCATATTCCTTACCAGCAACAGTGTCCCAAATCACTCTAATCACTCCGGGAGTCCCCGTTTCCTCGACAGAGGTCAACTGGAAAAAGGAATCGGGATCAGTCGGATCAGTTCCGGCCATCACCTCGTTTCCATCACTCACACCATCGCTATCGCTATCTGAATTGAGAATGTTTGTTCCGGCAGCACTCTCGCGAAGATTCGAAAGGCCGTCGCCATCACTATCAACTGCAGCCGCAGATCCCGGACTTCCCCCGAGAACGGACGATGCACGCCAATTGGCCGGATCACTATGATCACCATTTTCATCGACGATTTCCAGCGATGGTCCGTTACCGTCAGCGGCAACCGCCCATGGAGCATCGTCATCATATTCGAACTGATGAATGACATTCCCACTCGGATCCCGGAGAATGATTTCCTCACCACCATTCGAGAGCGCTCCGTTGGCCCACTCGCCCACGATGTTCAATCCATTGCCATAGATATGCTGAAACTCCGGGGAGTCAGCAACAATCAAGCCATAGGCACCCGGAGCCAAAGTCACAGTTCCAATGCTGAGTGCCCCAACAGGGCTTCCATCGTCAATCGAAACATTCTCGATACTCAACGGATTCGCACTCGTATTGCGGACCTCGATGAATTCAAGCGTCGATCCCTCGATCGGATGATACATGAGCTCGGTAATTTTGAGGTGCTCGAGTGTCGGACTGATGACCGACGAATCGACGATCAGGGCATAGTCAAAGACAAGACGAACTTCCTGCAAGGAATCGGTCGCGGCAAAGAGCCCGCCCTTCACTCCAGTCGCAGGAGACGAAAGCGCACGGGTCAACAAGTTCACCCACACGCCCGGCTCGGAGCGGTATTCGAAGATCAATTGATTTCCAATTCGCTTTCCTCGAATCACGGCACTGCCCTGGTCCCAATTGATACTGTTAAGCTGAGCGTAACCCCCTCCTGTCGCGCGCTTCACTCTCAGAAAATCTCCGTCCTCCATTCCGATGGCATAACGAACAGTCGTGCCATTCTCGACCAACTCGAAAATTAATCCAGAATAGAAGTCCCCCTGCTGAACCGAATCCAAGACAAGGTCGGTGTGGAACGACCAGTCGTCCGAGGCTGGCAGGTCACGCCAAATCATCGGGTGCGTCGGCGAACTCATCGTCAGAGGATGCGCGGCATCTCTCTCTACTTTCACGAGAAGATTATTGGGAAGATCTCGCAAGCTGTAGGAAGCCGACGGTGAATTACCATCACGCACTTCGATATTTTCCGGTGTCCAATTCGAACTCAACACGTCATCATTGAATGGCGACCATCCCGACTCGGGGTAGACCGCGATTTCACGAGTCACCACCCGCTGTTCGGAATCGCCATCGGTCAAGGTGAGGGTCAGGTCATACAATCCCGGAGTGCTGAAGGTCAGCTCTACGCTCGAAGGAGTGGGATTGGTCAAAGCCGCAGCTGGCGAAACTCCCCACGCAAAGGTCAGGGCCGTTCCTTCCGGATCAAAACTCCCCGTGGCATCCATTTCAAAGGCATCATTCACCGAGAGATTAAAGGAACTCGGATCGGCATCCAGCACCGCCACGGGCAGAGCATTGCCCGATTTATTCACCGTGAAATTCTCCGTTCCCACAACCACACCATTGGCGTCGACCGCCTGCACGGTGAGAACATTGGCTCCCTGGAAGAGCTGAATCCCACTCAAGGTCCAGGTCGTGCGGGATTGGAATTCCCACTCCAGACCAGGCTGGCCTACGACATGAATTGTGAAAGCCGCCACCGGGCTGGTTCCGTTCAAGGTAATGGTGTCAGCCGACGTCGAGGTGCTGCTGCCATTCCCAGTCGTAACGTCGAAGGTCTCGGCAAGATTACTCGATCCGATCTCGGACTGTGCCCGGGAAATCCGGGCGGCGTTAAAGTTATTATAAGTCGCCTCGTTAATACTGAACGAATTCGAGGCATTCTCCTCCGCAAACATCCACGCCGTCAGTCGCGGTGATCCTGCAGTGTATTTGTCGACCATTTCACCGAGGTAGTAATTTACTCTCTGGCGGACATATGGTTTGTCGAAGAAATTTCGCACTCCAGCCAAATTACCAAAGAAGGCCGCTCCTGAATTTCCGAAGGTATTGTCGGAATCCCATTGGATCAGCATCCACTTTCCATCCGAAGCCCGACGTAAAAAGTAACCGTTCTTTCCCCTGTTCCGCGTCAAGGTATCCCAATCATCGACCCACCCACGAACCACTCCATTAGCCGCCATCATGTCGATGTCAGCCATGCGCTCGATTTCAGGTCTCGTGAAGTTGTTGCTTCCCACTGACTCCACCCAGTTCACGAAGGAGGAATAGTCATACTCACTCTCGCGCGAACGCTTAATCCATTCCCCGGCGTAACGTTCCGGCTCGCCCGTCCCCTTGTTCTGCCAGGTTGCATTGGAGTTATTACGTCCCCAGTCATCCCGGATATACCAATCGTCGTCAATGCGATAGAGTTCCCCTTTCTCGCCATCCTCCCAGTTCCGCTTGAGAAAATCGGTCGAGTTGGGCTCCACGTCTTCACGTAGTGAAGCTCCTCCGCCATTGATCACCACTCTGACAAATTCGTTTTCGTTGGCCGCATGACCAAAGAGATACAGCCAGTAACGAATGATCCGGTTGTGGTAAGCCCGGCCACCCCCGGCATCATTATCAACAGCCCGCTTGGCGTATCCGCGGAAAGGACGGTCGCCGGGCGGCTTCCATTTCATCCGAGAAAAGTCGGAACCGGATGACCGGGTCCAGGGACTTCCGCTCTTGCGCATTTCACTATTATAAATGATGCGCTTGTCATCATCGATGAAGGTCGTGTTGAAGTAATGATTCGAAAGACGCGGAAATTTATAATTGAAAGTAGCCGAATCGCCCGAGCCACCCGAGGCGCTGACATCCCGGGCCGAAATCACAAACCGCTGCATCCGAAGGTCTGTCGGATGAGTGGTATTATCCACCACCCACATCGCCGGACTCTCCGGAGCAGGTCGCGGAGAAATCGTCGTCCCTCCAGCTGAAATCGCTTCGACATAAAACTGCACGATCGAATTATCACTTTGGTAATTACTCAAGGTCGCACTATAGACTCCGTCGCCGGCCACCTCATCGCCACCAGTCGCGCCATCGTCAAACATCGTCGTGCTAAGATACGTTCCACTTGCCGAAGCACTATCGAGGCGGTGACGCAAATTCACCGCCGTCGCGCCGCTCACCTCCGCAGTCACCCGAACGGGATCGCTGCTGGTCGGAACCGCCGGACTGTGAATGAGGCCACTCACCACTGGTCTGGCCGCACCGATCGCCGCCGAGTTGGCCGCTCCTGCTGTTCCCAGATTTTTGGGAATCGGAAGATGGAACACCTCTCCGAACGAACGATCCCAGGTCTGGAAAAGTACCGTCGGTTTGCCCGAAACCCAGCGGGCATCAAAAGTCAGCGTCAAAATATCGTTGTCTGCAATCTGAGTCACATCAATCTCGCAACGGTTCGCCTTTACGTCCCCATGGCCATTGGAAATCAGATGAAATTCATTCCCCACCATTGCGCTCTGATAATGCGTTCCTTGGCAAAGCCATCCTGTCGTCGCAAATTCACCGGTCACCACGACCTCACCATTGTTGGGGAGAATATTTCCGCCACCCTTCGTCAGTGACATGTTCTTAAAGGCAAGATGAGCATCACCCACCGCTTGAATGTGCAGTTCTTCATAGTCACTCGCACCGCCATTCGTTCTCAACTGCTGGTATTGCTCGGTCAGTGAGTAGCTTTCGAAAGTCGACTTGTTCGATTCGTCGGAATCCGCCCAGGCCGATGCCTTGGAATTATCCATGTCGGGATGCTTCAATTCCAAACTACTTCCCAATCCACCGGCCAACGCTGGCCACTGTCCGCCCGTGCTGTAATGCACTTCATCGGCGAGATTGCCCCAGCTATCGACCAGACGCACAAGCTCGCCGCCATTGGCCAGCTGTCCTTCATACTGCCCAACAATATTGGCTCCTGGATGAGCCGAGGTGGTGAAGCCAGAATTCGCAGCCACCACCAAATAAGCACCCGGGGCCAATGTCGTTCCCACCGGGAAAGTAAAGTCCACCCCATGCGAAAATTGCCAGCCTGAAAGATCCACCAAACTTCCACCTCGGTTGTAGAGCTCAATATATTCCCCGTCCCGTTGGTTGCTCGGCGAATCGACCATCATTTCATTGATCACAATGGCTGTCTCACGATCCGGATTGTTTGCGGCGTTCTGCGTCCCTGTCGTCGAGGCATAAAACTCACCCGAGCCATCCGGATAAGCTGCTGAATAAAATCTTGGCGCGGAATAGGGCACAACCGATGCCCCGAGGACATTGTTCGAGCTATCAATCAGGAAAAGCGTCAGCTCGTCTCCCGAAGCATCAAACGAAGTCGTTACCGAAAGGACTCCATTTCCACCAATGCTGTTACCCAGAGCAAGCTTGTCAGAAAAGTCACTCTCGCTAGCCAGGAAAAGCCCGTTTAGATTCAAACTCGTCGCCGAAGGATTATACAACTCCACCCACTCGGCGGTTCCCGCCGCATTAAAGCTCACCTCGTTGATCTGGGCCTGGGCCTCACTCGAACCCGAGGCATTGGAAGCGTTCTGGGTTGGTTGGGTAAACAGAAACCAAGGGCCCACCCCATCCGGCTTGCGACCCAGCGAACGACCATCCAATGGAATTACCGCCGAAATTGCATTGGCAATCGTAGAGCCATCCGGCTCGGTCAAATAAACCACCGTAGTTGCCGCGACTGCCAGATTGGACGAAGTAAATCCTACCGACATTAGGCCCGAAGAAACAATTGGCGAAGTCCCTGAGATCTGATGCTTGGTCAGGTTGCCCGGCTCGTCACTCAGATACCATCCATTGAGGTTCACCGTCGAGCCAGTGGGATTGTAGAATTCCACAAACCCGGAAGCCGAAGGAACCACCTCATTGATCACGATCCCCGGAGCGGAAGGGGCCGCGATACTCAGACGCGCGCCAAAGACACAATCGGAACTGGAATTATTGGTTTGGTGAACCTCGGCCGCAATAACGTTTGTTCCCATCACGAGAGCAGACCCATTGTTATTTGCCATCCCCAGTTCTTCTGCGGCATTAGTAACCGTGCGACTAGCCGTATCTTTCCAACCCGCCCCGACCGAGACGCCCGCTCCACCAATCGGAATGCCATTCAGATAAAAATACACGCCGTCATCGACAATCCCGTCGACCGTTGCCGTGGCTCCAGCGGTTGTTCCATTGTAGGTAAATTCCTTTCGAAAATAATAGGTGATGTGATTGTCGCCGGTCGCGCTATTGAGCAAGCCCGTATTTAGACCCGGAGCAGGAAGCACGGAGGTCTCAAATCCATAAAGCCCTCCGTTATTCCCCCCCGCGCCTTCCAGAGTCCAACCAGCGTGCGAGTAGTCGTAGTTCGAATCTTTCCACGTCGTTCCCAGATCCAAATTCTGATCATTAAAATCCCACGCATCAGCGTAATTCACAAAGGGAATTCCCGTCGCCAGATTCACCTCCGGATTAGGAAAGGCCTCTTCCGCCTCAATCGCTCCCGATGACCCGGGCGTCGGACTCGCCGAACTCCAAACGCGATAGTCATCGATGGCGTAACTGGTATTGGTCAGATAAAGACTGTGACCCGCTCCATCCGCTGCCAAAGGCCAGATATCCCGGTCATTATACGTCAAGGTGCATTTGATCACCCCGTTCTTGTTACTCAACGTTATCCGCTCCCCGCCATTTGAAAGACCACCCGTCCAGGGACCGAAAACCCGCACACTCGCCGGCACGGAATACGCCGCCCGGAAGGTGGCCTCATCCGTTTCGGTAATAATGATCCGCTCAAAAGCCTTCAGAAATGCCGCATCGGAACTTCCGGCATTGAAATCAGGGAAAGTGAAATCCACCCCGCTCGACATTTCCCATAGCGCGATATCAAAAGGCGTCACCGTCAGATTCTCCACCTCAATATATTCATACCCACCCGCCGGAGGGTTATACATCACCTCGGAAAAAACGATTTGCTCGGCGTGAGCAAAGGAAAAGAGCCCGCACAAAAGAACCGAAGGAACGAAAATTGACTTCATGAAAGGGTCGTNGTGTGAGGANTCGAAGATTATATCCCCCGANNGCCTTTAGTNTATATCGATTATTTCCCCTTCTTACAAGCTGTTAAACGAATTTCAACCGGCCGACCGGACCAATCCCAAAGCTTGAGATCTCTTCAAAACCTCCTAGTCTCAACGCTATGCAGCGCGCGCTTCCGTTGATTATTTTCGTCATCGTTCTGGGAATGGCCCGAATTCTCGGCTCTCTCAACCCCGAGCACCTTGGAAGCCTCCAGCCTCTCGGAGCCCTCTTCTTCTGCGGTATGGCCCTGTTTGGAGTCCGAGGCATCATCCTTCCCGCCCTCGCTTGGTCCCTTACCTACCCTCTCACCAGTGCGGTGCAAGGCTATGGCTGGAGCGCCCAATTCCTCGTCCCCCTCGCCGGATTCGCCGCCATGGTCTTCCTCGCCCGCTATTTCAAAAATGCCAAGCCCGGCAAGGTCTTCCTCGGCTCTATGGCCTCTGCCCTCGTCTTCTACCTCCTTACCAACACCTTGAGCTGGGCCTTCGATCCACTTTACGTCAAATCGTGGAGCGGCTTTACCCAAGCTCTGTGGTCCGGCCTTCCTCAATACCAGCCCACCTGGATGTTCTTCCGCAACGCCCTCATTTCCCAAGCCGTCTTCAGCGGACTCTTCCTCTTCGCCACCGCTTCGGTCAAAGCGAACCTCCCCCAGGCAAAGCCAGCCACAGCCTAGGGAGCTCGAACCTCAATCCGAGCCAATCAAGCAAACCCTCCGACGTTCAAGGACACTTAACACTTCTATCTTCTGCGAAAATGTGTCCTAACAACCCCGCAATGACATCGGCAGATATTCGGCAGAGCTTCCTCGATTTCTTCAAAGAAAAAGAACACACCATCGTCCCCTCGGCATCAATCCTGCCGCAGTCTCCCGGGCTCCTCTTCACCAATGCCGGGATGAACCAATTCGTGCCCTATTTCCTCGGCACCGAAAAAGCCCCCTACGATCCCCCCCGCGCCACCGACACCCAGAAGTGCATCCGCGCCGGCGGCAAACACAACGACCTTGAGGATGTCGGCTACGACACCTACCACCACACCCTTTTCGAAATGCTCGGGAACTGGTCCTTCGGCGACTACTTCAAACCCGAAGCCATCGCCTGGGCCTGGGAACTCGTCGTCGAGCGGTGGGGCCTCCCCGCCAACCGCCTCTATGCCACCGTCTACGCTCCTTCCGAAGGGGACCCCTCCGAATTCGACCAGGAAGCCTGGGACCTCTGGGCCGCTCTCTTCGAAAAAGCCGGGCTCGATCCCAAAGTCCACATCGTCAACGGCAACGTCAAAGACAACTTCTGGATGATGGGCGAAACCGGCCCCTGCGGCCCCTGCTCCGAACTCCACGTCGACATGACCCCCAATGGCGACACCGGCGGCAAGCTTGTCAACATGGACTCCGACCTCTGCATCGAAATCTGGAACCTCGTCTTTATCCAATACAATGCCGAGGCCGACGGAACCTTCCGCGACCTCCCCGCCAAACACGTCGACACCGGCATGGGCTTCGAGCGCGTCTGCTCGCTCATCCAAAACACCAATGGCTTCACCGACTTCTCGGAGAAGCCCACCAACTACGCCACCGACGTCTTCCAGCCCATCTTCCGAAAACTCGAAGAACTCAGCGGCAAGAAGTACCACGACATCTACCCCGGAGACGAAAAGTCCGACACCCTCGAACAAGCGATTGCCTTCCGCGTCATCGCCGACCACATCCGGACCCTCAGTTTCTCCATTGCTGACAGCATCATGCCCGGCAACACCGGACGAAACTACGTCCTCCGCCGTATCCTACGCCGCGCCGTCAAGTACGGCCGCGCCCTCGGCTTCACCGGCGACAAACCCTTTCTACCCGAACTCGTTGACACCCTCGTCGCAGAATTCGGCAAAGTCTTCCCCGAACTCAGCACCCGCGCCGGAGTCGTTAAAGAAACCCTCGCCACCGAAGAGAACTCCTTCAATAAGACTCTGGACCGGGGTATGGAGAAATTCGAAAAATCCGCTCAAGGAAAACTCTTCCCGTCCGAAGACGCCTTCCAGCTCTACGACACCTTCGGCTTCCCTCTCGACCTCACCGCACTTCTCTGCCGCGAGCGCGGACTCGAGCTCGACGAAAAAGCCGTCGAGATGCTCATGGAGAAAGCACGTGAACTTTCCCGCGGCGCCCAAAAGAAAACCATCGTCCGCGCCCTCGATCTCTCAACCGATGCCGTCACCGAATTCGTCGGCTTCGACGAGGACCGCTGCGACGCCACCATCCTCGAAGTCCACGAACAGGAAGGCTCCCTCCTTGTCATTACCGACAAGACAGTCTTCTTCACCGAAATGGGCGGCCAGGAAGGCGACACCGGCACCCTCAACGGCCATCCCGTCTCCGGCACCCAAAAAATCGGAGCCGCCACCGCCCACATCATCTCGGGCGTTCAAAGTTCAACGTTCGATATTCAGAATTCAGCATTCATCGAGCTCGACAGAGCGAGAAGGGCCCCCATCGAGGCCCATCACACCGCCACCCACCTCCTCCATTGGGCCCTCCACAAAGTCGTCTCCCAGGACGCCGCCCAACAAGGCTCCAGCGTCTCGCCCGATCGACTCCGCTTTGACTTCAACTCCAAAGCCGTCACCCCCGAGCAAATCACCGCCATCGAAGAAAAGGTCAACGCCTCGATCGCAGCCGGTGACCTCGTCTCTTGGATCGAAGTCCCACACACCGAGGTGAAGGACAATAAAGACATCATGCAGTTCTTTGGCGACAAATACGGCGACCTCGTTCGCGTCGTGCAAATCGGCGGCGGCGACAAAACCCTCGACGGCTACTCCATGGAACTCTGCGGTGGCACCCACGTCACCAGCACCAAAGACATCGGCCTCTTCAAAATCAAATCCGAAGGAGCCATCGCCTCCGGCGTGCGACGCATCGAAGCCGTCTGCGGCCAATCCGCCTGGAACTGGCTCAGCGAGCTCGCTGGCAAAGCCGCCATCGAAGAGGGATCTCTCCGCACCAAACTCGATCAAGCCAACACCAAGCTCACCGAAGCCGGGCAGGATGCGGTCGAGCACGCCGAATTCCCCCGAATCATGGGCGCTCTCCTCACCGAAGGTGGAGACTTCCACCAGATCAACTCCACTATTCAGAGCTATCAGAAGCACCTCGCTTCTCTCCGCGAGGCCAGTATTGGTGCCGAGAAAAAAGTCAAAAAGGTTCAGGCCGCAGGCGCTGCCCGCATGGTTGACTCCTTGCTCTCCGAATCTGACCTCACTGGTAATATCGTCATCAGCACCGAAGGCCCCGCCGCGCTGCTCCAAGAATTCCTTAATGGCTTGAAGAAAGTGCACTTCACTCACGCCGCCTTCTTCATCGTCGACGACGGAGACAAACTCCACCTCGGCGCCCTCTGCGGAAAGGACGGCAACAACGCCGGCCACGGCGCCGGCAACCTCATTAAAGACCTTGCCCCCATCGCCGGCGGCAAAGGCGGTGGCAAACCCGACATGGC
Source organism: Verrucomicrobiales bacterium (assembly GCA_002729295.1). Classification (GTDB taxonomy): domain Bacteria; phylum Verrucomicrobiota; class Verrucomicrobiia; order Verrucomicrobiales; family Akkermansiaceae; genus SW10. The sequence goes on along the minus strand of PBTU01000079.1, from coordinate 24 downwards.
CCGAGGCGCCGCCGGAGAGAGAGG
>PBTU01000078.1 GCA_002729295.1 Verrucomicrobiales bacterium | reverse complement strand
CGGTTGGCGGGCCAAGGAGGGGCAGGGTCTTCGTTTTTATGAGATCACGAGTGTCTTTGACGATTTTCTGCTCCCGGGCGACTGCCGCTATACGTTGGGCTTCGGGGCTAAATCTGGCTGGGATTCCATCGAGTTTATATACGAGGGCTCCGGTGAACGTGATCACGGCGGTGGTGGCGTAGAATAGCCTAAAGGCTGACTTGTCTGGAGCGAGTCGTTTCTTGTTGCGGAAGGGGCCCTCCACAAATTTCCACGATAGGAGGCCTAGCGCAAAAGAGGCGGCGACCAGAGCCGCTCGTATTTCGACCGGGGTTTCTTGAACCGAGAGATGTCTCCCGAAAATGAGGAGGGGCCAGTGCCAGAGGTAGAGTGAGTAGGAGAGTTTACCAATGAAGACGATGGGAGGTAGGCTCAATAGTCTGCCAACGCTGGAGAGGTTGTTTCGGTTCGCGAGGATGAGTAAGACGGCGCCTAGGACGGGAGGGATCGCGGCAAGACCAGGAAAGCGGGTGGTGACAGAGTAAAAGAAGAAGGAGAAAGTAATCAGCGCCAGGCCAAGCCAGGATAGGATCTCTGAAAGAAGTTTTCGGGAAATACGAAATGGAAGGAGCGCAATAAAAGATCCAGCAAGGAGCTCCCAGGCTCGGGAGGGAAGAAGGAAAAAGGTGGCGGCTGGATAGGTAATCAGGCTGTAGGCACTCCAGATGAGAGAACCGATAATTAGTCCTGCCAGCCAGTGGAGAATTTTACCGGGTGCTTTTTTCCAAAGAAAGAGCAGGAGGAGTGGGAAAAAGAAGTAGAACTGTTCCTCAACTGAAAGTGACCAGGTATGGAGAAGCGGCTCGAAGTCCGAGGGGGCAGCGAAATAGCCGTCCTGTTGCCAGAAGTAGAAGTTCGAAACCATTAAGGTTTGAGAAACAGAGGCCTTTCCGAGATCCTCGAATTGGTAGGGCAGGAGAATGAACGCTCCCGCGATCAGGGTAAATAGAACCATGACAGAGGCAGCTGGAAGGATTCTTCGAATCCGGCGCGCCCAGAAGGCAGACATGGTGAACCGCTCGCTGATCATCTCCCTCATGATGATGGTGGTGATCAGATAGCCCGAAATGACGAAGAAAATGTCGACTCCCACGAAGCCTCCGGGGAATCCAAGGGCGGCGTGGTAGAGGATAACCGGAATAACGGCGAGAGCTCTTAGGCCATCGATCTCCGGTCGGTATCTGAAATTTTCAAGATGGGTGCGATCAAGGCTCACAACGCGAATAGAGTGGTTATCTTTTATTGGTTTGTTTTGGATGTCGCCGTGCGGCGCCGACTGAGGAGTTGCCCGCCAAAAATCCGGGTAGTTGGTTACAACGGGTGCTTGGGGCATCCTAGCTGGCTATACTCTCCCGTCTCCTTTGCTTTCCGTTCCAACCATTCTTCGGTTAATTTTTGGCCTTCGACAAGTTGCTCTCTAGTCATTCTTTTCTCTAACAGGCCTCTCAATTCTCCATATTCTTTATTACCACCGGTTGCTGCCAAGTTCATCCACATGTAGGCTTCGGCTAAATCCTGGGGGACTGCTTGACCAATCTCATACAAAAGACCCAATTGGATTTGGGCATCTGCGAATCCCTGCTGAGCGGCCTTCCGAATCCACTTCAGGTGTTCGGCAGAATCCTTAGGGACTCCGCGGCCAGTGGCATACGAGCAACCCAAGTAGAGTTGGGCTTCTGCGTTTCCCTGCTCAGCGGCCTTGCGATACCACTTTGCGGCTTCGGCGTAATCCTGAGGGACTACATCGCCAATCTCATGCAAATGACCCAATTGAACTTGGGCGTCTGCATCACCTGCCTCAGCTCGCTCTTGAATTGTTTTTTCACCCCCACCTGCTTCTTCAACGGATTTTCCAGATTGGAACAACTCGAGGAAATTCGCTTCGTTGAGATCCACTATTTTGATCTTACGCTGGTATTTCTGTCCTGGCTTGAGGCCGAACGATTGTTCGACTGATTGCTTATATTTGTCGGCCGACGAAGGCGCATAACATAAGGTCGCTTCACCATTCTCGAGTTCAACACCCGTCAGGGTAATTTGGGAGAATATGCCCGCAGTGAGACGCCGCGCTTTGTTGTCATTACCCGGATCTACAAACAAAACCTGCTCACCACGTGGACCGTTCCATACGCATAAGAATGCCTTGGTCCGCGGATCAAACGCCAATCGGCTGTATGCTTTATCTAGGCCCATCAGCAATTCGAGACCGTCTGGGTGATCCTGCAGTGCCTGGATCTGAATATTCGGTGCGGGACGAACATTCATCGCCTCACCATTTTTGAGAATCTCTTCAAGCTGAGATTCCATAAGTTTCCGTTGATCGCGCTCTTTTTCTTTTTCCGCCATGCAAGACGGGCTGAGTATTGAGCAGAGTAGCATTAGAATGTGTATTGTTTTCATGTTACGCTAGCCCTACCACAGTGGAGCCGTCGGCGGAGACGTTTGAGGCAGTGGTGGTGGTGGTTTGGGTTCCCAGAAATCCCAATGAGTGGAACATCACTTCTCCTGTCGAAGGCAAGGGCACAAGAAGAAAGATAGTTTCTAGATTCGATAGAAGACGTTTTATTTAACTGGGATGATTTATCAAGAGCTATAATACTCACTCTGACTGGCAGGAATTAAGCAGAATTAAAAGGGCAGCGAGCAAACCGACGACTGTTTTCATCGCCCACGAGATGCCAAAACAAGGCAGAGTAATAAAACTGACAAGACACTCTTCACGCCCGACAGCTACCAGGCTTTTAGTCAGTGGCTAAAGGTAAACCACTGGGCTCTATGCATCCCTCCAAGGCTCAGAATTATTGGGAGTGTCGAGGGATTGAGGGCAGAAAAAGTGGTGATGTTGTCTAACGGCAGGGGAGTTGCGTGGGTTAGATGGAAGCTATTGTAGATCTGATCCACACCTAAAATTTTCTGTTGCCCATTTGTTGCCCAAATTCGTCTCATTTGGGGGTGCTTTCATGCCTCTTTGTGCCAAAAACAAAAAAAGAGCGCCCTCAAAGAGCGCCATCGTCGCGGGGCGCTCAGCTCCCTATATCTCAGTGGTTAATATGGCAGAGGGGGTGGGATTCGAACCCACGGTACCTTGCGGCACGCCGGTTTTCAAGACCGGTGCATTCGACCACTCTGCCACCCCTCCGCGATGCGCGGAAGATTCTATGGATTCCCGGATTTGGCAAGACACAAATCAGCCCAAAAGTAACTTTTAAAGCCCTCTGGTTTTTCGGAGGTGTGCGATGATCCCAGCGGAACCGTCTTCGATGAGATCCGCGACGAATTCGAATCCTTCGTCTCCTCCATAGTATGGATCGGGAACTTCTGTTTCATCGTGCTCGGTGCAGAAGTCAGTGAAGCAGCGAACTCGCTTACGTTGATCGTCGGAGCGTGCTTGAGAGATGATATCGCGATAGTTGTCATCGTCCATGGTGAGAATGAGATCGAATCTGTTAAAATCGTCAGAAGAAAATTGACGGGCACCACCAGTGACTTGGTAACCGCGATGGCGCATCGCTTTGGTCATCCGGGCATCGGGGCTCTTCCCAATGTGATAGCCAGCAGTTCCGGCAGAGTCGCAAGCGATGCAGTCAGATAGACCTGATTCCTTAACCTGGTGGCGAAAGATATTTTCCCCGGCCGGCGAGCGACAAATATTTCCAAGGCAGACGAAGAGAACGTGACAGGTTTCTTCCATGAGCGATGCTAGGGTTGAGATCGTTGCGTTGACAAGGCGAAGCAATTCGGGAAATCTTCATCAGGAGGGAATACGTGGTGGATCTCTCCGGGATTCGAAAAACCTGTCAGGGCGGATTTGGAGAAGCTCTCGCTGGATCCTAAGAACAAAGAGGATTCAGAAATTCAGATGAAGAGAGACAGCGTCGATCACGGCAAGTCCTCATTTTACACCATTTGAAGCTCCGTCCTTTTTGCTGCTGTTATGTTTTCCCTCGCTGCTGTTTCCTTCAGCCGCCGGGACTACTGATTTGGCGCAACGGAAGCCGGTGTGATTGGCGGGTGCGAGCGATTCGGAGTAGTGACGTGCGCCGGGCCGGTAGCGCAGGCAGTAGGTGTCGTGGCAGAGGAAGGACCCACCTCGAGTCACGTGAAGAAGCGAGAGGGGATGCTGGTCTTTTAACTCGGTGGGGACATCCCAGTTTCCTCGGTTCATGAACCAACCGATCATGGGTTGACTAACGCCGCTTTTCGGTCCTTTCGGGTTGGCGGTAGGATTTTTAATAAAGTCAGTGTAGGTATCGGGTCGGTAGTAATCCGAGCAATGCTCCCAGGTATTTCCAGCCATGTCATAAAGGCCAAAAGCGTTTGGAGGGTATGATTTGATTGGTGCCGCTCCTGCGAAGCCGTCCTTTGCCGTGTCATGGTGGGGGAACTCTCCGGTGAACATGTTGGCGAGAAAGGTTTTTCCGTCGGGGAGTTTCTCATTTCCCCAGACATAAAGTTGTCCCTCTTTACCGCCCCGGGCGGCAAGTTCCCATTCGGACTCGGTCGGAAGTCTCTTACCGGCCCACTTGGCGTAGGCATTGGCATCTTCCCAGGTGACACATACGACGGGATAGTTTTCTCTCCCTTTGAGATTTGAATCGGGGCCGAGAGGATGTTTCCAGGAGCCTCCTTCGACAAATTTCCACCACTGCCATTCTGCTCCCTGAGCCTGTAATTCTACTGCGCTGGGCGGTCCGGAAAAAATCAAGGCGCCGGGGCGCAGGGCTTCGGGGGGAGCCATGGGGAAATCTTTTTTGCTCCAACCGCGTTCGGCCTGGGTGACGTATCCAGTGGCTTCGACGAACTTCTGGAATTGCGCATTCGTGACCTCGTGGGTCTCGATGTAGAAATCCGACACGGTGACTTTGTGCGCAGGCTGCTCTTCGGTAATTGGGGGGAATCCGGGGGGGCCTTCGGCAGTCCCTCGAAGATAGGTGGCTCCCTTGATGAGAACCATTCCCTCTGGGGCTTTTTCGGCGCAAAGGAGTCCGGGCAGGGCGGCTAAAAGAATGAGTCGTTTCATGAATCGCTTGGTTTCTGGAAGAAGACACCTTAACTACGTCCATGGCTATGACGAAGTTTCGCCCATGTATCGATCTCCACGAGGGAAAGGTCAAACAGATCGTGGGCGGTACTCTGAACGACGAGGGCGCTGAGGAGAATTTCGTCTCCAAGAAATCACCTTCGTGGTATGCCGAGAAATTTCGTGATAGTGATCTGAATGGAGGCCACGTCATTCAACTGGGACCAGGAAATCTCCATGCAGCGCGGGAGGCTCTCGCGGCCTGGCCGGGAGGCTTGCAAGTGGGTGGCGGGGTGTCTTTGGAGAATGCGGGAGAGTGGATCGAAGCTGGAGCAAGTCAGGTCATTGTTACCTCGTGGCTTTTTGATCAGGATGGCAATTTCCTCGGGGAACGTCTCAAAGCCCTCGCTGAGGAGATCGGCAAGGATAAAATAGTTGTCGATTTGAGCTGCCGGGAAGTCGCCGACGGTTGGAGGGTTGCGATGAATCGTTGGCAGACCATTACCGAAATGGTGATCGATTTGGATATCATCGGCCATCTCTCCAAATACTGCGCCGAGTTTCTCATTCATGCCGCCGATGTCGAAGGACAATGTTCCGGAGTGGATGTCCCNCTGGTNGAGCTTCTCGGNCAGTGGACCGGTTGCCCNATNACCTATGCGGGGGGAGTTCGCGGTCTNGAGGATTTGAAGCTGATCAATGAAGCNAGCGCAGGGCNCCTCGATGCCACTGTTGGGAGTGCGCTCGATCTCTTTGGTGGTTCCGGGGTGACTTACGACGAGCTTCTTGCCTGGAATNNGCAATCTNCCGATTAGCGTGACTTTCAGTTGGNGGGATGGAATCNNNGAGGTTAACCTAAAAGGAAGATATGAAACTAAAGTTTTGTGGAGCAGCAGGAACGACGACAGGGTCGCAGCATCTTTTGGAGGTCAATGGTCAGCGGATTCTTTTGGACTGTGGTCTTTATCAAGGACGGCGAAAGGATGCCCACGAGGTGAATTGTTGTTTTCCTCACTTTGACCCGAAGACCATCGATCAGGTCGTGCTTTCCCACGCGCATATCGATCACAGTGGCAACCTGCCTAATCTCTCCAGCAAAGGGTTCGAAGGAAATATCTACGCGACCTTCGCCACCCGGGATCTCTGTTCGGTGATGTTGGCTGATTCAGCAAGGATTCAAAAGTCCGATGCCGAGTGGTTAAACAAGCACCGTCTGAAAGACGGGCTGCCGCCGGTCGAGCCGCTGTATACGCCGGTTGATGCTGAGCTTTGCCTTAGGAAATTTGTGAATGTGGGCTACAATCGAAGGCTCAGGATCGCAAAGGGTGTCGAGCTCACCTTCATTGATGCCGGGCATATTCTCGGAAGCGCGCAGGTGATTCTTGATATTGAAGATGAAGACGATGGTCAAAAAAAGCGTCTTCTGTTTTCTGGAGATGTAGGCAGGGGAGGTAACGATCTTTTGCGTGATCCAGTTGCTGCCGAAGGGGTCGATTATCTTATCATGGAAAGCACCTACGGAGGTCGGGAACATGAATTGGGAACCGGAGCTGATGACCGGGTGGCTGAGGTCTTGCAAGATGCCCTGAAAAAAGGCGGGAAGGTTATTATTCCGGCTTTCGCGGTCGAGCGGACCCAGCAACTTCTGTATGTTCTCCATCAATTGTTTGAGAACGGCACTATCCCTGAAGTGCCTGTCTTTGTTGACAGTCCGTTGGCCGTCAATGCCACTGAAATTTTCCGCTTGCACCCCGAGTGCTTCAACGAGGAAGTTTACGATACTTTGTTTGAACGGAGTAATCCTTTTGGATTTGAGGGCTTGACCTTGATTCGCTCGGTCACCAAGTCAAAGGAACTCAATGCCGATAGTGGTCAGGCTATTATTATTTCTGCTTCCGGAATGTGTGAGGCCGGAAGGATTCTTCATCACCTCAAAAACGGAATCGAAGACCCCAAAAACACCATTCTCTTTGTAGGATACTGCGCGCAGAACACCCTCGGTTATCGGATTCGCTCAAGGGACGAGACCGTGAAAATCTTCGGCAAGGAGTATAAACTCCGCGCCAAGGTTGAGATAATGGATTCCTTCTCCGGTCACGCTGATCATTCCGAGCTCATGGAATACTTCGACGCAATCAAAGGTCCCAAGAAAAAGGTTTGGCTGGTCCACGGTGAAGAGGACCGCTCCTTGGCTCTCTGCGAAGCCCTCCAAGCCGTTCATGATGGTGAGGTAGGTGTTGCCACGCTTGATGCGGAGGTGGAATTTTAGGGGTGGAACTGCACACATATTCCTGGAAATGTCATCGCGTTTTTAAGGTCGTTGAATTTTCTCAGGGAACATATTGAACAATGATTGGACTAGAAGAAGGGGATATTAGGTGGGAGTTGGTTCTCGCATCAGGTTCACCCAGACGGCGGGATTTGTTGCGGGAGGCAGGATTGAGTTTCCAAATTAATTCGCCGGATGTGGAGGAGCTGGAGCCTGGAGCCGAGCCGCCGCGTCAACTTTGTTTGAGTAATGCGGAGCTGAAAGCGAATGCCGTTGCCCGACAGGATCCGTTTTCTACGATTATTGCTGCTGACACCATCGTCACGCTGGGA
>PBTU01000077.1 GCA_002729295.1 Verrucomicrobiales bacterium | reverse complement strand
AAGGTCGCTGCCTGACCCGCATGAGAACCGTCTGGATGAATGAGATTCCAGACGGTTGCTTTTTTGATCCGAAAGCGATTTCCGGTGCTTGAGATTCTCACGCCGGAGTAGTTGTCGATGAAGCCATTTGCAGTGACTTCGGCAAGGAGCTTGGCTCGTTCTTCGCGATTGGGAGCTTCCGCAGTGAAGCGTGAGGGCGTGGAGGTGAACTCCTCCCATGACATTTCGAAGAGTTCTTGAGCGAAGCGGTTCCCGTAGGTTAGAATGGGATCACCTGAGGTGCCGTGTGAAGCGACGAAAAAGGGGGCTTCGTAAAGTTGTTGGGCAGTTTCGAGGGGCTCGGCTTGTGGATCGATGAGGTCCCGGCCCGTGACTGCCTTGAGGCTGCCGAGCAACAAGGCAACATGATTGGCGAGGTAGTTGTTGTCGGGGCCAGGTTCCTCGAAGGACATGGGAAGGTCTTAGTTCAGACATCAGAGGATTCAAGTGGCTTTGCGTCGTTTGATGCTGAGGGAGATCTGAACGAGTAGATTGATTGCTATTGCCGCTTCGACGGACTAGGCAATGACCAGAGGGCTTTGGAAATCGATTTGCACTGGCGAAGAGTAGCTGCTTTATCGTCCTTCTTTGACCTCTCTATATTCTTGGCGATTGGGAGACATCTTCGACGACAAGGATTGAGAGCATGGTGTGAATGGTTAGCCGAGATCATAGGCATCCAGATCCGCGGTGACGATGACATCTTCCGGGGTTGGTGTGGCAGTGAGGATTTTTTTGAGATGACGGGAGAGGGTGCGAGCGTTGGGGCCGCGGAGGAGAAGTTGGAAACGGAACTGGGAATGGGACTTTGTGAGGGGCGATGGGATGGGGTCTCCCAGGGTGATACCGTCGGGGAGATTCTCGGCGAGTTTCCGATGAAGAGTTTGCAGAGTGAACTCAGCGCGTCGTTCATGACTGGAACGAGCGAGAAGAAGAGCAAGGTGGGTGAAGGGTGGATAGCCAAATTGTCGGCGCATCTCGAGTTCCTGATCGACGAATCCTTCGAAGTCATGGTGTCGGGCGAATTGGATGGAAGGGGAGTGAGGCGTAGCCGTTTGAATGATGACTTCACCGGCCATTGCTCCACGCCCGGCGCGTCCGGCAACCTGGGTGAGGAGTTGGAAGGTGCGTTCTCCAGCCCGGAAGTCGGGAGCGTAGAGTGAGAGGTCGGCATTGAGCACGCCGACGAGGGTGACGTTTGGGAAGTCTAATCCTTTGGCAATCATTTGGGTGCCGAGGAGGATGTTGATTTTCTTAGCCCTAAAATCGCGAAGAGTGTCGCGGAGCGCGTTTTTTCGCCGCGTGGTATCGGTGTCGAGTCGGGCGACTTTGGCGGAGGGAAAGACTTTACGAATGATGGTTTCAGCCTTTTCTGTTCCGTAACCTTGAAAGCGAATGGCTGGATCGGAGCATTCCGGGCAGATTTTTGGGACGATGGCCTGATGGCCGCAGATGTGGCAGACGAGGCGCTCGTCGGCGCGGTGGTAGGTCAAAGGGATCGCGCAGTGGTTGCACTGGATAACGTGGCCGCACGGCGGGCATTGCAGGGAGCGTGCAAAGCCGCGGCGGTTGAGGAAGAGGATGACCTGTTGGTTGGCTTCGAGCCGTTGGTCGATAGAAGCACGGAGCACGTCAGAAAGGATGGCGTCGCGTCCTTTTTGCTTCCGTGATTCGATGCGCATATCGACGACGCGAGTAAGAGGGAGCGATGCGCCGTCGGCGCGTTCATTCATACGAATGATCTCGTACTTTCCGGCGAGGGTGTTTTGGTAGCTTTCGAGGGAAGGCGTGGCGGATCCGAGGAGGACGGAGCATTTCTCGAGGCGGCAGCGGACAACGGCGAGGTCGCGGGCGTGGTATTTGGGTGGGTTTTCTTGCTTGTAAGCTGGTTCGTGTTCTTCATCGACAATAATGAGTCCGAGATTGGGGAGAGGGGCGAAGATGGCCGAGCGAGCTCCGATGACGATGCGAGCTCTTCCGGAGCGGATACGGTGCCATTCGTCGAAGCGTTCGCCTTGTGAAAGGTTGGAGTGAAGAACGGCAATTTCATCGACCATTTCCGAGAAGCGGGCTTTGAAGCGCTGGACGGTTTGGGGGGCGAGGGCGATTTCGGGAACAAGAACAATGATATTCTTGCCGAGGTTGAGTGCCTTTTGGGTGGACTGAAGATAGACCTCGGTTTTTCCCGATCCTGTGATGCCGTGGAGAAGGATGGGGGTTGGCGGCTCTTCGTCATTGAGGCTTTTGGTGACGGCCCGGAGGACTTCGTCTTGCTCTGGGTTGAGGGTAAGGGGCTGGGTGGGGACAAAGGTTTCTCCGGAGTCGGGGTCACGTCGGACTTCGAGATCGATGAGTTTGACCCAGCCTTTTTCGGTAAGTGATTTTAACGATGATGCAGCGGAGGTTCCTCCGAGTTCGGTAATGGGGATGGGTTCCGAAGTAGCTGTCAGGAGGCTGAGAATGGCGTGTTGACGTTTTGCGCGTTTGGCGAGAATGGTGAGGTCCTCTTCGGAGGGAGGCTTGTCGATGAGCGCGGCGCGGCGGGTTTTACTGGAGCCTTTTTCTCCACGGATGGAGCTGGGAATAATGGAGCGGATGACCTGCTCAAGCGGGGTTCCGTAGTAGGAAGTGATCCATTCGGCGAGTTTTAGGAGTTCCGGCGTGATGAGGGGCTCGGGATCGACGAGGTCGGTGAGATAGCGAAGGGCGAAGTCACCTTCAGGGGCTTCGTGGACCCTCAATACCGTGCCGGTAGCCGGACGATTGCGAAGCGGGATACGGACGCGGCAGCCGGGGAGAATCTTCAGCTGATCAGGGATCGCGTAATCGAAAACGAGTTCGGATGGTCCGTCGATAAGAACGCTGGCAGAGAAAGGCATTGGGGAAGAGCCCTGATTTAATCTTTTTTGGGCGACTTTTCAACCTTTGGTGGAGCGGGGTCTACCAAGAGCATCATGGCATATTTGGTTTTATACCTGAGATTGGGGGCTTTAAAGAGGGCCAAAATGAGGTGGTTCTTAGGCTGCTTTGGATTTGCCAGGCGGATGTCCCCTACGAGGGCGGATTTATCTGTGCGTTCCTTCCCGGTAATCCCGGTTTTGTGTTCGGCATCGAAGGGTTTTATTTCCGTCCAATCTTCCCCCATGGCTTTGAGGAAAGCAGCCTTCACGGCATCAAATTCCTCATTGGTGACAAATGAATAGATGGGTTTTCCCCTATTGTCGCTATGCGAGATTAGGAAGGTTTTGTTTCGATCGAAAATTTTGTGAACGTTGGGCAACTGCGCGCTGGAAGCCAGGCAGGTGATAAGAAGAATCAAGGGGATGATGGAAATCTTTCTATTCATAGTTCGAGTAAATTACAGTCAGGAGGTGGAATCAAGTTCGCCAGCCTCTTGATTTCGATAGATTGTCCAAAGGATTCCACATAGGGAAATTGCAACCAAATGAGTGGAGAGGATGGAAAGAGGGAAGTCGAAGCAGCTGTGGATGCCGATTCCAATCAGGGAAATAACGATCCCTTTAACGAGGTGAAGATCGTCATGGGGGACTTTTCGTTTTAGGAGAAGGTAGCCTCCCCGAACGACACCACCGATTCCGATGGTAAACCAGGCCAGAGCTCCGAAGTAACCCCAGTCGAGAATCGTTTGGAGGGGGTCGCAATGTCCGTATTCCCAGACGGCTTCGAGTTTACTCTCCCGATTTTTAAGGTAGAAGGGTATGAGGTAGGGGAAGGTGCCTGGTCCGATTCCATGCCAGTAGGCTTCGTTGGGATCGGCAGAGATGTCTACCATGAGTTTCATCATCTCGAGGCGACCATTGATGGTGCTGGCCTCACCCGTGTTTTCGATGTCTTCAAACATCTCTTGGAAACGTGAGTTCAGTAGACCGGTGCTGATGATTGTGAAGCCGGCAAGAATAATGGCGGCGGCTCCGAGAGCCATTTTCTTCTCCAAAGGCATTTTGGCCCTTCTTCGGCGTTTCGAGCGAATGATACGGAGAAGGGTTTTTGCTTCGAATAATACGAAGAGACCCAATTGCCCCACGAGGATGAGCGCGCCGGCTTTGGACGCCGCGAAGATGATGCCAATTCCAATAACCGCTCCACAGGTCATCCAAAGGTAAAATAACCGACTCGTGCCGTTTTTTCGGTAGTCGGTGAGGGCCATTGAGAAAGCCATGATGATTCCCAGATTCATCATCGATGCAGCGTTACCATTGTAAACGTATGGCGCAAAAAATAGCTCCGGCTGTACATCCGGGATTCCCCAGACGGTGTCGATACCGAGAATTTTATGGGTCATTCCAATGATGGCAACCGACAGAGAGGCCAGAGCGAAGGTGGTGAGGATCTTTTTCCAGATCGAGCTTTCGGTGCTGCGGGCGATAGCGATGACAAAGAGGAAGACGGCAATGATTTCGAAGGTGAACTTCTTGGTTGCTGAGGCGACGGGGGACCCCGGAAGATCGGGAAATGGTCGATCTTTGATCATGATCCAGCGGGCCCGATAAATATTCATTTCGGATTGGGCATTGATGACCATAAAGCAGCCCCAGATGATCAAGAATCCAAAACAAATCCAGAGAATCAGTGGGGCTCGTGGAAAGATGGATTTTCCCGGAAGGAGGGCAATTCCGGCTAGGCCAGCGAAGGCAATGGCCCAACGTGACCGTTCGCGAAAGATGTCATTTCCCTCCAAGGGAAAACCCATGGGAGAGCCATAGGCACCTATGACCCAAGCCAGGCAAACGCCGAGGATGACAAAAAAGGCGAATGTTTTTTCCTTACTATTGTTAATCATTCCGCAGTAAGTGCAAAAAACCGCCAAGCGATGATGCAGGCGGCTTTGAAAAATTGGGAAGTCCCGGTAAGGTTACCGTCCCTTAGTATGGACATCCCGTGTTTACCACCTCGGGCTCTTCGTCACATATCACGGCATACCAACGCTGACGCATGGTTCTTCTGAGATACCTTTTAGTCGCCCGTTCAGACTGGCTTGTGCACCATCCGTAGGCGACGTTGTAGAGGTAATCAGCTTGAGGGATCAAGTCTGGATGCCATCTGGCGGCATAGTCGTAGAGACGTTGGATATCCCATCCGGTGAATGGGGCCGCTTGGGTGGCGCTACCGGTGAAACAGGCCACCGGAGAGGGGTCTGAATCGTAAACACTCAGCGCGCTGGCAAACGGGCTTAATGTCAGAAGCAGGAAAAAAATGAGNTTTTTCATCGTATGGCTTGGTTTACTGTCGAGGTGAGAATNTTTCAAATCATTCATCTCGACNTATGAAAGAATGTGATTTGCCTCTGTTGATGTCAAANTATTTCTGGCTGGACTCTCGATGATTGATCAATTTCGATGATATTAAGATCTGGGGCCCATTTGTAGAGTTTTAGGTTAAATTTCCGGCAAATTTCTGCAATTTCGACCATTTTTTCCTCTGGCGGACTTTCCTGCATGGTCAGAATGATTCCGTCCAATGCTCCCTTTCTCTGGCAAATTTCCGTCACGGCTTCCAGGCCTCCGCGGATTTTGAAGCCATCCTGATAGCGGAGATTGAGTTCGGGATGGTCATCGATGATCCCGATGATGCGCATTTTGTTAAAATGGCCTTTGGCGGTGGTTTTCGTATGGAGGAGAAAGAGTTCGCCCATGTTCCCGGCCCCGTAAAGAAGCACCTTGGGCCGGCTGCTATCAGATTTGGCGACATTACGGTGGAGGGAGTCGATAACGCTCTCGCGTAGGAGTGTGCTGAGGGAGCGGGGAAGGATCAGGAGGATTCCCGTGAGGGTGAAAGTCATCGTCTGCCGCTGAATGGTCGCATATGTTTCATTGCTGATAATAATGTTGATGGTAGTCGCAACGATTGTTCCGATCGAAAACCAGAGTGCTAGCGAGAGGAAATCGCGGAAAGTGGCCCTACTCCAGAGTCTGATGTGGGCTTTTCCGGCATTGAGAACGAAGAGGCAGGAGGCCAGGGTGATTGCGGTGGTGGGGATAAAGGTGCCAGTGGCGAGGTTTGATTTGTCGAAAATTGGGAAGTTTCCGTTGTTGTTCAGGATGTAGGAAAAGGTGACACCGATTAGGATTGCGGCCATGTCGTAAAAGGTGAGAACGAATCGTTTCAGTCGTGATCGTGCCGGGCGCTTCAGGATTAGTTTAAAAATTTCCCCGCTGATTTTGAGTTCAACCGGGGCAAGGTAGCGAAAGCCAATGAGCCCGGAGACAGAGAACGCCGCCACGGTGAGGCCCATTGTGCGATGATCAAGCAGCGAGGGGATCAAGGCGAGGAACGAGCCGGCAATGGCGAGTGTATAGAGAATGGTGGCGACTTTTCGTTGGGTCAGCCCGTAGGCTAGGAGTCGGTGGTGGATGTGATATTGATCGGCGCCGAAGATGCTGTCTTTTCCTCCTACTCCAAGTTTGGACAGAACACTACGGAAGCTCCGCCGCCAGACTGCAAGAATAACATCGATGAGGGGAATTCCGGCGACGATTAAAGGTATGAGCAGACTGGCAGCAGTGAATCGTTCGCCGGTTGATATCAGGGCCACCGAGGCGATAAAGAAGCCGATGAACATCGACCCGGTGTCGCCAAGGAAGATTTTCGCAGGATTGAAATTGTAGCGGAGGAACCCGAGCAAGGTTCCCAGCATGACAATGAGCACGATGGCGTCCGTGCCTGAACGGAGCACGATCGTGAGGACGGTCAGGCTGAGGATGGAAATCATGGCCAGCCCCGCGCAGAGGCCGTCCATGCCATCAATGAGGTTAAAGGCATTAATGATCGCAACGGTCCAAATGACCCAGATTGCGAGATCGACGTATTCAGGAACTTCGATTCCCAGCACGCTGCCGACGTTTCCTCCGCTGGTGTAGAAAAGAAATACCGCCGCGAGCCCGTGGGCCATTAATTTGAGCCAGGCATTGACACCCCAGCGGTCGTCGAGAATTCCAACGATGACCAGGAGAAGTGAAGCCGTGGCGAAAGCCTTGAACCATTTGAAGCTCAGTTGTCCGCTGAGTTCGCTGAAGGATTGGACGGCGAAAACCGTGATAACAAAGGTAAGGAAGACGGCGATGCCTCCGGCTCGAGGGACCGGTTTTACGTGAATCCGTCGTTCGCCGGGCTCGTCGATGAGCCCAAGCTTGGGGCCGAGGCGGATCATGATCCGGGTCAGCAAAAGAGAGATCGCGAGAGCGACAAAAAACGCAGTGGTGAGAAGAGCTGTCATTCAAACGGATCGGGGGAGATCGCTTGGCAAAATTTGTTACAAAGTTGTTGTTTGCTGAGAGAGAGGAGGATTTTTTGACGCCCTTTTTCTCCAATGGAGTCGAGAGCCGGGTCTTGTGAGGCTGTTTTGATGACCTCGATCATCTTGCCGGTTTCTCCATGTTCTATTTGCCAGCCTGCGCCGGTTTCTTCAATGATCCTCCCGATATGAGAGTCAGGTGGACCAAGGTAAAGAAGGGGTTTAGCGAGTGCCATCGAGCCATAAAATTTACAGGGATGGACGCAACCTATCATAGGTGCTCCCATGGAGACGAGATGAATATCAGCGGCCGAGAGAGAATATTTTATTTGATCCAGCGGCTGGTAGGGGAGGGAGACAATACGCCCGGGTTTTTTGGATGCAATGAAGTCATCGACCGCTTGTTTTCCCTTGCCGCCACCAATGAAGAGAAAGACGAATCGTTCGTCGTTTGCGAGGGCTTCGGCGGCACGGAGAAAGGTGTCGAGCGGATGAACTGGGCTGTGATTGCCGCTATACATGAGGACGAATTTATCCTCCAGCTGGTGCTTTTTAAGAAAGGGATTCTTGTCTCGGGGAATGATTTCGAGAGCCTGCTCGAGGGGCCAGGGAGGAAGAACGAGTATCTTGTCGTCTAGGTTTAGAGTTTTCTTTCGCACGTTGGCGGCCATGAATTCATCCAGTACGATGATTCGGGAGGCTCTCTTGAGGAGGCGTCGGTTGCAGGAATCGAAAATCCGGGCCGGGATGCTGTTCGGGCCAACGACTCCCTGGGCGATTGCCTGATCGGGATTCAAATCCATGACCCAGAAGTTGAATGGGATGCGACGGATCAAGCTAATAAACCAGCCCACCATTCCTCCGATGGGTGGGGAGGTCGTTACGAGGATCGAGCTGACTTTTGGAAGGAAGAGCCCGCGAAGGATGGCTTGGAGACAAAAGATGCTCTGACCGAGCAATCGGGTGAGAATGGAATTCTTACCGAAAGAGGAGAGTGGGAGACGTTTGATGGTGACGCCATTGGCGATTTCCGTGGCGGGAAATTTCTGGCTTGGATCATCGTAACCACGGTTTGAGGTGAAGACGGTGACCTTCCAGCCTTGCGCTTCCATTTCCTCGGCAACATCGGCCATGTATTGTCCAACCGCAGCTGGGTCGGGCACGTAAACCTGGCTGATCAGGAGAAGATGTTTCTGTGGTTTACTCACGATGTCTTTGAGCTGAGAATTCTTCGGCGAATATCCTCGAAGTAGCCCTTTTTCATCCAGGAGAAGCGGAATCCGACGCGTCCATCAAGAAATCCTTTTTTGAGAAAGTAGGAAATGAGGAAGTAGAAGCTCCCAAGCCACCACTTGTTGAGGTGGCGATACTTGAACTGCTGCCGCTTGTTGAGCGAGGTCCAGGCTTCGGGATCCGACTGGAGCCATTGGAAGCGTTTGGCTTCCCAGGCAGCGTATTGCTTATGCTTGGCAATATAGGATTCGAGACCGCGGAAGTCGCGGTGTTCGAGAGGCGAAAAGATCTCTTCGATGGGACCGTCGAGAACCGGATGTTCGTGCACCTCCATATCGAGGTGACTCCAAAAATCTTCCGGAAAGCGTTCGTATGTTCCGGCCTCTGGTTTGAAGAGAGCGAGCTTTCGCATGATATCACCATGATGAAGCTGGCGGTCCATGAACCAATTGTCGTATCGGAGCCAAAATCCCACCATTTTGGAATCGAGCTTTGATTTGAGTTCATCCATGAAGGCCGGAGTGAGACGCTCGTCTGCATCGAGGAAGAGAACCCATTCGTTTTTGAAGGAATGGTTTTGAAGAGCCCAGTTTCGTTTCTTGGGAAAGGCACCGTTCCATTTGAAATTGAGAACAGTGAGATTAGCCTTCTCCGCGATGGAAAGAGTGGCGTCGCTACTGCCGGAATCGACGATGACAACGTCATTGAATTTTCCCTTCAATGATTCGAGACACCCAGGCAGATTTTTCTCCTCATTGAGAACAGGGATGCAAACGGAAATTGGCAGCATGGTTTTTTATCTGTGTCCGATCACTTTTGCGGGATTTCCGGCAACGACGTTTCCTGCCTTGACGTCCTTGGTGACGACCGCCCGGGCTCCCACGATGCCTTTTTTTTCGATGAGGATATCCGGACCAACAAAGGTATCAGCGCAGACCCAGGCTCCGTCCTCGATGGTGATATTAGCTTTGATCAAGGGCATGGAGTCGTCTTTAAAATCATGGCTTCCGGCGCAGAGGTGGGACCTTTGGGAAATGGTGACATGCTCTCCGATGGTGATTTCCCCCAAATTGTAAATAATCGTTTCAAAACCGACCGAACTCCATGAACCGATCTCAAGATTCCAGGGAATAAAAACGCGGCAGCTTGGAGTGAGGTGGACATCCTTGCCCACCTTGGCTCCGAAGAGCCGGAGAAGAAATCGACGCCACCCCCAGAGAGGGCGGGGGCTCCATCGGAAGAGGGGGGAGCAGAGAGTCCAAAGGGCGCGTCCGGCGAGTTCCTTTCGCGTCCACTTGCGTGCTTTTCTGTTAGATTCAATGTCCATTTAAAATTTTTTGGTAGGCTGCTACAATTCGTAGTCCAATTTCCTCCCAAGCAAATTCATTTTTCACCCAATTTGCGCCCCGCTCTCCCATGAGTGATCTTTCTTCGCAGGCCAGGGCTGATTGCAGGGCCTCGGCGAGGGCTTCGGTTGTTGGGTCGACCCACCAGCCGCATCGATGTTTGATGAGACCCTCCCAGGGCGTTCCGGTGGTGGTGATGACTGGAGTGCCTGCGGCGAGAGCTTCGGCGATAACAATACCAAAGTTTTCGCTGTGGGTGGGAAGGGCAAAAAGTTTCGCGCTTCCGAGAGCAGACAGCTTTTCCTTCCCTTCGAGCGGACCCTCGAAGCTCCACTCATCCGAGAGGTTAGCTTGTGCGACAGCTCTTTTCACTTCTTCGGTGTGGCCACCTTCGTCAGGGCCTATGACGCGCATGCGCCATCCTTCGGGACGGATCCTTTTCCAAACATCGACCCACATCAGAAGTCCTTTTTTCGGATGGATCCTGCTGAGGAAGACAACAGCTTTCTCTTTGATGAAGTCACCTTCGAATTC
>PBTU01000076.1 GCA_002729295.1 Verrucomicrobiales bacterium | reverse complement strand
AACGATGGCAACTCTCTTGCACGTAATGAATGGGTCGCTACGCTGGAAGAATAATGAGCGAGGTTCCCGCAGTGCAGGTCAATCGATTGGTGAAGGATTTCAAGGGGTCTTTCCGTGGAGGAGGGATTAGGGCGGTTGATGAGGTTTCTCTCTCAATCGCGTCCGGTGAAGTCTATGGCTTGATTGGCCCCAATGGCTCGGGAAAGTCGACGACGATGAAAGCGGTCCTAGGTCTGGTGAGGCCGACTGCAGGAAGCTGCGCCATTTTTGGAAGAGATTCCTCGAAGGTAGACTCGCGGATGGAGGTGGGATTTTTACCGGAGAATCCCTACTTTTATAAGCATTTATCAGCCGCCGAGACGGTGAGTTTTTATGGCAAGCTCTGCGGAATGCGCGGAGCGGTACTCAAGGCGCGAGTGGATGAGATGTTGGAGTTGGTCGGGTTGGAAGAAGCCCGCCATCGGAGACTGCGGGGGTTTTCCAAAGGAATGTTGCAGCGGATTGGGTTAGCGCAGGCTTTAGTGCAGGATCCTCGTTTGGTCGTGCTGGACGAACCGACGGCTGGGGTGGACCCAATGGGGTCGCGCAAGATTCGCGACTTGATTCTCGATCTCAAGGGACGCGGCATTACCGTATTTCTCTGTTCGCATTTACTCGAGCAGGTTCAGGAAATCTGTGACCGGGTGGGTATTATTCATCGGGGCAAAATGGTGAATGAAGGGAATCTTGAGGAGCTTACTTCGATGCACGATCGCACCGAGATTATTCTTCAGGATGCCCCGCCGGAGTTGCTGGAGCAGATTCGAAAATTGGTGGACCAATCGAATAAGGGGGAGTTGGTTTCAGAAGGGCATCCGCGTTCGTCGCTCGAGAGTCTCTTCTTAAAAGAAACCATTGAGGCGGAATCCAAACAGAAAGCAGTCAGCACAAAGCAATCATGAGTGATCGACTTGGAACCAGTTTTTTTTCGCCGCGTCGTGCGGGAATTATTGCCTTGAGCACCGTGACGCAATTGGTGCGAATGAAGGTGTTTTATTTTCTCGCCCCAATCGCTTTGTTGTTTGTAGGGCTGCAGTTTTTTGATGTCTTTTGGTATGAAGGACCAGAGGCTTCGCAGCCGCAGCAGGAGTTGATGATGCACAAGAATCTCTGCCTTGGCACGATGATGCTTTTCAGTTCGCTCTTTGCCATCGTCTCGACTGCTTTGTTAATTCCGGGCGATATCGAGGATCGCACCTTGTACACTATTTTGTGTAAACCGTTACCACGTTTAGATTATTTGGTGGGAAAGTTGCTCGGGGTAATCTCGGTGATTTTTGTAGCGATGTTGGTGATGGATATTCTCATGGTGGTGACGCTTCATTATCGAACGCAGGCGGTGAGTGCGGAGCTGGGCGAATATTTGGGCGCGATCGGTTGGGGTGAGGAGGAAGTCCGACAAGGACAGGCCGAGGTGGCTTCCCATGGTCCGAGCTTGATTCTGCAATACGGAGTATGGGCGCACTTTTTCAAGGCATCTATTATTGCTGCGGTGGCCTTGTTGATATCGACCTTCTCGACTTCAACGCTTTTCACCATCGCGAGTAGCGTGATGATTTGGATCATCGGAGCTATTCAGTCATTGGCGCGTGAGGGCTTGTTTACGAAAGGTGAATATGGCGTTGAACCGGGAATGGTGGACCGGATTTTAGGAACGATAATTTCCCTGCTATTTCCCGATTTTCAGCTCTTTGAGTCGGTTTCGGATGGTGCGGCCAGAGCGATGGAAATCGGAATGTTTGACATGCTTCACCTGGGCGGGCTGACTTTCTTTTATATCGCGATTTATACTGTTCTGTCCTGGTTCGTCTTCTCCGATAAGGAATTTTGATGCGACGATGCGATGAAACGATTTTTAAAATCCAGAAATATTCTCGTGATCGGAGCCTGGCTTGCGATCAGCGGTGTGATTCGGATGCCGGTCGAGCAAAAGTTAACCGAAGATTATCGGGAGCGCCGCATTGCGGCGCCGAAAGTTTCCGTGGAAACGTGGAATCAAATGGGGCAGACCGGATTGGCGGGAACCTTTGGTGGATTGCGCTCGGTGATGGCTTCGATATTGAGTCTGGAAGCACAGGACCATTTTTCTAATCAGGAGTGGTATGAGTTGAAACAGGATTATGACGTCATCACTTCCCTGGATCCCTACAACTTGTTTTACTGGTCTCACGGAGGATGGCATCTGGCCTATAATGCGGCTTCATGGGCGAGGAATCGTCATGACTTGAAACCGATCCAACGGGATACCATGGAGCGGGAATATCTTGAGGCTGGCGATGCCTTTTATCGCGAGGGATTGAGACGCATTCCAGACGCGTATCACTTGTGGGGTGAGCTTGGTTCCCTGTGGTCTAACAGATTCAAGCGTCCAGATTACGAGAGAGCTTTGGAGGCCTACAAGATGGCCGCGTCATTTGGGAAGAGCCGGATATACGAGCGGCGGTATGTTTATCTTCTCGCCCAGATTCCCGGGCGGGAAATTGAGGGATATTTCGAAGCACGTAAGCTTCTTGAGCAAGATCCCAGCCATCTGAGATTACCCTCGTTTCGGGCCATTCTTTATGCCCTGTGGACAAACCCAAGTCTTCCTCTGTCCGAGGACCGGCCGGAGATTTTGGAAATTTTTCGTTCGGAAGAGGAAGCCTATCGAAATCTCTACAATTATCGTTTGCGTATCGAAGAGGAGGGATATTTTCGAGGGAGTATTGATGATACCCTGCGAATTCTCGCTAATAAACTCGATGTCCCTCCGGATTGGATTCCTTTTTTGGTCAATTCAAGGTACCGAATTCCCAAAGATTTCCGTAGTAAGCGGAACGTGCTGCCGCATCCGAGGTCCGGAAATCCGTATTTTCAGGGTGAGGAATAACTCTTTAGATGGAGGGTTAATCTACCCTTTACACTTTTGCATCTTTTGGTGAGTCTGGACGTTCGTTTGCTCGCCCCATGCGTATTGCCCTTTTCGGAGATATCCACGCTAATTTGGAAGCCCTTGAAGCAGTCCTCCAGGATGCTGAAGAACAGTCCTGTACGCATCGAGTCTGTATGGGAGATATCGTGGGTTACAATGCCGATCCTTTTGCTTGTCTTGAAATGATCCGGGATACCGATTGGCCGGTGGTGAAAGGCAACCACGATGAGGATGCCGCCGGGAGTCACAGTCTGGATGCAATGAACCCGGTGGCTGCGACGGCTTTGCAGTGGACCCGGGATCAACTATCGGAGGAACAACGCGAATGGCTTCGTAACCTCCGCATGGTTCGCCAGGTGGAAGATTTCACGGTGGTGCATTCGACTCTCGATCAACCGCAGTCGTGGAATTACGTCACCAATAAATTCGATGCCATGTCGAACTTCTCCTATCAGTTTACCAATATTTGTTTCCACGGGCACACGCACGTGCCGAGAATTTTTATTCGCGATAGCCGTGTGGGAGAGATCGAAGCTGATTCGGTTGAGATCGAACCGGGGACAAAATATTTTATCAACACCGGATCAGTGGGCCAGCCCCGTGATGGTGACTGGCGGGCCTGTTACGCCATTTATGACATTCCGACTTCCAGGGTGTATTTCCGCCGTGTGGAGTATGATCTTGCCACCACCCAGCAAAAGATCATCGCGGCTGGATTGCCCGAGGTTCTTTCCGAACGTCTTGCGGAAGGAAGATAAAGCGTTTGTTGTCCTCGCAATGTGTGCGGGATCACTCACTGGTTGTTTCCATCGGTCGGTCGATGCCTCAGTTGGCGCCGGGGTCGCTGTTCGCACACCTGGGTTTGCGAAGGAATTTTCCAAGGCCTCCCGGGTGTCGTGGTGCGAAGGGAATGCGGTGAGAACACTTGTCAATGGAGAGGCATTTTTTCCTCCTATGTTGAAGGCCGTGAACGGAGCAAAAAAGTCGATTACCTTTGAGACCTTTGCGTTTATCGAAAGTCCGGTGACACGGAAATTTTCGGAAGCCCTCGCGGAGAAAGCGCGCAAGGGCGTTGCAGTGCATGTCATTCTCGATGGCGTGGGTTCCCGGGATGTCGGAGAGCTTAATATCGGGTTGATGAGAAATGCCGGAGCCGAGTTGGAGATTTACCATCCCATTTACCACTTTGCGCCGAATACCCTGAGCAATCGGACCCACCGGAAAATTCTCGTGGTTGATGGGAAAGTTGGCTTCACAGGGGGTGCGGGCTTTGCTCATGCTTGGACGGGAAATGCGCAAAGTCCCTCCTTTTGGCGGGATACACAGTATGAAGTCGGAGGCCCGGCTGTGGGACAATTGCAAGAGGCGTTCTGCGAGAACTGGAGCGAGATGACGGGGAAAGAGCTTCGGGGTCGGGAGTATTTTCCAAAGCTCTCGCGGCGTGGAAATCTACGGGCGCAGTTTGTCTTTGATTCTCCGAAAGATCGAAAGCATCCGTTAGCTCACTCGGTCTTGATGGCGATCAATTCTTCCCGCGAGTCGCTTGTACTGGCCCAGTCCTATTTTGTTCCAACCAAGCCCTTTCGTGAGGCTCTTCTTAAAGCGGCCGCGCGCGGAGTGAAGATTGAAATATTGGTGCCTAATAAGGACATTGATTCAAAGCCTTCGCGCTATGCTTCCCAGAACCATTGGGTGGAGCTTCTGCGGGGGGGGATTCGGATTTATCAATACGAAGCCACCATGATGCACGGCAAGCTACTCGTAGCCGACGGCCGCTTGAGTATTATCGGTTCAGGCAATCTCGACGATCGTTCGTTTTTTATTAACGACGAGGTGAACCTGCACGTTGACTCTGTGGCTTTTGCAAAGGAGCAGACACGAATGTTTCGTGATGATTTGAAGAAGTCACGGGAGATTACCATGGTGAACCTGCCCGAGGTCCTAGAAGCATCGTACAAACGGTTTTTCGCCCGCTTGATTGAAAACCAACTTTAGTCCTGCTTTTTCTTTTCCATCAGCTCTTGTAGCTTGAGAGCGGAGGCGGCATCGAATTGCAAGTTTTCCAGGGCTCGCTCAGGGTCGGTTTTTTGTGCGCGAATAATGGTCATGGGATCCAAGATTCTGATAGAGGAATGCAAACTGTGGCTTTCGAGGAATTTGAGAGGATCGATTCGGTTGAAAGTGGCTTCGTTGTGTGGTGCGTTCAGGGTGACTCCTTCAATGACCTCCAAGCCGAGGTCGATTCCCGACCCCTGCCGAACTTCGAAGTAAAGTGAGTTTTCTTTTTCTCCGATCATTTCTCCACCTGCCACTCGCTCGCCGACTCGGACAGTATGGGAGCTCAGTCCGGCGTAGAGTGATTGCACAATGTTATCGTTGGGGAGGCGGTGCCCCATTAGGATGGACTTTCCGGGATAGCCGCGGGTTTTGGTGATGGCGAGAATCAGGCCATTGCCCACGGCAAAGACGTTGTTTCCCGGAGCATTAAATTCCACGGCAGCCGGAGATTGTTTCTCGATAGTTGCAAGATTTCCGCAGGGGTGGGTAAAATTACGTGCGATAGGGAGCTGGTATCGCTCCAGACTTCGCAGGTGGCTCAGGTTGGGTTCGAACTCTGCGGTCCAGAATTCTCCCTCTTTTCCGGTGGCGATGGGATAGCCTGCTGGGGCATCTGCCTCTTGCCAGTTTCGTAGGGAATGGGCATAGAATTTTGGGATGGGTCGTTGCATCAGGATGCCGATCACGAGAAAAGCGAGTCCCAAAAAGATGAGAACCGAAACAATGACTGTTCTTCGCCGTATCTGCACATGAAGACTCTTGCCGTCATCCCGCCTACAGGCAAACCTGAAGTCGGTGGAATTTGACGGGACAAACTCTTCGGTCTAGCCTCCCAATATTATGAAACGTATTATCGCAATCTCTCTGGGAGCTGTGGCTGCCGCCGGAATTTTTGCCCTCGCCCAATCTCCCAAAGAAAAAGTCATGGAAACCTCTCAGGAAAAGCCTACCGAACTCACCCAGGAAGAGATTGCAAAAATGACCGATGAAGAGTGGAAGAAGCAGCTTACTCCCCAGCAATACGCTATTCTTCGCAAGGCTGGGACCGAGCGCTCGAATGGACAGGTATACAAGGAGTTCAAAGCCCAGGGTGCGGGGACTTATTATTGTGCGGGATGCAATGCCGAGCTCTTTTCGTCGAAGACCAAGTTTGATTCCCATTGCGGATGGCCGTCATTTTATGACCCGGCTAAAGCAAAGAATGTGAAGACTTCGGTCGATTACCATTTGGGATACGCGCGCACCGAAGTGCTGTGCAAAGTTTGTGGCGGTCACCTCGGCCATGTTTTTGAGAATGAGTCGTTTTCAGCGTTCGATGGAAAGACAACTCCGACAAAGCAACGCTATTGCATCAATGGCACTGTGTTGAAGTTTGTTCCGGCAGATCCCAAGAAGGATAAGAAAGAAGAGAAGAGCGTGGAGAAGAGGGAGTGAATGCCTCCCTCTCTTCAAGAGGCCTCTCGGCGTCGATTGGCGCTCGTTCTCTTGGTCATCAAATTGATTCCTCTTTTCCGAGTAGTTTTCCTCCGTTGTGATGTTCTCAGCTTGCTCTATGCTTGTTGGGCGGAGAATGTGGCAGTTGGACTGGTGAATTTGCTCGCGACGCGTAAAAAATGACGGAGATTTCGGAATTTTTTTGCGGGCGGGTGAAAAGTTTTCTAGGTCTGGGGGATGAAATGGCAGTTGTTATGGTGTTTTCCTCTGGGAGTCTTTGCAGTTGAGCCCCTGCCTAAGAGTGATCCTGCCAAGGTGGGGATGTCTGGAGAGGCTTTGGCAAAAATCGGTCCGGCGGTGGAGTCTTTGATTGCAACGAGGAAGCTCGCAGGGGGATCGGTCCTCGTCCTGCGTAAAGGACAGATTGTCTATCAGGAGAGTTTCGGGCACCGCGACATTGAATCCGAAAAGCCGATGGAGAAGGACACCTTGTTTCGGATTTATTCGATGACGAAGGGGTTGACCTCGGTAGCAGCCCTAATGCTTTGCGAGGAAGGAAAGCTGAGCCTCGATGATCCGATTGATTTGTATTTGAAGGAACTCAAAGGACAGGAGCATTGGGTAAGTCTGGGGAAAACAACGGCGCTTCGCCGGAAGACGACAGTGCGGGATCTCTTGCGGCATACCTCTGGATTTCCTCCGACCCGGGGAGGGCAGGTTCTCAATTTGAGATACCGCAAGGCTGGCGTGATGAATCGCAAGTTGCCTTTGATGAATACCGTGGAGGCTCTGAAAGGAATGCCCTTGCTGGATGAACCGGGAAGCCGGTGGCTCTATGGAATGAGCAGCGACATGCTCGCGGCGGTAGTGACGAGGGCGGCAGGCGAGCCCTTCGAGAATTTTCTCCACCGTCGCTTGATTGAGCCACTTGGGATGAGGGACACGGCCTACTCGGTTCCGGGAGATAAAGCCGATCGGCTCGCGACGAGTTATCGACGGGAACTGAAGGGATTGAAGGTTCTGGAGACGGCGGCAGAGAGCAAATATCTCAAGGACCCCGCATTTAAAGGAGGTGGGAGCGGATTGGTTTCGACGATCACTGATTATGGTCGTTTTCTGCAGATGATTGCCAATGGGGGCGAGTTTCAGGGGAAGCGTTATTTGCGGGAAGGCACCGTGAATCTGATGAGAACCAATCAATTGCCGCTTTCGATTCCACAGATTTCATTCGGCAAAGAACAACGTTTCGGGACTGGATTCGGGTTGGGATTTTGCGTTCGATTCGATCACGACGATCGCTGGGATAATGATGCGGCGATCGGTGAATACGGCTGGGGAGGGGCTGCCAGCACGCATTATTGGATTTCGCCGAAGCATGAACTCGTCGTCGTGACGATGGAGCAAACGATGCCTTATAACTGGAATATGGAGAAGACGCTCAAGCCCCTCATCTATGCTGCGGTGGGAAAATCCGAAAAAGAGTGAATTATTTCTGAATCCAGAGAGTCCTACTTCTTGCTATGAAAACAATTTTTGCGTTGATCACTGGTGTCGGGATTTTGTTCCTGAGTTCGTGCACCGACTATGGCTATTACGGGAGCTACAGCACCTACGGCTCTTCTCCGGCGTATAATTCCGTCAGTCTCGGCTTCGTGAGCACGGACTATAGCCGCTGGGCCTACGATCCTTATCGCCGCTGCTATTATGATCATTCCTGCGGACGATACTATAATCGCCATTCCCGTTGTTACTACACCTCGAAGCCCCATCGCTATAGCAGTCCGGTTTACCCGCACGGCTATCGGCACGGGCGCCGCCTCAGTTGCCCGACTTATCTCCCCAGACATTCGAGTTCGTCACACTCATCGCACCACGGGAGCAAGTATACGCCACTCGCATACCCCAGTTCCTACCGGAGTCGTTCCACGGAACTCTTCGGATCCAGTCTCTCTGGGAAAAGCTCGTCGAGCAGCCATCGGGGGCATGATGAATCAAGCGGGCGTTCGTCCTCGTATCGGGGTTCTACTTCCAGCTCCTATTCTTCCAGTCGCCCAAGTGGGGCTTCGTCCAGTTCATATTATTCCGGAAGTTCGAGAGGTTCTTCCTCCAGCTCGGCTCGTAGCAGTTCGTCGCGAGGCTCATCGACGCCCAGCTATAAAATACCGGTCGCACCGCCGTCGCGCCAATCGATCCAGCCTCGTCCAAGCATCCGTCCGTCCACACCCGCTCCACGCATTCAGTCCCCGCCATCGGGCCGACTTGAGGTTGCGAGGCAATCAAGTAGCCGCACGCTGCGAACCGTGCCCACCAGCATGTCAACTTCACGAAGTTCCAGAAGCTCATCGCCCTCGCCCTCACGTAGC
The DNA here is from genome assembly GCA_002729295.1 of Verrucomicrobiales bacterium. GTDB lineage: Bacteria > Verrucomicrobiota > Verrucomicrobiia > Verrucomicrobiales > Akkermansiaceae > SW10. The sequence continues at coordinate 30,717 of PBTU01000076.1, read as the reverse complement.
AGTTCGGGAGGACTCAGCAGCAGCGGGGGACGGTCTAGTGGGCGGGGAGACCAATAGGGCTGACACAAATATCTTACTCAAACAAACCTAAGGCCCTAACAGCCTTNGGTTTTGTGTGTATCCGTCGCGGAGCATCATTTTACAAAAACGATACATACTTTGTCGCTTCCTTGGGAGATTCTATTCGTAGGTTAAAATNGACAGTCNCTTGGGCCGATCTTCCAAGATCTAAATTAAATNGGGACATNTCAGATGTATTTTTTGCGTGTTTTTCCCACCATTNGCGGTTTCTCTCGCGCCNAACATCATGTCCGACAAACGCAAGCCCTACCCTTTCGACCAATTCGAATCCAAATGGCAGTCCCATTGGGCCAAAAACAAAAGCTTCCGCACTCCCGGTCCCGGTGAGGAAGGCTTCGATGCGTCAAAGCCGAAATACTACATTCTCGACATGTTCCCATATCCTTCGGGCGAGGGTCTGCACGTTGGGCACCCCGAGGGTTACACCGCTACTGACATCGTCGGTCGCTACAAGCGCATGAATGGCTTCAACGTCCTCCATCCCATGGGTTGGGATGCCTTCGGATTGCCTGCCGAGCAATACGCTATCAAGACCGGCCAGCACCCTCGTATTACCACCGAGGCCAATACTAACAACTTCCGCCGTCAGCTTCAGGAACTCGGCTTCGGCTACGATTGGGATCGCGAAGTGAACACCACCGACCCCAAGTATGTCCGCTGGACCCAGTGGATTTTCCTCCAGCTGTATAATTCCTATTTCTGCGACGAAGATCAGAAGGCCAAGCCCGTTGCTGAACTCGAGGCGAAAGGCTGGAGTCAGGATCAGATTGATGATGTCCGTCTCGCCTTCATCCACGAAGCACCCGTGAACTGGTCGCCCAGCATGGGCACCGTCCTCGCCAACGAAGAGGTCCAGGAGTGGAAAGACAAAGGCGAAACCGTCGAGCGCCGTCCGTTGCGACAGTGGATGCTTCGCATTACCAAATATGCCCAACGTCTCATCGACGAACTCGAACCACTCGATTGGCCTGAGTCGATCAAAGCCCTCCAGCGCAATTGGATCGGCCGCTCGGAAGGTGCCGAGGTCGTCTTCGATGTCGAGGGCAATGACGTCACCGTCTTCACTACTCGTCCCGATACTCTCTTCGGCGCAACCTACATGGTGCTTGCTCCCGAGCATCCGCTCGTGGCGGAAATTACGGCCACCGGGCAAAAAGAAGCCGTCGAATCCTACGTCGCGGCCTGCGCCAGCAAGTCCGACATGGAGCGTGGTCTCGATAAGGAAAAGACCGGAGTCGCCACCGGAGCCTTTGCGACCAATCCGGTCAACGGAAAGAAGATGCCCGTCTGGATCGCGGACTACGTCATGATGGGTTACGGCAGCGGAGCAATCATGGCCGTGCCGGCACATGACGAACGGGACTTTGAGTTTGCCGTGAAATTTGATCTTCCGATAGTTCAAGTTGTCCAGCCGACTGGTGACCAGGATTGGCAGGGCTACACCGATCCGGGAACCGCGATCAATTCGGGATTCTTAGACGGCCTTAAAACCAAGGATGCCAAGAAGAGCGTCATTCAGTGGCTTGGTGAGAATGGAAAAGGCGAAAAGAAAATCCAATTCAAACTCCGTGACTGGCTCTTCTCGCGCCAGCGTTATTGGGGCGAGCCCTTCCCACTCCTTTGGGACAAGGAAAGCGGTCAGCACTCTGCGGTGCCTGAGTCCGAGTTGCCGCTTCTCCAGCCAGAGATGGAAGATTTCAAACCTACTGGAGATCCTCGTGGTCCGCTCATCAATTGCACCGACTGGATTAACTACAGCGACAACTTACAGCGTGAAACCAACACCATGCCCCAGTGGGCCGGATCGTGCTGGTACTACCTGCGTTATTGCGATCCCCACAACGAAGAACATTTCCTGAGCCCAGAATCTGAAAACTACTGGGGTAACAGCGATGGCTTCGTCGACTTCTACGTCGGCGGAAAAGAGCACGCCGTGCTGCACCTTCTTTATTCCCGCTTTTGGCACAAGGTTCTCAACGACCTTGGCCACGTCAAAACCAGCGAACCCTTCAAGCGCTACTTTGCCCCAGGTCTCATCATGGGCGAGGACGGACAGAAAATGTCCAAGTCTCTCGGGAATGTTGTCAACCCCGATGACGTTGTTTCCAACTACGGCGCCGATTCTCTGCGCCTTTACGAAATGTTTATGGGCCCCCTTGATCAGGACAAACCTTGGGCCATGAAGGGCGTGGAAGGGGTGCATCGTTTCCTCGCCAAAGTCTGGCGTCTCGCCTTTGTCGAGAATCAGGAAAGCCAGTGGGAGTTGAGCGGGAAAATCGTGGCTGGTGAAAATGCCGACCTCGCCAAGATCACCCACCAGACGATTAAGAAGGTGCAGGAGGCCATCGAAACTCTTCGCTTCAATACCGCGATCTCTTCCATGATGGAGTGTACCAATGCCTATACCGCAGCGGATGAGATCCCGCGTGACCTCTTTCTGACTTTCCTCAAATTGCTCAACCCCTTCGCTCCTCATCTCTCCGAGGAGATCAACTCGGCGCTCGGCGAAAGCGAGCTACTTAGCGAACAAAGCTGGCCCGTCCTTGACGAGTCACTGCTTGTGGAATCGGAAATCCAAATCATCGTGCAGGTTAATGGCAAGCTCCGCGCCCGCCTTACCGTGCCCGCCGACATCAGTAAGGAAGACCTCGAAGCTCAGGCTCTCGCCGACTCCAACGTCACCACTCACACCGACGGCAAGACCGTCCGTAAAGTCATTGTGATCCCCGGCAAGCTCGTCAACATTGTGGCCAACTAAATCGTGCTTAGAAATCCGAATCTATCTCTACAATTGAATTGAGTTACTTTTCTCGAATGGAGCGATAAATGATGAAAGTCGCGCAGCAGAGAGAGGTCATCAGCATTTCTTCGAAAAAACGTCGCCAGCCCCCACAATATAATTACCCAGATCCTGCAGGGGTGAGGTGCTTCACCTAACCTTCAGTACGCCGCGCATGGCCTGCCAGTGGCCGGGGTAGGTGCAGATGTAGGGGTAGTCGCCGGGTTGCTTGGGGGCGCGGAAGTGGAGAGTGTATCCGGTGCCGGGGTCGATGACGGGAATGTGGGTGATGACGGAGGGCAGGTCGGGGACGTAGCTCTTTTCTCCAGCCTTGGGGTCGTTGAGCATTTTAAAGGACGCTTCGCCGACTTCCTGGATTTTCCCGGGATTGAGAATGACGAGATTGTGCGGCATGACGTCGGTGTTACGTAGTGTGATCGCGAGGGCCTGGCCGGGTATGGCGGTGAGTTCTGTTTGCTTGTATTGCAGACCTCCGATGGCGTCGACGGTGAGAGCAATTGCTCCCTCGGTCGGTTCGCCGCTGAAGTTGACTTTTTGATCGGAGTTTTTGGGCTTGGCGATGCGCAAGGAGATGGCGGTGGGTTTGCCTTCTTGCTTGGGTGCCAGTCCTTCGGCTTTGAAGTGCGGGCTGGGATACATCGGAGAGGCGAAAATATCGGTCTTGAAGTTGTGTCCGTCCTGGCCTTTGAGATGCATGCGGATGTGGAGTTGCATCACGGGCTCGAGCGAGGGAATTTCCACGAAGATGGATTCCTGGCTGCGGAGGAGTTTGACCGAGCGGATCTTGACGGGGTCGTGTCCGAGGGACTTGGGATTCTTGGCGGAGAATTCAGGTGAGCCGTAGCGCTTTGCGTATTCGTAGTTCCACGATTGTGCGAAGTAGTTGGTGAGTTTGGTGGTCTCGGCGGAATCGAGTTTGGTGGCAAAGTCGATACGGATGCCGTTCTCGTGAACCTGAAATCCGCGAGGTTTGTAGACAGGTTTGTCGATGTAGCGGACGCGATGGAAGCAGCCGTCCTCAATCGAGTAGTCGCCCCAACCGTCGAGACCGACGACGTAGAGTTGGCCGTCTTTGGGATGGAAGGCGCCCCGCATGGAGCCGGAGATGAATTCGCCTTCAAGGGGGACGACGGCGCCTTGCGGTCGGGAACCTTCGTCGTCGCGGAGGATGAGGTAGTGGAGACCGGATCCGTAGCTGATGCCGATGTGGTCGCCTTTGAAGGGTCCCCATTTTTCGCTGGTGACCTGGACCATTCCGCCGGTTGAGTTTTCGATACCGCGTGGAATGAAGCAAAGTGGGGAGGCGATGGTGCCGGAGCGTTGGTCTTTGTTGGGGAGACCGTAGAACTCGCCGCGATTGACTTCGATGATCGCGGAGGCAGGCGTCCAGGTGCCTTCCTGTGGGGCGACCCAGAAATAGTCGTTGGCTCCGCCGATGCCCATGCAGTTGCGGACGCCGCTGCCTTGCAGGACGGTCTTGCGGTCGTAGCCGGTGCGGAGAATGCTTTCGCGCTGGGTAAAGTTGAAGGCGCCGTCGGCGGTGCGATGAAGGCCGAAAGTGTGGGTATGGCTGCGGTCGTATCCGCCGAAGTCGTTGGCGTAGTTTTCGTAGAAGTCGACCTCGCCATCGTAGTTTTGATCGTGGAGGCGGTAGATCTGCCCTCGGTCGAGAATGAAGATGCCGTCGTCGTCGATGTGAATGCCGACGGGTTGGTTGAAGCCGGTGGCGAAGCGTCGCCAGGTGATGTTTTTGAGATCGTTGTCAATTCCGCTTACTTTCCAGACATCGCCGAGGAGGGTGCATACGAGGGCCTCGCCATTTTTAAGGAAGGCGATGCCGCTAATCTGCATCACGACCTTGTAGGGATTGTCGTAGGGGACGGTGAGGGTGTCGACGAGGTAGGCGGAGCCTTTGCGCTCCTTGCCGAGGGTGCCGGGCGACTTGATGACCTCCGGCCAACGGCGCCCGGGCTTACGTTCGGCCTTGAGGTGATTGAGAGCTTCGGCGTCGTGAATTTTGGAGCCTTCCTTACGGATACGAATGATGAGCGACGCGCCGGGATGTGGTCCCTGAATTTTGAGTTGATTTCCTTCGATCACCGCGGAGTCGATTTTGGTCCGAGAAATCACCTCTGAAAGGAGTCCGTCGGCAACGGGGAGGGTGATGGAAAGAGGAGCCTTGCTACCCTTGAAATCGAGTCGACGGAAGAAGGCGCTGGAGTTGGCCCAGGCTTCGTCGCTGATGATCGTGTCCTTGATGCGGTAGTCGAAGATGACACGTTTTCCGTAGCGGTGGTAGCCGAGGTAGACGCCGCCTTCGGGCATCTTTGCCTCGGAAATAATGCACCAGGGAGTGCCTTGAAGTTGGGCGTTTCGGGAGGTGCCCCAGCGGAAGCCGTCGAATTTGACGAAGCCGTCATCCCAGATTGCGCGATAGCTGAGTGACTGGGGATCGAAGCAGGTGGCGAGCTCGCGATGGCTACCGAGGCGAACGCAGATGCCTTTGAGGACGGCGAGTTTTTGATGGCGGAAAACCTGGGTGATGACTTCGCCCATTTCAGCCTGGTTCCAGCGGGTGTCGCTGTGGTTGTTCTGATTGTGTTTTCCCCAGTGCCCGTGCTCTCCGGCGTCGAGCCCGGGGTAGGCTGGAATGATCGCGGGGATCTTGTCGGGGTTCGCCATGTAGAAGTCGGCTTGGCGTTGGAAGAAATCGTAAAGCCGCTTGCTGTTGACCGGATTGGAAGCGAGCTGGTAGTTTTCGCGGCCTTTCGACGAGTCGGCGTATGGATGCTCGCTGGCGCGCGCGACGTTAAGCTTCTTCTTATCCTGAGCCAGACCGATTGTGGCGAGGCTGAGCGAAACGAAGCAAACGAGAGTTGAGGACAAGGTCTTCATTAAGAGAGTATTTTCCGCCTGTCTAATTCACCTCAAATAGTTGAGGTAGAGGGGAGGGGGGACCATTCTACGGGCCAGAGCCGTGACTCTTTCGAAATCGGGAAGGGATTCTTAGAGAAAGGTTGACCATTTTCGATGAGTAGTTGTCTGCGCAATTTATGAAATCACTTTCTCTCTCACTTTTAATGACACTGTCTTCTTTGGTTCTAGCTGATCCGGGTATCCCAATTCCTCTGTGGACCGGGGCGGTGCCCGGCGAAGAAGGTCAGATCATTGGGGAGGAAAAGGTGGCGGACCGCAATAACGACGGGATTACGCGGACTTCCAATGTTAGCAAGCCGACGATCGCTTTCTATCCGGCCCCGGCTGACAAGAATACCGGCGCGGTCGTTGTCGTGGCTCCGGGCGGTGGTTATGGGATTTTAGCCTCGAAGCACGAGGGTTCGGATGTTTGCACCTGGCTCAATGGGATTGGGGTGAATGCGGTGCTTTTGAAATACCGCGTGCCGCGTCGCAAGAATCTCGAAAAGCATCATGCTCCGCTGCAAGACGCGCAACGTGCAGTGAGTCTGGTTCGGTCCAAGGCCGCGGAGTGGAAGATTGATCCGAAGCGGGTAGGCTTTTTAGGTTTTTCGGCGGGAGGACACTTGACCGCGATGGTGTTGACTTCCGATGGCTCGGTTTCTTATCCGAAGGAGGCGGTCGATAAGCATTCGCCCATTCCGAACTTCGGTGTGTTGGTTTATCCGGCCTATCTCAAAAACGAAAAAGATCCCAACGCGCTCGTGCCCGAGGTGAAGGTGACGAAATCAACGCCGCCGTCTTTCGTGGTGGTGGCGCATGGGGATAAGCGATTCGTTGAAGGCTCAGCTCTCTATTACCTCGCGATGCAGCGGGCCGGTGCGGAATGCGAACTACACATCTATGGCAAAGGTGGCCATGGCTTCGGAATGAAGGATATTCCTCAACGTGTTGGCGGCTGGCCGGACCGTGCTGCAGGTTGGATGAAGGAGATGGAATTCCTGGAGAAGAAGTAGGATTCGTTTAGAATCACACCCTTGGTTTGTCGGGGTCGTAAGGATCTTTCATGTCGGACCGGATGGTAAGCCGCCAACCCCACCGAATAAGAAAGAGCCCAAGGCTGACGCCGATCGCTGAACCAAAACCGAGTTTCATGATGAGCTCGGGGTCGGATTTCGATGGAGGAACATCAATTGCGACGAATAATTCCCAGGTGCACACGCCACCAAAGATCATGGCTGCCAGTCCGAATAAACTGAGAAGGCATCCACCGGGGGTAGCTTGAGTTGGAGTTCCGAAAGGCATCAGCGGGGAAAGGGTTGAACGATTTGCGGCTTTGGCTTGTCGGGTTACCAGAAATTTTTCCTTCCCAAGTATCGCGCGAGATAGACCAGGCCCAACATGATTGGGATTTCCCAAAAGAGGCCCATCGTTGTGCCCAAGGCAGCCACTGATCCGACTCCGTAGGCGGCGATGGCCGTGGCGATGGCGATTTCAAAATGGCTCGATGAGCCGATGATCACCGTGACCGCGGCTTCCCGGTATTTCAGACGGAAGAGTTTGGTCATGGCGATATTGATGCCCACGACAATCACGAATCCCAACAGCAGAGGGATGGAAATCAAGAGCAGGTATTCGGGGCTTCCGAGGATGGTGTTTCCATTCAGCGCGAAAAGCACGATCAGCGTTGTCAGGAGAGAGATGATCGAAATTTTGCCGAGCGCGGGACGATAGGTTTCATCGAACCAAGTTTCCCCTTTCATCGGGATCACAATTTTGCGGGTAAGCAATCCCGCCAAAATGGGCAGTCCGATAAAGACCAGAACAGAGATCGCCAATCCCCATCGATCGATTTCAATATTCTGAATCCCCGTCAGAAGTGCAACGAGCGGGGCATAAAAAATCATGATGGTGATCGTGTTGAGGCTGGTATTCACCACGTTTTGTTCCTGATTTCCATCGGCCATCGATCCCCAGACCAGAACCATCGCGGTGCAGGGGCTCGCGCTGAGTAAAATCACGGCTACAAAGAGTTCGTCGTGATCGGAGAGAAACATCTTGGCCAACACAAATCCCACCACGGGCGCGATAATCCAATTGGAGAAGAGAGTGAGCAGGATTGGTTTAGGATTGTCTTTCAGTTTCTTCAGTTCCGAGCCCTTCAGATTCAAGACGGCTGGATACATCATGAAGAAGAGACAGATGCCGATTGGGATAGAGATGCCCCTGATGGACAGGGCTTCGATCTGTTCACCCAGGGTCGTGTACAGAGAAAGGAGAATCCCAATGGCCATGCAAAGAGGAATCCAGAGGGGGAGATATTTCTCAAACCCACTCAGGCTTTGTTTTTTGTCGATGGTGTTCATTGCTTGGAACTTTCAGATAATGTAGGTGATGATGCCAAGAGTCGCTCGGCGGGCATTGCAAAGAATAGCGCATCCCTTACTTGAATGGATGCTTTTTTTCATTTCCTTGAGAGTCCGGTGCTAAGTTTGTCCGATCAAGTGCTGTTTATCGTGAAAGTTGGGCGATGAAATTGCTTTCGTGGGGATGAAGCCTTCATTAAGGTTGTTGTTAATGAAAACTGAAATGTTATGGCTTTTGTTGGTAGCTCTTTATCTGTGTGGATTGACGAACGCGGAAGAATCGCGTGACGGGTTTGTTTCCTTGTTGGATGGAAAATCACTCGACGGATGGCGGGAAGCGCCGAAGGGAAAGGAATTGGCGTGGTCGGTGAAGGATGGGGTGATTCGGGGAGAAGGAAAAGAGAATCGCCAGGTCTATTTGATTTATTCAGGGGACGAGGAGTTGGCAGATTTCGAATTGAAGTTCAGCTATCGCTTACTGACGAAGGGGAATACCGGCGTAGAAACGCGGGCCCGGGTGGACAAGACCGGGAAGAGGGATTTTGAAGGATATCATGCCGATCTCGGGCATGTCGGGATTGGAGACGGCGTCCTGGGTGCTTGGGACTTTCACTTTGGAAAAGGGATGCGAAAAGAGTTTCCCTGCCCGAGGGGAACCAGCCTTGTAATCGACGAGAAGGAAAAAGGACATAGCCGGAAGATCGGCGATCCTATTCAAGTCGCCGAAATCAAAAAGGGAGATTGGAACGTCTGTCGGATCGTGGCGAAGGGGAATCACTTTCAGTTTTTCATCAATGGAAAACTTTCATCGGAGTTCACCGATAAGTTGGAGGGGAAGCAACTTCGCAAAGGATTCATCGGGCTGCAACTCCACGACAAAGGGATGGTGGTGGAGTACAAGGATCTCCTCTTGAAAAATGGGGAGTGATTTACCTGCTAATCAGAGTGGGACAGGGAAACGCTAAAGCAAACATGATCCATGGAAGTTTTCCTCATGAGCAAACGTAAAGGATTTATCATGAAGCACATCCTTTGCATTCTTTTTGTGTTCCTTGTCGGAATTCCGGGTCTCTTTGCGTCTCCTCGGCAGGGATCCGTGAAGGTATTTATTCTTGCCGGACAATCAAACATGGAGGGTGCGGGAAAGATCGAAGGTGATCCCAAGCGCAACGGAGGAAAGGGAAGCCTTAGCCATTTGGTGGAGAATTCGCAAAAGCACAAACATCTTAAGGATAAGGATGGAAAATGGAGCGCCCGGGATGACGTGTTTATTTGGTATCTTGGGCGTAAGGGAAAGCTGGCGCCCGGTTTTGGAGCAAGGCCAAGTGCAATCGGTCCCGAGTATGCCTTTGGCCATGTCATGGGTGACGCGATTAAAGAACCGGTTCTCCTCATTAAGACTGCCTGGGGCGGAAAGAGCCTTCAAAAAGATTTTCGTCCACCGAGTTCAGGTGGGGATCCCGGGCCCTATTACAAGGAGATGATTGGGCATGTGAAAGACGTATTAGGTAAGCTTGGAGAAAATTTTCCCGAATTAGAGGGGCGGGGCCATGAGGTGGTAGGCTTTGGCTGGCATCAGGGGTGGAACGACGGTTGCGGAATGCCTGCGACACTTGAGTACGAGAAGAATCTCGCCAATTTTGTTCGGGACGTGAGAAAGGATCTCGGTGTCAAAAATCTTCCTTTCGTGATTGCGGACAGCGGGTTTGGAGGAGTGAAGCAGAAAGTTGACCGTCGTCTTCTGATTCGCAAAGCTCAGGCCGCTCCAGAGACCTACCCCGAATTCAAAGGCAATGTCGACTGTGTCCAGACCGCCGGGTTTTTTCGTCCGGCCGAAGAATCGCCGTCCCGCCAAGGTTACCATTGGAATGGCAATGCCGAGACTTATTATCTGATTGGTGAAGCGATGGGTGAAGCAATGAAGAAACTCTGCGCAAAGTAATTTCCCGGGTCTATTTCCTTTCGTCCTCTTTGAAGCGGAATGGCTTTCCGCCAACCAGATCAGCGCTGGTAAATGAGGGGCACCAGTATTGTTCGACGTGGTTGATGACCAAGTCCGTTCCGGTGAAGTGATCCACTCCCGGAGGGCGTTCAGGATTGTACATCGTGTCGGTCATATCGCGCATGAGGGCCACGTTTTTGCCGACTTTTACCATCTGCCGGAGGCCGAAGGGTCGGCCAAGAACACACATGTTGAGATGCACCCCACAGAGGATGACGTTGTCGATTTTTCGTTCCGCCAAAAGGTTCCAGGTTTCCTGCCCGTTGTCAGTGAGGGCATCACCTTTGACCAATTCGATGGTCTTGATCTGCCGCGTCCACGCTTCCCGGATTTCGCATTTTTCCCCTTTGCAACTGCACCCCATGTCAGAGTCATCGATCGGCAGGACGCCTTCATACTTCGGATCCGGCCAACACCAGTTGGTGCCCCAGCGTTCCTTCACGCTGAGCGGGATGGGTGATTTCGAAAATGGCGCGTCCTTGGCCAATTTGCGTTGCGGGGTTTTATCATAGAATGACACCACGCTGCTTGGCGCATGGATGATGAAGACACCTTTCTCTCGCGCTGCTTCTACGACCGCGTTCATCGGACCTGCCAATTCTCCCACTCGCCGTGAAGCTGATTTACACCAATGGTCATCCCACATGTCGCAGATGATCAGAGCGGTTTTCCCGGCTTCCCAGTTGATCTTCTTCTCGAAAACCTTCTCCGGGGCGCCCTTCGTCCGAGAGCGCAGAGTGAGGTTCAGCTTCTTTTCATCAGCCATCATATTGGGCGCGAGGATTAACCCGATCGCCAAGAACTCAATCGCACGGTTTGCAAGAAATTTCATTCCCGTAAATTAGAATACGTTCGATTGCCTCACAAGGTCAAACAAGGCTCGGGGGCGGCGATGATTTATCGCTCGGCGTTCTCAAGTTCCTCGAGGCGTTTCTCTATTTCCTTGAGGCTCTCGCGGATGGCTTTGATCGCCTCAAGATTTTCATTTTTCGCGAGGGGTTTCTTTGGTTTTTCGGGCTTCTGTGGTTCTTTGGCAGATTTGAGCATTGCTTGAATTTCATCCGCCGGTATGGCGTAAGTCCTGGTCCGCCCGGCGCGGGAAACGTTGATGCCGATACATCTTCCTTTGAGATCGAAAAGCGGCCCTCCACACAGTTGGGGTGGGAGCGGAATGTCATGCTGAATGGCATCGGGATATCCACTGGTCTTTTCTGAAAGCTCGCCGTGGGACATTTTCATGCGAGGATCATTTCTGGCGTTGTCCCGCATCGCTCGCTCCTTGAGAGTGGCGGTGGCCTTTCCGGCTTTACCATCACGAAGGTATTCTACCTTGATCGCTTCGCCCGCTTTTCGACCGCGGATGAGATGACCGAATTCGACATGGTCGTCGACTTTTTTGCCGTCGATATGAGTGATCACATCATTGTCCTTGAGGCCGGCCTCGGAGGCGGCGCCGTTGGGAAGCGCTTTTTGAATGAGGACTCCCTTGTCTGACTCGCCTGCTTGAATTCCGATAAATCCAACTTTGGCCATCGCTCTTCCCGGCACACTCAGGAGTCCAATGCCCAGTGGTTCGTCTTTTGCTCCGGTCGCGGTCAAAATAGAACCGAGGGGAGGTTCCAAGACCTGAAACCGAACAGGGTGGAGTTCTTCGGCATCAATCTTCAATAGCGTGAGGTCGCGCTCGGGGAATCGTTTCAGAACCTTGGCGTCATAATTTTTCTCGCCTAGGCGGATCGAGAGTTTCCCTTTTTGGGTTTCGGTATTCTTGGTGAGGATTCGGCCATTGGCGGAAATGACGGTGCCAAGAGCAGCAACTTTGTCATCGATTAACACCAGAGCGGTACTGCCTTCATTCTTTTTAGAGACAGGCGCCAAGGCTTTCATCGAGGACTCAAAAAATTTGTCGGGTCCGGGATTTGGAAGCCGGGTTATCCCTCCTCGTTTTTCGAGTTCTTCCATTAGTTTTTCCATGCCGCCCATTTTCTCAACGAGTTCCGGAGTCATTTCAAGGCGACCGCCATTTTTGGCCGCTTTCTTCATGAGCTCATCAATGACATCTCCGGCCTCTTTCTGATCATTAGGTTTTTTCTTTTTGGGCTCCTCTTTTCTGGGGGCCGGATCTTCTTTGGGCTCGCTCTTTTTCTTCTCTCCTTTTTCCTCTTCTTTCTCTTTTGCAGGAGCCTGTCTTTCGCCGGAGAGTTCCTTGTAAGTGGTGAGCTTCACTTTCACTGACCAGGGATTTCCGTCGCGGTAATAGTTCAGATATACTTCGTCGCCGACTTTCATCTTCTTGACCAGAGCGATCAGCTCGGCGGTGGACTTCATCAGTTTGCCATTAATCTTCTTAATGACATCGTCCGGCTCGAGACCGGCCCTTTCGGCAGGAGACTTGGGAACGACCGCGGTGACCCGGACCCCGTCGTCGCTGTCAGCAAGTTGAACTCCAAGAACCGGCTGATCTGGTGAAGGGATATTTTTTGGAGCGTTGTTAAATCGTTCTCCGGATTTTTCCCCTTCCTTGAGGCTCTTCCATTGCTGGTGGTAAACACCGATGGGCACGTGACGGTTTTCCATCAAGCTCACTCCGATGTTGGAATGAATCCCAATTACCCGGCCTTCAGCATCAAAGAGAGGTCCGCCGGAATCTCCACCGACCACTGCGGTGTCGGTCACAATGAATTTCTCGTTCCTTAGAACCCTGCCCAGACGAACCGGAGGTTTGCGCATTGGGTCAAATCCACCCGAATGCCCGAGGGCGACGGTCCATTGGTTGCGTTTGAGGTCCTTGCTTTGCCCAACCTCTACGAAGGGATATTTCCCGGGCTCCTTGATCTGCACCATTGCGGCGTCGCGATCATAGTCGGCTCCGAGGGACACCGCTTCTTTGCGGGTTCCGTCCGGGAAGATCACGATGATTTCCCCTGGCATGCTGGAGGTCACATGAGCGGCCGTAAGGATAAGTCCATCTTGGCTGACAATTACCCCGCTTCCAGCGCCCCGTCCGTTCTTGGCCACAAGACAAACGGTGGCGGGCTGGGCCTTCTTGGAAAGGCCGACGATTTGCTGGTTGAGCTTCTGGAGCGCCTTGAAGTTTTTCACATTGGGAGCGGCCTCGATTTTGGGCTGCTTGGCCGCTTGGTCCGGTGATTGAGCCCAAAGAAGACCTCCGGTCAATGAGAGTGACGCAAAGAGGGCGAACAGTAGATTGGTTGGTTTTTTCATACGAAATGTCGTTCTCCCTCGTAGAGCGGTTTCCCGAGGGAATTTGTGTCAGGATTGTAGCATACTTTCCCCACAACGGAGATTCTGTCATAGGAAACGAATATTGCTAGGAAGCTGTGGCGAGTGGGCTTGCATCGGTTCTCGAAATGGCGAAATCTCGGTTCTCATGAAACCTGCACTCGCTCCTTCAATGCTCGCTTTCCTCATGGTCATGCAGATGGCTCTGGCGGCCGACCCAAGCGCCGCCATCGCTTCAGACAATCCGAATCTTCATATTAGGGCGGGACTGCCTAATTTGAAACAGCGGCTCGAAGTTGATAAAGAGTGTCGCGTAGCCTTTCTCGGTGGATCGATTACCCAGAATACCGGCGGGCATACCAAGATGGTGCCAGCGTGGTTGAAGGAGAAATACCCCAAAGTGAAATTCACCCTGACCAATGTCGGGCTCGGCTCGACCTGTTCGACAAGCGGAGCCTTTCGCGTCGAATCCCACATCTTTGGTAAGGAGGACGTCGATCTCCTCATCGTCGAGTTCGCGGTCAATGATGATCAGGATGCGTCTCATCCCGCGCGCGAATGCCTTCGTGGGATGGAAGGGATCATCCGGCAAGTTCACGCCAATCATCCGAAGTGCGATGTCGTGATGGTGCAATACGTCAATCCGGGGATGTTGGCGAAACTTCAAAAAGGCGAGGTGCCGACGTCAATCGCCGCGCATGAGAAAGTCGCCAAACACCACGGGGTAATCTCGGTGAATGTCGCTGCAGAGGTGGCCGATGCCGCGAATGCAAAACGCTATACCTGGAAAGACTATGGCGGAACCCATCCGGGGCAGTTTGGTTATCGGGTCGCTTCGAATATGATCATCGCTGCGATCGAAACAGGACTGGCGAAGAAAGATAACAAGCCGCGCAAACTGCAAGCGCCTCTCGACGCCGGAAGTTACGATCAAGGTGGCTTTGTTGCACTGAAGGAGGCCAAGCTCTCTGACAAGGGCTGGCGACTTGGAAGAGTGGGACGTGAACTTCTTCCGCTTGGCGGGATCAGGGGCCAGTATGAATCTTATCAACTACTTCGTGGTAACAAGCCAGGTGCCGAATTAAAACTCGATTTCGAAGGCCGTACCGTTGGTGCTTTCATTCTCGCGGGACCGGATGCCGGTATTGTTGAGGCCAGCATCGATAGCGGCGAGTTCGCGAAGCATGACTTCTTCCATCGTTTCAGTGGCGGTTTGAATTATCCACGAAGCGTGATCTTCGCCACCGATTTGAAACCGGGAAAGCATGAATTGAAACTGCGTCTCTCGAAGGAGAAGAACGCTAAAAGCAAAGGAACGACTGCTTCGATTTTATTCTTCGAAGTGAATCGTTAGTTCGACCGGCACGCGGTCTAAAGGGTTTTCTAGAATAATTTCGAATTGCGGTTTGAGGGCGGCCCTTCGGAAATTGAGGCAAGGTTCGACACGTTTCTTGCCGGTCCGAGGTCATTAGGTGAAGACAAGAGCGGCTCGTCTTTATTCTCTTTTTGCCAATATTTCGCAGTGGTGTTTTTTAACGCCGGAGTCGGCCAATTGGCCGAGGTGATAGGCTGGCGCGCCCGACTCAAGATGACCAAACTGCCCCGGATGGGTTCCGCCAAAGTTCTTTTCCGGTCGCGGCGTCGAAACATTGTCCGATGATCAGCGAACCTGTTTCGGCATCGCCGTCCGTGGGGGCATGCGAGGCAACAAA
Organism: Verrucomicrobiales bacterium; assembly: GCA_002729295.1. GTDB lineage: Bacteria > Verrucomicrobiota > Verrucomicrobiia > Verrucomicrobiales > Akkermansiaceae > SW10. The sequence continues at coordinate 15,597 of PBTU01000076.1, read as the reverse complement.
GACTCGCCCGTTTGAAATTACGACACTTCCTTGCCCGGTATTCGGTAATGGAGTGCACCACTTCACTCCTTCGTTACGAGAAACGTTGAAAGTCGCAGGGGCATTTCCCTCGACGATAAAATTACTATTTGGACCCGAGGCTTGGCCCCAGTCATCGCATCGGGCTGAACCAATCAGCAAAAATAAGAGTAGAAATTTCATCGAGGAATCTTCTACTCATCAAAAGGAGCCACCTCTATCAAATCAGGGCGAATTCAAAATGAATTTGACGATCTGCTCATGATGCCATTGAAGGGAATTGATGACGGAGAACTTTTCAGAAGATAAGTCTGAGTGCGTCCGAGGGAGACGAGTTGGCAGGTTCGGCACCGTCCTCGACACTAGAGTCCGGTGGTGCCGTAGCGCACGCGGAAAAACTGCTTGTTGGGCTTAGTCCCTTGAGCCCGATAGAAGAGATTCAATTTGGGGCGATTGTTTGCGGTCGTATGATTGGCTGCGGTAACGGTGTAGCGCTGATCATTCACGCCAATATCAGCAGTCGAATTCAGCCGGAGAAAAAGATACTTTCCACCCGCGTAGCTTGGATCCCTCGCGTAAAAAGATTGTAGATATTGAGTCAAACCACTCAGGGAATTGGACTGGACGATCTCCCCACTGTTGCTCGTGGTATAATCGAAAATCGCATCTTCCAATTTAAGAACTGCGGAGCTTCCCGTAGGAGATTCACTGTACTCAAGAATAGGGGTGGTATTATCCTTGATTCCAAGCACCCATAAATCAGCATCCCATTGGGCAAAGGTGCGCACCACATGAACTTCCAGTTCGGCAAGCGCAATCTCAAGTCCATTCGCAAGGACCGGCAATTCGAAAATCAGAACGGCATCCCGTCCTCCAGACGAGGAAACCGAACCCACTCTCAAGGTGTCGAATCCATAAATTGCCGCCACAGGAGGACCTTCGGCGAGAACATAATCAGCGGCGTCTCCTTCGATCACCTCGCTACTGGAAAATTCGGGGGTGGGAAGGCTCAGTCTAGTTGGCGTCCCACCTCCTTCAAAGGTTCCCGCCACCTGCCAACTCGAAAGATCCGACGAAGTCTCAACCTGAAAAAGGGACGCGTCTGCCGCTTGGACCCACCAGGCTCCACCCTGCGGGCTCATCGAAAACCCTGACGCCTTCATGAATCCAAGGTGATCCGCTGTCTCTACCAACTCTTTCGTCATAGAAGCCAAATCGGCTGCTCGTGCCGGTGACGAATAGAGATTATTGATCTCATAGGGGTCGGCATTATCACTCGCGTCATAAAGTTCGTCCCAGCTGGTATCATCTGAATAGTTTACCAGCTTGAGCCCGTCAGCCCGCCGTAACCCAAGGTGGGGAACAACCGCTGCTGTCGGGAATTCCGGATCGATATTGTATGAAAAAATAAAAGAATCCCGCCAGTCACTGGGCGTGGCTCCGGTCATCAAGGGAAGTAGGCTGCGCCCCTGCATGGCCTCGGGGACAGCGACACCTGCCAACTCAAGAATGGTAGGCGCGATATCAACGTTTAAGGCAATCGGATCTACGGAAAGAGGTCCTGACTGCCTGTCGGGATAGCGGATCATCAGGGGAACCCTTAAGCTCTCTTCGTACGCCGAACGCTTGTCTCCGAGTCGATGCTCTCCTCTGAAAAATCCATTGTCGCTGATGAAAATTACCGCCGTATTGTCCGCGATCTCCAGGTCATCCAAGAGTGTCAGAATTTCACCCACATTGTGGTCGATTCCCACTACCGTTCGCATGTAGTTCCGGAGCTCGCTCACATTCGCTCCATTGTTCGCTTCAGGAGCAAAGGGGGGAGCTACGTTGAGATTCGGAACGGATTCCGCCGAGTCCGAAGAAAATAATCCGCTACTCCTTGCAGGTGGATCCCAAGGCTGGTGAGGCGTTTTGAACCCGAGGATCGTCAATGACGGGCGTCCTGCAGCATGTTGGGCCGTGATGAAATTCCTGGCATGTAACGTTGAAACGTCATCGACCCAATCGGTTGCTGATGAGGTGAAGAGAGAACTCCCCGATTCATCGAAAAACTCCGTATTGAAATATGTTCCCTGTCCTTCGAAGGACACTGCGGTATCAAACCCGGGCCGCTCTTTTTGCGTTCCCATATGCCACTTGCCAAAGTATCCCGTGGCATAACCGATCTCCTGCAGGAGGGTCGCGTAGGTGGTAGCGGTGGCTGGAAAATGAGTGTGGTTATCAGTAACTCGATGAAGATGGGGATACTGTCCCGTCAGCATTGTCGCTCGTGACGGAGAGCAGATTGAATAGACCACAAAGGCGTTGTTGAAATGAACTCCCTCATTTGAAAGACGATCCATGTTCGGTGTCTGTTGGGTTGGATTGGCCAGCCACGGAAATCGAGCCACCCGGCCACTCGCTCCGATTGAACTTTGCATGAAGCTGGTGGCGTCCCACCGCTGGTCATCGGGAATCATCACAATAATATTCGGCCCCTCCGGGATCGGACGCGGGTCCTCCGTCGGATCGATGGAAATGAACCCATTGTTCTGATCCTTGAAGACACCTGAGAAGGCAATGTTGTCAATCTGTGCGTGTCCTCCACCCGTGTTTCCCGACCAGACAAAGCGAAACGAGGCTTTTTCACCCGGGGGAATACGACTCACTGAACCGAGTACAGGTTCCAAAACCAGCGAGATATTTTCAACGCCTCGGGCTGTCCAAGTATTAGCGTAGAGCAGGGTCAAATCGGCTACTTCGGAACCGCTGGTCACGTTGACTAGCTCACCGGGCGTCGCCAAATATCGAAGCTCCAGAGCATTTGGTGAGGTCGCCGGATTTGCGAGACCCCGCGCATCAAAATGAATGGCACCCAGTTCGAAATGATAGTCACTGTGATTCGTGATTGAGAAATCACCCTTTAACAAATTGACGCTTCCGGCCTCGGCAAATTTCCAGGAACTCGTGCCCCCGTTTGCTTCTCCATTGGGGCGAGGATTTCCAAATGGACCGATTCGGACCCCAGGAGATCCATTCGCCAGAGTCGAACTAGTGATGGCCAAGGAATCACCAAAAGTTCCACCGTTCAAAAAGTCGTTATTGCTTGCCTGACCATACCCGTCCCATCCCTCACTCGACGCATTCGCTCCAATACTTCCAGTCAAATACAGATTTCCAGAACTCGATCCCCTTGGCGTGGCATCGAAAGTGGAATTCGTATCGGGAGTATTATCCTGAATTCCGGAATTATTATTCCCCGGCGTGCCATTTTCAAAAGTCTGCCAGCCGATGACGTGTTGCTGTCCGAGCAAAGTTTGGGTAGAGATGAAAGCCAGGAGGTAGGGGAAAAAGGCAGTGTTGATGCGCTTGCTGGCAGAGATTTGGAACATGTAATTCAGGGATTGGGATTCTTTCGCCTCGCCCTAGCGTTTGCGCCGAACTAGACCAAATACGGAAGCAAGAGAGAGTAAAATAATCCCACTGGGTTCAGGCACCACGGCTGCAGGATCAATTGATGCGAAACTATTATTCTGATCCTGAAAGGTTCCCGAAAATCCAAGATTGTCGATCTGGGATTGGGCAGAGTCCGTGTTTGAACTGGTCCACCGGAAACGAAAAATCGCCGAGTCTCCCGGCGCCAGACGAACCGCTGTCCCGAAACGCGTTGTCAAACTCAGTGATTCATTGATCACGCTGGGGACATTGGCAAAAGTGTAAGAATCTATCACGGCGAGGTCCGCAATTTCATTCCCGTTGTCTACACGGGTGAGGTTACTTCCGCCTCTCAGGTAAATGAAATCGAGATCGTTCGGAGAATTGGCCGCACCTGCTCTCGCATCGAAATGAACATGTTCGAGCCGGAATGTGAAGGCGCTTACATTGGTAATAGAAAAGTCGCCAAATTCCTGATTGCCGTTTGTTCGAAATTTCCACGCGCTTCCGTTGATGCCCTGCGTGTTTTGCTGGGTTCCGGGGGTGCCACTCAAGCCGTCAACATTGGCGTCTGGGATATCGACAATGGCGAGGTTGGCGCCCACCGTCGGACCCTGCAGGAAATTGTTTGCGGTCGCCCGGCCAAACCCCTGCCGCCCGAGGGCGGAACCGGAAGAGGCGCCCAGGCCGCCAACCAAATAGAATCCATTCAAATTCGCCCCATTCGGCGTTGTGTCAAAGGTCGAGTTGCTGTCCGGTGTCGCGTCATTGATTCCCGAATTGTTGTTGGTTCCGGCATTTTCAAAAGTCTGCCAGGCGATGGCTTGCAGGAGTGGATTTCCCCCGTTGCTTCCCGCGAGAACTGCAGCGGACGAAATTTGTGGAAGAACGAAAATAGCCGAAAGGGCCCGAGTAGATGGTCGCAAATTGAGATTCATGGTCAATAGTCTGGTTAAAGTGATGGACCGGAATTCCAATTTTCAATGGGAAGTCAAACTCATCAATAGCCCGTCATCCCATCAGCTTTGGACCCGAAAGTCTTGTATTCCACGGGCAAAGTTTTTTGATTTGGTGCAATTATATGCAAATTAATGTGAATCTCCGCCTCCTTTTTGTTTATTTCGATACTCTTTTGGGGAGAACCCGAACTGTTTGCGAAATTGAACTGAAAAGGCACTTTGGTCACAAAACCCAAAATCCAAAGCGATTTCTGCGATGGTCTTCTCAAACTCGATCAAGGCCTGACGAGAATTTTCAAGTCGGGAAATTCGCTCATATTCGTGCGGAGACATTTCAAAGGTTTCTTTAAACCGACGCCGCAGTTGCCACACCGACATTCCCGCCACAGTCGCCATTTCCTCGGAACTGACCCTCCGACCAGTATTTTGCTTTATTAATTCGGTCGCCTTGAAAAGGCCCTCATTCATCCCCTCAGCAATCGGGCTTTCTCCATCGCAAATCTGAATCACTGCCATTACTCCGATGATTATTCCTTGCCGGTCGAATACGGGAAGCCGAGTTGTGAGGTGCCAGTCCAAGGTCCGCCCTTCATTGTAATAGAGTCCCACCTTTCCGTAGACCGGATTCCCTGTTTCCAAAACGCCTCGCTCGTCTTCGGCAAATTCTTCTGCGATCTCGTTGGAAAAATAATCCACGTCCTGGCTTCCAATCAGTTCAAGTTCTGAACCCAAACCAAGACGTTGACGAAGTGCTTGGTTCCCCGAGATAAATCGACCGTCGCAATTCTTGATGTAAAACGCCGTACCCGAAAGTCGTTCGAAAAGTTTCCGCGTTTCCTTGCCATTTTTAATTTGGCTCAAGAATCGCCACTGCAGGTCTGAGCGGGATTGTTCGTCCGAATCCCTTTCCTCCTTATTTTGCGATAAGACAGGCTCCTCTAGAGACGTTTCGCTTTCGCTGGGTTGCGTTACTCCAATCACGCCGATCACCTGACCCGTCTCATCATAAACCGGGTGTTTCGATGTGACTGTCCATCCGAAACGTCCGTCGAATGTCTTCCAGGGTTCGACAAGATCAATGACCGGTTCCCCGGTTCGCACTAGCTTTTGGTCATCGTTTACATAGATTCGGGAAATGTCATCCGGATGAAAATCAAAGTCTGTCCGCCCCAGAACCTTACCTTCATGCTCTACTCCCAGATAGTTGGCATAAGCTCGATTCGCCCCCATGTAGCGACCCTCGAGATCCTTCAGAAAGAAGCAAGTTCCTGGAATACTTTCAAGAAGCGATAGCCAAACATTCCCTTTGATTGTCTGTAAAAAAATCTTCTGTCTTTCGACCCAGTCTTCCATCGCTCAACGCATACCCTCATTCTACAACTTCACTGCGACAAGCTGTTTTTTCTCATTTTCCGATCGTATGGGCTCTCCCCAATATGGTTCCACCTCGATGAAAAATAGCGATTTAGGAATTACGTCAGGAATACCGGACATTGGAAGAATCCTCTTCTCAAACTATTCACTTGCAGGGAACTGTCATAGGATCGAATCGGGTGAACCTGAAGAAGGAATAGGGGGCTTTGAGAACGAAGCTTCTTGAGTCACCGGATGAACAAGCCCGCGATGGAATCCCAGTCCCCCGAACGCAGGAGGTCGTAAAGTTGCTTTTGATTTAAGCTGGCGATTGGCGTTATCGCCGTGTCGCTCGTTGATGGCCCGATTGATTTCGGTGGAGAATTCTACAGTGGAATACCACGAGGTGCCGCCAATGAGACCTAATTTTTTTATCTACGACGACCTACTCGTAGTTGTCCGCGACCCATTGATTGAGCAGGCGCACGCCGAAGCCAGTGCCCAAAGTGGTTTCACGCGGATCCTTGCGCTCGTTCTTCATTGCTGTTCCGGCGATGTCCAGGTGCACCCAGGGAGTGTCGCCGACGAATCGCTGCAGGAATTGTGCTGCCGTGATGGATCCGGCTGGCCGTCCCCCGATGTTTTTCATGTCCGCAATCGGAGAGTTGATCAAGCGGTCGTATTCCGGAGCCAGGGGGAGACGCCAGGTCTTTTCCGTTGAATGCTTGGAGGCTTTGGCGAAGGCCTTGGCCACCTTGTCTGAGTTCGAAAACAAACCGGCATGTTCATGTCCCAGGGCAATGAGAATGGCTCCCGTGAGTGTTGCGAGGTCGACCATGGCTTGCGGCTTGAATCGTTCCTTCGCGTACCATAAGGCATCGGCCAAAACCAAGCGGCCTTCGGCATCAGTGTTCTGAACCTCGATGGTTTGTCCGGACATTGAGGTGACGATGTCTCCCGGATTCTGAGCGTTTCCGTCAGGCATGTTTTCGGCCAATCCCACAATACCGATCACATTTGCTTTGGCCTTGCGGGTGGCAATCGCGTGCATCGCTCCGACCACGGCTGCCGAGCCGCCCATGTCCGCTTTCATGTCCCACATTCCGGCGCCGGGCTTGAGGGAAATTCCTCCCGTATCAAAAGTGACCCCCTTGCCAACGAGGCAAACCGGCTTGTCCGATTTCTTTCCGCCGTTCCAATGCATCACGACGAGTTGTGATTCCCGTCGCGATCCTTGACCAACTCCGACCAGAGCATCCATCCCGAGCTCTTTCATCTTCTTCTCGCCAAGGACTTCGACCTTCACGCCGAACTTTTGGAACTTCTTAATCCGCGCGGCATACGATTTTGGATAGAGCGCATTCGCAGGTTCGTTGACGAGATCGCGGGCCATCAATTGGCCGTCACAAATAGGGCCATGGAACTTTTGGTAAGCCGCCCGCGCTTTTGCGGAATCGTCCACGCTGACTCGAATCGTCGTGATTGTGGTTTCGCTTCCCTTGGGAAGTTTGGTGCGGTATTTGAAAAAATGATACGCGGCCAATCTCGCGCCTACGACTGCTCTCGCTGCATCTTCGGGCTTTAACTTTAAACCATCCAGATGCAGCGTGAGTGTTTTCTCTCCGCTCCCCCGCAGCTCCCTCATTGCCGTCGCTCCGAACATCTCGGCATCGAAGTCGGCCTTCTCTCCCGCTCCCTTTAGCAGCAGTCCGGCCAGCTTTGATCCAGTTGGGGCGTAGAGTGAGGCCGAGGTTCCTTGCGCTCCATCGAAGTGCCCGGCTTTCATGGCCGCCTTGACCTGTCCCACGGAGTCGCGGGCATATCTCTTAGCAGCGCCGTAAAACTTCCCCCCTTTGAAAACCGGAATGACACCAACACCGGAACTCGCTTTTTCACTCCCAACAAAAATTACTTTCATGAGCCGGGAGCCTAGCCATCCGGATCACATTGCCAAGGCTCTAGGTTCAGGCCAACAATTCTTCGACCACGCTGCCAAAGACATCGGTAAGACGGTAATCCCGGCCGGAGTGGTGATAGGTGAGGCGTTCGTGATCGATGCCCATTAGGTGCAGGATGGTGGCGTGGAGATCGTGGATGGAGACTTTGTTTTCGGCGGCATAGAAGCCGTAGTCGTCGGTCGCGCCGTGATGATATCCGGGTTTGGTGCCGCCACCGGCCATCCACATCGTGAAGCCGTGGGGATTGTGATCACGGCCGTTGTCGCTCCGACCCATTTGGCCATCGAAGAGTTCGCGACTTGGAGTACGGCCAAATTCACTGCCGCAGAGGACGAGGGTGTCGTCCAAAAGACCGCGAGCTTCGAGGTCGCTCAAGAGCGCGGTAATGGGCTGGTCGACTGCATGGGCATTGCCGCGGTGTCCTTTTTCCAGATTGGCGTGTTGATCCCAAAGATTCCCGTAGCGTGAGGTGGAGTGGGTTGCGGTGATGTAGCGCACTCCGGATTCGGCAAAGCGTCGGGCCAGCAAGAGAGTTTGCCCAAATTCGTCGGTGTGGTTTTGTCCGATGCCGTAGCTCTTGCGAGTTGCTTCTGATTCCTGGTTTAGATCCATGATTCCGGGAGCCACGCTCTGCATGCGGAAGGCGAGCTCGCGATTGCGAAGTTCGATTTCAAGCGGGTTGGTGTTTAGGCCTCGGATGAAATCGAGGTGCTCGCGCTGACTTTTGAAGCCAGCTTTGAGATTGTCCCACTTCAGGCCATCGTTGCTGGATTTGAAAATGGGCGCACCGGAATAGACGGAGGGCAGGAAGCCCGAAGGAAAGGTGCGGTTGTCTTTGGGAGTGAGATCGATGTAGCCGGGCAGGTTTCCATTGTCGGACCCGAGTCCGTAGAGCAGCCAATTTCCCATCGCGGGCCGGATCTCCCGGGGCACGCCGGTGTTGAGCATCGACATGGCTGTGGTGTGATCCTCGTTGTCGTGGTGCAGCGAGTGGATAAAGCAAAGCTTGTCGATCCATTTGCGGTTGACCTCGGGAAACAGGTCGCTGGCCCAGTGTCCGGTCTCGCCCCATTGTTTGAATTCGAAGGGTGAACCAATGATGCGTCCCCGCTGCGCGAAGGTGAACTTTGGAGCTTGAATCGACTCCGGCAATTCCTTGCCATGTTCTTTTTGGAGGCGTGGTTTGTAGTCGTAGGAGTCGATCTGGGAGAGGCCGCCATCCAGGAGGATAAAGATCATCCGCTTGGCCCGGGCCGGGAAATGAGGTTCAAGTATCGAACTGTTTCCCGCTGTGTTGGCCCAAGCCTGTCGCGTGAGTAAGTCCGCGAGTGCCAGCCCGCTCATGCCCATGAGGGAACGGCGTGAAAGGGTCGGCAGGGAGTCTATGCTGAGCGGATTCATTCGAGATAGCTGAAGGTGTCGGAAGAAAAAATTCCAAGGCAGATCCGGCTCCAGGATTCTTTTTCCTCGAGCGATTGGCTTGCACGGCAGTGGTCGAGGTAGGACCGGGTGCGCCTCATGATTTCGGGGGTGGGTGGTCGTCCGATGGCGATGCGGAAGGCCATCGTGATTCGTTTCTCCTCGGTCAGGTCGGGCATGGCGAGCAGTCGTTCGGCGAGCTTCGTTGCGTAGTAGTTTGGCAACTTGTTGTTTAACCAAAAAAGTGATTGTGCCGTGGTCGCGGAATGGTCGCGTTGGTGGACCGGGACGCCGGAAGGGTCGTAGCCGAAGAGGGAGAGCATTTTGCGAATTTCGATTCCCATCCCGAGTGGCGAACGGCTCGAGGTGAGAATGTAAAGAGCGCGGTCTTTCGAGCGATTGTTGTCGAGGGGCTGCCTGCTGGGCTGGCGCGGAACCTTGCCGCTGGCGGTGAGCATGCCGTCGTAAATGGCTTCCGCCTCGAGTCGACGACGGGGATATCCCCAGTGAAGTTTGTTATCGGGGTCCCGAGACAAGGCGGTGGAATTTGATTCGCTGCTCATGCGATAGGTCGAGGAGTTGACGATGATTCGATGTAGAGCCTTGAGAGACCATTTCTCTTTGATGAGGGTCGCGGCGAGCCAATCCAGCAAGGGCTGATTGGTGGGCCTCATTCCCTGAATGCCGAGGTCGCCGGGAGTGCCGACAATGCCGCGTCCAAAGTGTCCCTGCCAGAGTCGGTTCGCAATCACTCGGGCGGTGAGAGGATTGTTATCGTCGACGATCCACTTGGCTAATTGCAAACGACCGCTTGTATCTGCGGGAATTTTCGGACTTGAGAGAAATGAGTTCGCTATGGTTGGCACGCTGCGCGGGACGGCTTCGGCTTCGACTTTGTAGACCTCTCCCTTCAGGTGCACTGGTTCGTCTTTCATCTCGGCTTGGTCAGTAACGGCGAGCATGCGGGGCAACCTCGGAGATTCTTTTTGAAGCGCCGAGATTTTGCGGTCGAGATCTTCGAGCGCGGGGAGTGTGACGAAGCGTTCGGTGTCGGCCACATTCGGGGGCCAAGCGGATCGATCGATCTGTAACTCCGAAAGAATGGGGCGCTCGACGCCGTGCTCTGTCGCATGGTCGTTGATGAGGTGCCAGCGATTCGGCGGAGTACGGACAAAGCGGATCTTATCGAAGCGAGGCAATGAGGAATGCTCCTGGGCCCAGAAGCGAGCATCGGTGGTGCCTTTGCGAAATTGAAATGAGCCGAGGCTGACCCAGCGGAAGTGTTCCATTTCCCAGCCGCCGCTTGCCGGGACGATTTGATCTTTGAAGACGGTCTCTCCGTCCAGCTTGAGCTCGATGGGAAGGGCCTCGGGAGCAGCACAGCGAAGATAGACGGTGTAGGTTCCGGCTATCGGCAAGCTTGGCCGGTATTGCACCCACTGGAGACGGGCTCGTTGTGTTTCGACGAGCATCTCGCCGTCGAGCTCAACCCGCCGGACGTTGTTTTGTCCGTGGTAGTCTTCCGCTTCGATTTCAACGATGGGCATCTTGGGCAAATCCGCGAGAGCTTGATCGTAATCCGCGAGACGGGGTTGTACTTTTGCGAGGAGTTTTTCTCTCGCCTCTTTGAGAACCGACCAACGGGATTTGCGTAGTTTGGCGATGCGATCTGAAATTCTTTGGGCGGTGGAAATTTCCTCCGGCGTGGCTTGAGGGCGGGTCAGACGAAATCTTCCGTCCCGCCAGTTTTTGTTCATCTTGTCGACGATGCGGGTGCTACCAAAAATTCCGGCCAAGGCGTAGTAGTCGCGCGTGGGGATGGGATCGAAGAAGTGATCATGGCAACGGGCGCAGGAGAAGTTCATCCCGAGAAAGGCCTGCGAGGTGGCCGAGATTTGTTCGTCGATGATGTCCATCCGCAAGGTGTTCGGATCGGCACAATCGGAGAACCACGGACCGATCGAGAGGAAGCCTGAAGCTGCCAGTTGATCGAGAGAGGCGATGGGGTCTTTTGAGGGCGGCAGCAAGTCCCCGGCAAGTTGCTCGGTGACGAAGCGATCGTAGGGCTTGTCGGAATTCAGCGCACGGATCACGTAGTCGCGATATGGTTCTGCCATATCGACGCGGTCGACGGCCGCCACCTTGGTCTTACCCTGCACGTAGCGCGCGACATCAAGCCAATGCCGTCCCCAGCGCTCGCCGTAATGGGGCGAGTCTAAGAGCCGGTCAACGAGCTTGGCGTAGGCGTCGGGTGAAGAGTCGGCGAGGTATGCGTCGATTTCCTCGATGGTGGGTGGCAAGCCGGTAAGATCGATGGTGAGCCGACGAATGAGGGTCAGTTTATCCGCCTCGGGGTTCGCTCGCAAATTCGCGTCGAGAAGGTTGGCTTTGACGAAAGAATCGATGGGATTGCGAACCCAGCTTTTGTCGGGAAGGGCTGGTTCGGCAGGCTTTTCGAGAGCCTGAAAGGACCAATGGGGAGCTTTTTCGTCCGAAAGCGCAGGAGCGATAATAATCACTCCGACAAGCACTAATAACATATGGATGGGACGATTCATCAGATAAACTCGGGCAAATTTCGAATATTTTGGAGGGTATTCTCGATTATATACGTGTATGAGCCTGTTGCGCACGCGATTTTCCGCATTACGCTTCGCAATAGTTAACTTAATATTTAGCATTAATTTTTCACCCGATCACTGATGAACCATACTCTACTTCCTCAAGTCGCTCCCTGTTTTGTAAGTCACAATATGGCTCTCGGTGGTGCGCAGACCGCGGTGTTGCGCTATATTCAGGCTCTTCCAGAGTGGGTGCGCGACCGGACCACATTATACAGCCAGTCCGATGATACGCCACTGCTTGATCAGGCGGTGAAAGGGGGATTTGACTGCGGAAACATCACACGCGAGGCCCCGGGAGATCCGAGTATGTGGTTCTTAAGTTACGGAAACCTAGACGGCCTGCCGGAACGGCCGACCTCGCTCGTGCTGCATTCCTGGGACGATGCCGGCTGGCGCTATTTCAGCAACGCCTACGAAGGCCGTCGTGGCATGACAGTGGCGGGCGTTTCCCAGCAAGTCATGAATCGCTACGGCGATTGGATTCAGGAGAATGGCCACACCTCCGGCGGAATTCTCCCTCCTCCGGTAACCGAGTTTTGCATGGCGAAAGGAAATTTGGATCCCAAGGGCCGTCTTGTGGTCGGCTGGATGGGGCGTCCGCTTAAGGATAAGGGTCTCATGACCTTGCCATATCTCTTGGCGGAAAATCCGCACATCGTGGTGCGGGCTTGGACCGGTGCGGAGACTGCAGGTCTGGATTACACGCTCCGGATGCAAGGCGAAGCGATGGAAGAGGTTTACAAGTTGGCGCGGAAACTCGGCGTGGCGGATCGTCTTGATGTGCGGCCACTCGATTTCGACGCCTTCAATTATCGCCATCGTCTTGAGGGCTGCCATGTCCTGCTCGGGAATAGCAAGCGCGAAGGATTTTTACTCACTGCCGCGGAGGCGTTGAGCTGTGGAATTCCCGTTGTCGTGACGAAAGACTGCGGCATCGCGAGATTCATCAAGAAAGGACAAAACGGTGTTCTCATCGATTGGCACGAGAATCCTAAGCGCCTCGCCAAGATCGCGAACCGCGCTATTTTGAAAGCGGCTAAGCTCGATCCCGTGAAGTGTCTCGCTTCGGTGGACGACCTTTCGCTCGGGTCCAATTACGTGCGCGCCTACGGACAGACTCTAGGAGTCCTGACCCACACCTCGCTGCACCATGAGGACGCGACCGTGACTTTCGGCGTGCGGATTCACGATGGAGTTGACCCTGCTTATCTCGACGATGCCATTAACAGTATTGCCTCGCAGACTTATCGTAAATTTAAAGTCGTCCTTCTCGTCGACGGACCATGGGCCTTGGGCGAACGACTTGCCAAGCGCTTTGACTTGCCACTGATCTGCACTGGTTTGAAGGCGGACATCGAGCACTGCAGTTGGCTCCATCGCGAGGCCCTCGAGCAATGCGACACGGAATACTACAAGCCGCTCGACTATGACGATCAGCTTCTCCCCAACTACCTTGAGCGCGCGGTGAAGACTCTCGAAAGAGAAAAAGCTGATGTCTACGGCTGCATGCTGAATACCTTGCAGGATGGGGAAATTACTCCTCGCCTGCATTGGCCAAACAAGCCAATCGAAACGATGTTCACCGGAAATTCGGACGATAACATGTTACCTCACTCAAGTGTCTTGATGCGCACCAGCATCGCCCGGAAAGCCGGAAACTACCAGGAGCGCGCCGTGGGCCTCGGAGCTGACGACTATCACCTCTGGCATCGCATCTTCAAAGCAGGCGGCGAGTTCTTCCGCGATGACGAAGTCCGCAATGTTGTCTACCGCATTCACGATAAGAATTCGCTCACCATCCGCCGCGAGCGCTTTGGGCATTCCCACAAAGCCCAACGACTTCTCGCAAGCGCCGCTGCAGCGGGTATTGCCCTCTCCGCAGCTGCCTGTGATGGCGACGCGGATGCCAATGCAGACGGTGACACCCCAAAAGTCGCCCCTGCCAAGCCAGGCCCCATCGATCCGCCGCATTCATAGGAGAGAGGAGAAGTTACCTTGGTCCCGCTGGCATGTGATTCGGGAGGTTTCTTAGCATGTACTTTCGCATGTGCAGGACCGTTCCCTTACCTTCGCTGAGGAAATGACTTCGCTTATGAAATCTCCGGCCTTATAGATCGACTCTATTAAGCGGTCTGCTTTTTCAAGCATGTCTTTCATGCTTTCTTCGCCCAAAACGTTCGAGGAAATCCCAGAGCAAAGAGCGAAGAACACGAGGTGGCATTTACGTTCAACGAGCATGTCCGCGATACTGTAAGAATTCGCGTTCAAGTCAAATTACAGTGCTCCTCGAGACGATGTTCCTCCGCCCACTCCCCAGACCGCGTTCCCCGGGGAGGAGTTGGCACCCTCGTACTAAGCGATGATATCGTGTACGACGTGACCGTGGACGTCGGTGAGGCGGTAGTCTCTTCCGGAGTAACGATAGGTGAGCTTCTTGTGGTCGAGTCCCATGAGGTGGAGGATGGTTGCGTTCATGTCATGGACGTGGACGCGGTTCTCGACGGCCGACAATCCAAATTCGTCGGTGGAGCCGTAGCTGAATCCTTTCTTCACACCGCCGCCGGCCATCCAGGTGGTGTAGCCGTAGTGATCGTGGTCACGACCTTTCTTGCCTTCCGAAGTGGGAGCGCGTCCAAATTCACCGCCCCAGACGACGAGCGTTTCTTCGAGCAGGCCGCGGCCTTCGAGATCTTTCAAAAGCGCGGCGATTCCCTGGTCGCAGGCTTTGGCAAGCTTTGCATGACCGCCGGCGATGTCTCCATGACCCGTGTCCCAGGCAATATCATAGCCGTCGATCGAATGTGAAAGCTGAACGACGCGCACACCCTCCTCAACCAGACGTCGGGCGATAAGGCAGCCTTTCGCAAATTCGCTTTCTCCGTATAGCTTCCGGGTCTCCTCGCTCTCCTTCGAAACATCGAAAACCTCCGGCACCGAAAATTGCATTCGAAAAGCCATCTCCATGGCCTGAATGCCAGCCTCAAGGTTTTGATCCTGCTCGAGACGTTCCAGGTGAAGCTTGTTGATTTGTGTTAGGAGGTCGGCCTGCTTGCGTTGTTCTTCCCGCGAGAGATTGGAGTTCTTCAAATCACGAATGACCGCATCCGGTTTCATGCCTTGAATGTTCACATAAGATCCGGCGTAGGCACCGGGAAGGAATGCGTTGCCCCAGTTGGCAATCTTTCCACGGGGCTGGGCGCGCGGGGACATCGCGACAAAGCCCGGAAGGTTTTCGGTTTCCGCGCCGAGTCCGTAGGTCAGCCAAGAGCCCATGCTCGGGCGGTTGGGTTGCAGTGCGCCGAGGTTGGTCATGAGGATGCCACCGGCGTGTTCGGGAATGTCGGTGTGCATCGAGTGGATGAAGGTGATGTCGTCGACACACTTGGCAGTTTCCGGGAAAATATCGCTGACCCATTTTCCGCATTCGCCATATTGTTTGAATCCGAAGGGCGAGGGCATCAGGCCCAACTTGGTATTGCGGAGCGACTTGCGATTGACGCTTTCCGGTCGTTCGCCGGCGTGCTTGGCGATCATCGGCTTGTAGTCGAAGGTGTCCACTTGCGAGGGCCCGCCGGGCATGAACAATTGAATGAGCCGCTTCGCTTTTGGGGCAAAGTGCGGGGCTTTTGGTGCGAGGGGATTGGCCGAGGTTTCAGCGCCGAGGGCGTTGTTTCCAAACATGCTTGCCAGACCAATACTCCCAATTCCGGCACCCATTTTTGCAAGCGCATCGCGGCGGGTCATCTGGGACTGCATCGTCCGGCGGTACGCGAGTTCGTGTTCGAGGAATTTCATGGGGACTACTGGATTTGGATTAATTCGTGGGCGCTGAGCAAGACCTGGGCATAT
>PBTU01000075.1 GCA_002729295.1 Verrucomicrobiales bacterium | reverse complement strand
GGAATACTCCGTCAAACTCAACGATCTTGCGAGAGTAAATAAAAGCTCCAGAGGCTGTCGAAACTTGGGTTCAAGAAACCCAAGGTCATCAATGGCAAGCACGGCCAACACAGCCAAGGCAGAGATTATCCTCGTCATCGACATCGCGTGCAGGAACTCCCAAACATAAGCGGCTCTCCTCCACTCCCAGCTCAAAATAGTTCACAAACGCCCCGATTTCAGCAAACAACCTCCAAGTATGCTCCCCTGAAGCTCTGCATATAACACCCCCAATCAGTGAAACTTCCCCGCCCTTCCGCCCGTATGTCCTCACTGCATTCATGAACGTCCCGATTCTCACACGCGCCACCGCTTTCACACTCGCCCTTCCTCTTCAGGCCCAAATCAAGCCCTCGCCTGAATTCCCCAAAATTCACATTCCCGAGGGAACAAAAATTACCCAATTCGCTACGGCGGATCAGGTCAACAACGTCACCGCGATTTGCATCGACGGAAAAAACCGCGTTTATGCTGCCGAGACCCACCGCTGGCGCGTTCAGGTGCAAGACATTCGCCACGGCGGAAAAAACAACCGCTATCTCCGCGACCGCGTCAATGGCGACATCTCCACCATGACTCTCAAAGACCGCGAGGCCTACCACAAGCAGTGGTCCGGCATGGAGCCCGATTTTCTCAAGTGGGATCAATTCGACGACCAATCCGAGGTCATCAAAGTCCTCGAAGACACCACCGGCGATGGCAAAGCCGACAAGACCACCGTTTTCCGTGGAGACTTTAACGAACCCCTCGCAGGCCCCTCCGGCGGCCTCATTGAAAAAGATGGGACCGTTTACTTTGCCATGATCCCCGGCGTCTACAGCCTCAAAGACATCGATGGCGACGGAAAAGCCGAAGAAGTGAAAACCCTCGTCGACGGCTTCGGCGTACGCGTGAGCTTCTCCGGACACGACCTGAACGGCTTCGCCTTCGGCCCCGACGGCAAACTCTATTGGTCCATCGGCGACCGCGGTTACCACGTCTATCAAGATGGTAAAACGTTCTCTCGTCCCGACAGCGGCGGAGTCTTTCGAAGCAATCCCGACGGCACGGAATTCGAAGAATTCTACATCAACCTCCGCAATCCGAAGGAGATCGTCTTCGATAATTTCGGCAACCTCTTCACCGTCGACAACGACTACGACCAGGGCGACCGTGAACGCATCCTCTACCTCGTCGAACACGGCGACACCGGTTGGCGCATGGGACACCAAACGCTCGCCTCCTTCGGCGGCGTCGCCTGGGATCACCTCGGCTCAAAGCCACCCCGTAAAGAAGATCAAATCGACGCCTGGATGAACGAAGGTATCTGGGAAACCCGTCACGACCGCCAGCCCGCCTTCGTCAATCCACCCATCGCATACTCCGTCAACGGTCCCTGCGGCCTAGCCTACAACCCGGGCGTAACCACCATGCCGAGCAAGTTCGACAAAAACTTCTTCGTCGTTGGATACGTCGCCAATGCCGACCGCTGCGTCATCGAAAACTTTTCCCTCGAACCCAATGGTGCGGAATTCAAACTCAAAACCCAGGAGGTCTTCCTGAAGGGCATCGCTCTCACCGACATCGATTGGAGCTACGACGGCAAGCTTTACATCTCCGACTACGGCGGAGGATGGAGCAGACCAAACAAAGGAAACATCTACGCCATGACGGGCGACCGAAAGGACAATGCTGCCGCCGTGAAGGAGGTCGCTGAACTCTTCGCTAAGGGCTTCCAAAACATTGACTCCAAGAAGCTCGAGACCCTTCTCGACCACGCCGACCAGCGGGTCCGCTGCCGCGCGCAATACGCCCTTGCCGAGCGTGGCAAGGAATCTCTTGCCATCTTCCAGAAAGCCCTCGCAACTGAAAACCCACTCCTCCGCCGCATCCACGGACTCTGGGGGATCGGCCAACTTGCACAAAAGGACCCCAAGCTTCTGTCCAACCTCAAAGGACTTCTTTTGGACAAGGAAATGGAAATCCGTGCCAACACCGCGCGCGTCCTCGGCAACCACGCAGATCATAGCCAGGCCTACCGTGGCGAGCTCATCGCCGCCATTGACGATTCATCCACCCGCGTCGGCGGACTCGCTGCCATTGCGCTTGCCAATGCGAGGGAAAGTAAGGCCGTCCAACCCGCCATCGCCTTCCTCGAACGCAATGCCGACAAAGACGTCGTCGTTCGCCACAGCGGCATTATGGTCCTGGCCAAAGCGGCCAAAGCTTCCGAGCTCGCTGCGCTCAAATCTCACAAATCCGTTGCCGTCCGACGCGCCGCCGTCGTGGCCCTCCGCCGCCAACAAGCATCCGAGATCTCTGTCTTCTTCGACGACACCGACAAAGCCGTTCGCCAGGAAGCGATCCGCGGAGCCTACGATGAAAACGTCGTCGGAGCCTACGCCGCTCTCTCCGAACGTNCCCACGCTATTGCCAAGCGCGTCACTCCAGAAGTGAANNACCACCCGCTCAGCGCGCGCCGGGCCCTTCACGCAGCCTGGACTCTCGCCCGGCCGCAAGACCTNAAGGTCATCGTCGACATCGTNAATGATTCCTCAATCGACAAGCGTATCCGCCGCGACGCCATCACCACCTTGCTCGACTGGAACAACCCGCCAGTTGGAGATCCCGTCACCGGCTTCGCCCGCACCCTGCCCAAGGGTCGCACCAAACTGCCCGCCACTCTCATCCAGCAACTGCAACCTTACTTCAAGTCCGCGCATACTGACAAGGAAGCGACCGAACTCCTTGCCCGCGCCCTCAAGCTCGTCGGCCAGGACAAACTCGTTATCAGCTCAGCTCAGCTCAAAGGCTACCTCAATGCCAAAGACGCTCCCGAAGACGCTCGACTCGAAGCTCTCAATATCCTCGCTCCACTTGAGAAAAAAAACCCAAAGTGGAAAGATGAATTGAGTGCCCTCGTCTCCGACAAGAGCGATAAGATCCGCAGCCGCGCCCGCTCGCTACTGGTCTTCCTCAACCCCGGAGCGCAGTCCCTCAAACTTCTCGCCGACACGCTGAAAGACAAACAAACCACCCTCGCCGAAAAGCAACTCACCATCAAAACTCTCGGCACAATCAACAAGCCCGAAGCAGGAAAGCTTATCGCCGCCGAGCTGAAAAAACTCGCCGCGAACAAACTCGAGGCCGAACTCGCCCTCGATGTCGTGATGGCAGCCGAAGCCTCCAAGTCACCACAAGCCAAGAGAGCCCTGGCCGACTTCCGCGCCAAACTTCCCAAAGATGATCCCTTCGCCGAATGGAACGTTCTTTGTGAAACCGGTGGCGACGTCGCCAAAGGAAAGGCCGCCTTCTACGGCCACGGCATCGCGCAATGCCAACGCTGTCACACCATGCACGGCGTCGGGGCCGACGTCGGCCCCGAACTCGGAGCCATTGGCAAGTCCAAGGATGCCAGATACCTCCTCCGCTCCCTCGTCAATCCCGGTGCCGAAGTCGCCGAAGGATTCGGCTTGGGTACCATCACCTTAAAGGACGGCACCGCCATCACCGGCACCATTCTCACCAAGGATGACAAAGGAAACTCCCGCGTGAAGATCGAGCAGAAAGTCACCGTCATCGCTCCCGAGAAGATCGCCAGCCAGACCACCCCCGTCTCCGCGATGCCACCCATGGCTGGCATTCTCAACAAACAGGAAATGCGCGACATGGTCGCCTATCTCCTTTCCTGCAAAGAGGACAAAACCGACGACGAACACAAGTAGCCGAACGTGACGGTGATGCCGACCAAGTCCCAGGGCTCAATCATTCAGTGCACGTCGTCTGGCAGGGAGTGACCCCGAACGCGTGGGGCGAAAACAACAGCTGGACCAACCTTTACTCTTTCGTAAGAGCCAGACGAGACTGAAAATTCTAGGCGAGCAGTTCTTTGATCACATGCCCGTGAATATCCGTGAGGCGGAAATCACGCCCCTGGTAGCGATACGTCAACTTTTTATGATCAATCCCCAGGAGATGTAGAATCGTCGCGTTCAAATCATGAATATGCATCGTTCCCGGTGTGTGCTTTTCCTTATCCGGCTTGAGCGGATTCCCATCGGCATCAGCGATGTTGTAACCAAAGTCGTCGGTCCTGCCATAGGTAATCCCCGGCTTCACTCCGCCACCTGCCATCCAGGTCGTGAAACAACGCGGGTGATGATCACGTCCATAATTCTCCTTCTTCAAACCACCCTGACAATAAGCCGTCCGCCCGAATTCCCCGCCCCAAACTACAAGCGTATCTTCCAACATGCCTTTGCGTTTTAAGTCGATAATCAAGGCCGCACAGGCTTGATCGATGTCCTTACACTGCGATTCGTGTTCGCGAGGAAGATTACCATGAGCATCCCAGCCACGATGAAAAATTTGGACATTGCGCACCCCTCGCTCAATCAAACGACGGGCGTTCAGACAACACGCCGAAAAGGTTCCCGCCTGCCGGGCCTCCTCTCCGTAGAGCTTGAATGTCTCATCAGACTCACTCGATAAATCCATTAACTCAGGAACGGAGGTCTGCATGCGATACGCCATCTCGTGCTGTTTGATCCGAGAAAGAATCTCCGGATCACCGAGCCGCTGATGTTGCTCGTAGTTCAATGCAGAGAGCGCATCAAGTTGATTGCGTCGGTCCGACCGTGAAACGCCCTTGGGATTCCCCAAATACAATACCGGATCTCCTTGGCTACGCAAAAGAACACCTTGATATTCCGATGGCATAAAACCACTCCCCCAAAGACGCCCAAACAAACTTTGCTCCGCGTGCGATGACTTGGCATGCATCACAACGTAACCAGGCAGGTTTTCATTCACATTTCCCAAACCGTAACTCAACCAAGACCCCATACTCGGACGACCCGGAATCTGGCTTCCTGTTTGAATGTAGGTAATTGCCGGATCGTGATTGATTGCCTCGGTAAAGGTCGTGTGCACCACGCAGAGATCCTTCACCACCTTGGCAGTATGCGGAAGAAGCTCACTTACCCAGACTCCGTCCTGGTTATTCTCCTGCCTCGTGAATTTGTATTTTGAAGGGCACACCGGGAGAGTCTTTTGACGCGATGTCATCCCCGTGATGCGCTGACCATCGCGAACATACTCCGGAAGATCCTTCCCGAACATCCCCTGCATCTTCGGCTTGTAATCCCACATGTCATGCTGGCTCGGACCACCACTCATGAAGAGGTAAATCACCCGCTTGGCGGTCGCCTTGTGATGCATCCCCTCACTTGTCGTGGCCGCCTGTAGACTCGGCCCCATCAACTGCGCCAGCGAGGCTGTTCCCAGCCCCAAAGCAGCGCGGCCAAAAAGCTGGCGGCGGGTTTGACTCAGGCCATTCTCTTGAAAAATTCCAAATTCGTTCATCAAGTTTAATAGAGTAAGATTGTTGTATCGCTCGCCAACACCGTACCGGCGAGCTGGCTCCAAGCAGATTTTTCGTCATGTTTGGCATCTTTGGCCTGCTTCAGAAGTTCCAAACAAACCATCCGTTCATGCTCCGACGCGTCCCGACACGCAATCCATTGAAAGAGCTGATTCACTCTCTCGGCATCATTCTTCTTTTCCGACAACAGTCGTGACGCGACACCTTGCGCCATCGCCACGCGTTGCGGTTCGTTGAAGAGCGCCAGTGATTGCAAGGGCGTATTTCCACTCGTCCGGCGCACGCAGCTCACCTCCCGGCTAGGCGCATCAAAGAGCGTCATCATGGGATGAGGACTCGTTCGTTTCCAATAAACATACAAGCTCCGCCGAAAGACCCGCTGGTCCTTATCGGCAACATACTTTTTGGTGTTACTCCCCGGATGGGACAAGGCCGCCCACATTCCTCCGGGCTGGAAGGGTTTCACACCCTCGCCTCCCATCGTGGGATCCAACAATCCCCCCGCCCAAAGCCCGAGGTCACGAATCACTTCGGCATCAAGACGATAACTCGGACCACGACCCAGCAAGAGATTCTCCAGATCCTGCAAATCAGCCCTCCGCACGGAGTCCTGTCGGAAGGTCTTGCTCATCACCATCATCTTCATCAGCCCCTTGTAATCCCAACCGCTCTCCTGAAAATCAACCGCAAGCCAATCCAGCAACTTGGGGTGCGTCGGCTGCCTTCCTTGTAGCCCAAAATCCTCCGGACTCCGCACCAGACCAGCGCCGAACACCGACTGCCAAAATCGATTCACCAAGACCCGCGCCACAAGAGGATTTTCCCGCGAAGTTGTCCACTGCGCCAAACCGAGACGATTCTTGGGAGCATCTTTGGGAAAAGGATTCAACACCTCAAAGACACCCCGCGAAACCGGCTCGCCCATCGGTTCATTGTATTCTCCACGCCGAAGCACCTTGGTCTCCCGCTTCTTCTTCAACTCCTCTGCTACCAATGTCGTGGTAAATGCTTTTTCCAAATTGGCTTTTTCCTCATCCAATTTCTTTGCCACTTCCGCAAAGTCTCCTTCACCTCTTGCTTTCAGGGCCTCTCGCTTTTTCACATAAGCATCCCACTGTTTCCAGGCCGCTGCATTCGCCGGCGCTTTCATCACTGGTTTGTATTCATACTTGTTCCCATCCATCGGGCTCTCGCTAGTGCTATTGAAGAAAGCCATCAACTGGTAATACTCTTCATGCACAATCGGGTCGTACTTATGGGTATGACACCGCGCGCAGTTCAAAGTCATCCCCAAAAAGATCGTTCCAAAATTCTCGGTGCGATCGAAACTATTCTTCGCCTGAAACTCCGCCGGAATCGCTCCGCCTTCCGCGGTCGAAACATTCATCCGCACGTATCCCGTCGCCACGCGTTGAGCCACGGTTGGGTTCTCCAAAAGATCCCCCGCCAACTGCCAGGTGATAAAATCATCAAAAGGCAAATTCTCGTTAAAGGCTTTCACCACCCAGTCACGATAAGGATAAATCCCGCGCTTGTTATCAAGGTGCAAGCCATGGGTATCGCCATACCGCACCGCATCCAACCAATACCGTGCCTGATGCTCACCAAATCGTTCGCTACCCAACAGCTGATCGACCAGTTCCTCAAAATCACCACTTCCAACATACGCCTCCAGTTGCCCCTTCTCCGGCGGCAGCCCAGTCAGAACCATGGCCACGCGTCGCGCCAGCGTGTGGCGATCTGCTTCCGGAGCGAACCCTTTCCCATTCAGTTTCGCCTCCACCAAACGATCAATACTTCCACCTTCAACAATCCCGGGCTTTACGAAAGCCCAATGCTCGGCATACTTCCCACCGCTCTTAACCCATCGCGACAGCAATGCCCGCTCGGCCTTCGTCAATTGCTTCTCGGCATCCTCCGGCGGCATGGGATCCTTCTCATCATGGATGCGCATTAATAATTCACCATTCTCTGGCTTCTCCGAATCAATTGCAGAATACCCACCCAGATCCTCCGTCGCCCCTTCATACGAATCCAACCGCACCTCGTCCTTCTTCGCATCCGGCCCATGACAGGCAAAACACTTGTTCGAAAGAATCGGCAAAATCTCTGTCGAGAAATCCGGGCCCTCTTCAGACAAAATTGGCCCCACCAACAAGCAAGCGATCGCAATCTTCCGCATCCCTTTATTCCATGAACAATCCTGCCGATTGGAAAGGTTCAAATGCCTTTCTTCGTATCTTTCTTTCATCTCACTAATCGTCCTAGACTTTTGCAATGACCGCATTCAAGCAACTCACCCTTTCCCTCCTCTGTTTCGGCTCCGCCCTCGCTGCGGACAAGCCCAACATTGTCATCATTCTCACCGACGACATGGGCTATGGTGATCCGACTTGCTTTAATCCCGATTCCAAAATCCCCACGCCGCACATCGACAAGCTGGCCGCCGACGGAATGAAGTTTACCGACGCCCATGCGCCGGGTCCGCTTTGCCACGTCTCGCGCTACGGCCTGATGACCGGACGCTATCCCTTTCGCAAGCGTATCGCCTGGAAAAACAATGCTGTCATCGATAAAGACCGCCTCACTCTCCCCGGAATGTTGCAAAAGAACGGCTACCACACCGCAATGGTTGGCAAGTGGCACCTCGGGTTTTTCGAGGATAGGAAATTCGAAGGCACTCTGAGTGGCGGACCGGCAGATCGTGGATTCGACACCTTCTTCGGCATCCGGGCCTCCACTGATATTCCACCTTACTTCTACATCCGTGGCGACAAGGCCGTCATGCCGCCGTCTTTAAGAATCGAAGCTAACAACACCAAAGGCTGGTCACCGATCCAAGGAAAGTTCTGGCGCGCTGGGGGCATTTCTCCCGACCTCAAACTCGAGGAAGTCACGCCCCGTTTCACCACCGAGGCGATCTCCGTCATCGAAAAACACGCCGCCAAAAATGAAGAAAAGCCCCTCATGCTCTACCTCGCCTATCCCGGCCCACACACCCCGTGGTTGCCTACCAAGGAATTCGTCGGCACCACCAAAGTTGATCTCTACGGCGACTTCACCCATATGATCGACGCGGAAATCGGTAAGATTCTCGGAGCCCTCGACAAAACAGGAATGGCAAAAGACACCATCGTCGTCTTCACCGCAGACAACGGGCCGGTTTGGTATGACATCGATACCAAAAAATTCTCACACGACAGCTCGGGCGGCCTGCGCGGGATGAAAGCCGACGCCTGGGAAGCGGGGCACCGCATGCCCCTCATCATACGCTGGCCCGCCGCCATTAAGAGCGGACAAACTGCTGACCGGACCATCTGTTTCACCGACCTCTTCCGCACCTTCGCTGATCTCACTGGCGCGGAAATTCCCAAGGGACAAGCACCCGACAGCGTCTCTTTCCTTCCCGTTCTCAGAGGAGGAAAAGTCAACCCTCGCAAGCCCATCGTGATGGGAGCCGGACAAAGTCACTTTCTCGTTCGTTCCGGTGACTGGAAACTCATCACCGGACCCGGCTCCGGCGGATTTTCAAAAATCGACAAAAAGGTTCTCAAGACTCTTCCCAAGATTCAACTCTACAATCTTAAAGACGACCTCGGCGAAACCAACAACCTCGCCGCAAAACACCCCGAAAAAGTCAAAGAACTCCTAGGCCTCCTTGAATCGATCCGTAACGAAAAGTAATTCTCCCCATGAGCGACTCCGATCCCTTCGAGAAAGCCCGCAAAGACGACGGCGTTCTCACCTGCCCTTTCCAAGGCGAGTCCCTCCCCATGATTCTGCGTCACGCTGACGTACGGGCCGCGGCCAAGGACTGGCAGACCTTCAGTTCCGATGCCCCCTTTCGCGTTCCCATACCTTCCGAGGAAGACCTCCGTAGCATGCGGCAACTTCCTATCGAAACCAACCCTCCCGAGCACAAGGAATACCGCAAACTCATCGATCCATTTTTCAAGCGAGCCAAACTTCCCGAAGTCATCGAAAAGGTCGAGCAACTCATCACGCGACTCCTCGACGAAGCCGGCGGAAATGACTCCGTCGAAATCGTTCACGACTTCGCGCTCCCGCTCCAGTCACACGCCCTGACCTATCTCCTCGACGTCCCTGAGTCCGAAGCCGAAATCTGGATCAAATGGGGTATTCATGTCTTCCATGATCCCAATTCGCCTGACGAAGACATCGGCCTTGAACCCTACCTCCATCAGAAATTCGACGAAGCCAAAGCAAACCCCGGCCTGGACTTCTTCAGCGCCCTCACCCAAGCGAGCTATCAGGACCGCCCACTCACGCGCGACGAAATGATGGGCTACGCCAACCTGGTCTTCGCTGGCGGACGCGATACCGTGATCCATACAATCTCCGGAATCATTGCCTACTTCGCCGAGCATCCCGCAACTCTCACCGAACTTCGCGGAGAGCCGAAAAAAGTCACCCACGCCGTCGAGGAATTCTTTCGTGTGCTCGCTCCGATTACCCACCTCGGCCGGGTTTGCCCGGAGACAAGCGATGTCCGGGGAGTCACCGTTCCACCAAACGGTCGCGTTTCGCTCTGCTGGTCATCCGCCAACCGAGACGAAGAGGTTTTCCAAAACCCTCACAAATTTCAGCTCGACCGTAAACCAAACCCACACGTCGCCTTCGGCTTCGGCCCCCACCTCTGCCTCGGCGCCGCACACGCCCGCCTCCTCGCCCGCACCCTGATCAACGCCCTCGCGCAACGATCAGCCAAGATCAAGATTCTCGAGGAGACCAGACACGTTGAAAAACAAGCCACCTACACGCGAGTCAACGGATACGACTCGCTCACGGTGAGCTTTAAATAAGCTCACTCCGGCGGCGCGCCACAAAGACTCCCGCGAGCTCATCAACAGCGACTCCCACTCCGAGCAAAAGAAGATCTGGTTCTCTCCAGCGAGGTGACGAATTCAATCACGCCAAAACTCCTTCCCAAGCGTGCCGGTCTGGACTACCCCTCCCCCGTGCTCGCCGTCAAAAATCTTCGCGTTGAATTTGGACCCCGTGTCATTTTCAAGGATCTCACCTTCTCCATCGGAGATAAGGAGCGCGTGGCTTTCGCTGGACACAATGGCGCAGGCAAGTCGACTCTCATGAAATGTATCGGCGGAGTCCTCCTCCCCAACGCCGGAGAGATCAACAAACCGAAGCACCACCGCATTGGCTATCTCCCGCAGGAAGGCATCCACATCACCGGGATTTCACTCTACGACGAAGTCGAATCCGCCTTCGCTGAAACAAAGGCCATTCAGGAGGAAGTGGCCCGTCTCGAGAAAGACCTCCCTAATCTCGATCCCCGTTCCGCCCCTTACTCGGATCTCCTCAATAAAATCGGCGAGCTGGAAATCCAGCTCGACGGCCACGATCCCACCCGCATGCGTCCCCGTATTCAGGCCATTCTCAGCGGCCTCGGCTTCAAGCAATCCGACCTCGAACGCGACTGCGGCGAATTTTCCGGTGGCTGGCAAATGCGCATCGCGATGGCCAAGCTCTTCCTCTCCGAGCCCGAGGTCCTCCTCCTCGACGAACCGACCAACCACCTCGACATCGGAGCCCAGCGCTTCATGGAAAACTACCTCCATTCCTACAAAGGTGCCATCGTTCTCATCTCCCACGACCGCTCCATGATGGACGGCCTCACCACCCGCACCATCGCCTTCCACCACGGCCGCGCCGAGGAATTCACGGGAAACTATTCTTCCTACGAAACCCAACTTAAGGAACGTCAGGACAATCTACGCAAACAAAAAGTCAATCAGGACCGAGAGATCGCCAAGACCGAGCAATTCATCAACCGCTTTCGCGCTCAGGCCAACAAAGCTTCCCAAGTACAGTCGCGCATCAAACACCTGGCCAAGATCGAACGTATCGAGATCGATGCCGAGGACGCCGTGATGTCTTTCCGCTTTCCCGACCCTCCGGCCTCGACCCATCTTGTCGCCAAGCTCGAAAAATCCGCCCAACAATACGGCGAGCTCATCGTCTTCCGCGACCTCGATCTCGAAGTGACCCGCGGAGAGAAAATCGCCATTGTCGGCCCCAACGGTGCAGGAAAATCAACCTTCTGCCGCATGATCACCGGCGAGGAACAGCCGTCGTCCGGCCACCACGAACTTGGCCCCAAATCCAAGCCCTCATTCTTCAACCAAAACCACGCCGACGAACTCGCCCCCGATCTTACCGTTCTCGAAACCGTCGAGCAGATCCAAACCCGCGGGTCAAAGATGTCTGCTCGCGACGTCCTTGGCTGCTTTCTTTTCAAAGGCGACGATGTCTTCAAAAAAGTCGGCGTCCTCTCCGGTGGAGAACGATCCCGCGTCGCCCTCGTCCGCATGCTCGTTCGCCCAGCCAATTTCCTAATCCTGGATGAGCCAACGAACCACCTCGACATGCAGTCACAGGACATTCTGCAAAAGGCTCTCATCGACTACCCCGGCACTCTTCTTATCGTTTCCCACAACCGGAACTTCCTCGACCCCATCGTGCAGAAAACGATGGAATTCCGCCCCAACGAAGACCCCCGCATGTTTGCTGGCAATCTCACCTACTACCTCGAAAAAACCGAAGAGGATGAGAAGGAAGTGAAAGAACGCACTTCCCCGGCTCCCTCCCAATTTGCCAAACAAGCGGCCGCCAAAGGGCCTCAACTCAGCTCCAAGGAACGCCGCAAAAAAGAGGCCGCCATCCGAGAAAAACGCAACAAGGTCCTCAAGCCCCTGCAAAACGAATTCGAGTCCGTCGAAAAACAAATCGCGGACCTCGAAGGCGCCCAGGCCACCATCTCCGCCCACCTCGAAAAACCCGAGATCTCCGGTGACGCCGAGGAACTCCGGAAGGCCACAAACGCCTACGAACAAGCGTCAAAAAAACTGGAAATGGCCTACTCCAAATGGGAAACCCTCAGCGACCAGATTGAAAAACTGCAAGCAGAGCTTGCAAACTAAACGCCTCCCCTAAAAGAGAGCCTGAAGAGAATCGAGGCTATCCCTCTCTCTTTTTTCTACTTACCGTGGAGGCCTAACTAAACGGCTGAAGAACTGCTCCTTTCACCCCAAGCTCTTCTTTCTCTCAACAGTCATGGCTCGGATCATGCAGGACCATGAATCATGAATTTTAAAGTCACGGGGCATCTCGGCTACGAAGTTGAGGGCCCGGCCACCATCATCTCCTCACTGCACTGCATGCAAACGCCTGGGCAGGAGGTCACCAATGAGAGCCTTCTCACCAGCCGGACAGTGGGCTATGAGGAAATGGCCCTGGGATTTGGAGAAAACCGATTCTCAAGGATCTCCGTCGACACCCCGGGCCTTCTCTCCATCGACTACTCGGCTACGGTATCAACCTCGATCCAGCGAATCCCGCAGGATGAATTGATCAATATAAATCCGGGCCAACTCTCCGCCGAGGTCATCCCCTACCTCTTCCCCAGCCGCTACTGCGAGTCGGACATGTTCCGGGCGGAAGCCGACCGCCTCTTTCCGCCGCAGGATTCCCTCTACCAACAGGTGGAATCCATCACGAATTGGATCTCCCAAAACGTGAATTACGTTTCCGGCTCAACCGATGAACAATCTTCAGCAAACTCCGTAATGTCAATCCGTCAGGGAGTTTGTCGTGACTTCGCCCACCTCGGAATAGCGTTCTGCCGGGCTCTCACCATTCCGGCACGCTACGTGACCGTTTACGCCTACCAACTGACCCCACAGGATTT
>PBTU01000074.1 GCA_002729295.1 Verrucomicrobiales bacterium | reverse complement strand
TCTTCTCGCCGGCCTGGTTGGAGGCGGTCTCTGGTGGATCAAAAGCCAACCACCAAAAGCAGATCCTCAAACCGAAACTTCCGGCAACAAGATAAAAGAAAAGCCACCCAAGTCTTCGAATCTCATCGCGAAAAATCCCGACAAGACCCCTCCCAAAATCATCAAGCCCCCCGAACCGGCTCCCGTTCCCGCCCGACCCCGTTCGGACGAACCGCGTCGCCCATCGGCTGGAGAAATTCTTGAAGTCGAAAGCGACAACCCCAGCTCCCTGCAACGCTTCGTCGGGGCATGGGTCTTCGTGAACGGCGAAGTCGAAGGCATGGACGGGGGGCAAACCATCCACCTCAAGGAAAGCGCCCTCAAGGTCACCTTGAAGCGGGGATCGGTCACTCTCGACCCCGGCACCAAAGTCACTCTCGTGGGCATTCTAAAATCTCCCACCCTTCTGGAAGTCCCCGATAATACCGACGTTGCCATTCGCGACGAAATGGAAATTCTACCACCAAAGGATGTCTATGGCGTGGAAGACGAACAACAGCTCCGCAGCATGCGCGGTCAGAAAGTAGCGGTAGCCGGAAAGATCCTCAGATTCAAGCCCTCCAAATCGGGAAGAACATTCTATCTTATCCTCAACGACACTGAACCTGAATTCGCCTTCTCGATTAGCGCTGACTTTGCCAATACCGATGAACTCAATCGAGAATATCTCGAATCTCTTGTCGGCAAAACGGTCAAAGTCTCCGGGCCACTCAAGATCGAGGAGCTTGGCGACCGCCTGCACATCTCCTTCAAATATCGCCGCCACCTCGAAGTCTCCGAATAAAAGCTCATGTCTCTTCCCAAGGTCCTCGTTCTTGGCACCGGCGAATACGTCACCGGTTTCGTCAACGGCGCGGAAAGCACCTCCGACAAAGGACCGGGCGTCATTGGGCTCACTCTCTTTGACCTCCTCGATCGTGGACTCATCGGCGACATCCTTCTCTCCGGCACGAACGGAGAAAAATTCCCCGACATCCGCTCACACTTCGACCGCCTCATCACCCAACGCTACGGACTCGACAGCAGCTTTCGCTCCTTTCCTGCCGACGATCAACACGACTCCAAATCCTGGCTTTCCGCACTCGACGAACTTGATTCCGGAGACGCCGTCCTCGTCTTCACACCCGACGATCTCCACTTTAAAATGGCCCTCGAGGCCGCAAACCGAGGACTTAATGTTCTAGTCGCCAAGCCCATCGTTAAAACCACCAGCGAACACGACCAACTCATCAAGGCCGCTCGCAGTAATGACGTTCTCATCGCGATGGAGGTCCACAAGCGCTGGGACCCGATCTACTCGGACGCCCGCGATAAACTCCGTAATATCGGAGAGGCTTCGTACTTTAACAGCTACATGAGCCAGCCTAAATCTCAGCTCGAAAGCTTCCGCGTCTGGGCCGGGATCTCCAGCGACATTAGCTACTATCTTAACGCCCATCACATCGACTTCCATGTCTGGACTCTTGAAGGCCGGGCCCGCCCCATCTCCGTGATGGCGTCTGCTTCCGAAGGTGTCGCGCGTAGTCTCGGCTTCCCCACCGAAGACTCCATCACCCTCCTCGTCGATTGGCAAAACCTCGAAAGCGGAAACCGTGCCACCGCGGTTTACACCTCAGCCTGGATCGCCGCCAAAGGCGAAGTCCACTCCCAGCAACGATTCTTCGCCCTACATCACGATGGCGAAGTACGCATCGACCAAGCCCACCGCGGCTACGAATTCACCTCCGACGAGGACGGCTACGCTTCGGCCAACCCACTCTTCATGCGCTATACCCCCGACGCGCGTGGAAAATTCGCCGGACAATCCTCATACGGATACGCCAGCGTGGCCGCTTTTCTCGAAGCCGCGGCCTCGATCAAGGCCGGACAATCCTCTCCGGAAGATTGGCAAAGCTCGCTCGCCACCATCGAAACGACCCGCGTCACCACCGCCATCCTCGAAGCCGGCCGACGCAGCCTAGACGAAGGCCAACGCATCATTCTTTGAGCATGAGCACGGTGAGGAACTTCTCCACAATCCCCGCCGGCGAATCCAAGGGGTTATTGATCATCACCGCGAAGACAAATTCCTCGCCCGACTTGTTCACGAAGTAACCGGAATAGGTTTCAAGGGTCGTCTTTATGCCATCATACCCTTCCCTGCTTGACCTTTAGGCGTTCTTGAATTGCATCTCACTTCGCAGACTGATTAAAAACTCCCGGTGACAACTCATAGACCCTTTCGAAAAGACAGAGGTGCAGGCACGATCCTTTTGCTCGCTTCTCTGGCGATGGTCGCAACTCTCCCCGGCCGAACGGTGGGACTTGGATTAATCACCGAACAGCTCTTGGTCGATCTGGGAGTAACTCGCTCATCCTATGCCGAGCTGAATCTTTGGGCGACGTTCCTCGGGGCCCTCTTTCTTTTCGGGACGGGGCCAGCTCTGGATCGAAGTCTCCGCTGGACGACAACGGTAGTGCTGGCAACCTTCTCAGGGGCTGTCTTCTGGCTCGCCCATCTTCCCGGTCCGGGATTGCTTCTCCCCGTGTTAATTTTAACGAGGGGATTGGGGCAAAGCAGCCTCTCTCTCAGTGCGGTCGCAATCGTTGGAAAATCATTTAAGAAAAAACTGAGCACCGCAATGGGAATCTTTGCAGTGGCAACGAGCCTTCTCTTTGTGGCAGCCATTCCGTCGGTGGATTCATTGTTGGGTCAACTGGGGTGGAGGAATGTTTGGATAATCCTAGCTGCGGTGATTTTGGGAATTAGCTTGCTGGTGGCATTCCTGATTCGTGATCCCCAAGCGCAGAACGGTCATGGAGAAGATGACGAAACCGCAACAGGCATGCCCTTCCGCGAAGCGCTCCGGTCGCCCGCCTTTTGGGTGCTTACGATTGGCATTGGGATCTATTATTTCGCCTTTACCGGCATCACCCTCTTTAGCGAATCATTGGTGGTCTCGTTGGACTTTAGCAAAGATATCCGGAACTGGTTTCTGGCGATCATGATGTTCTCCGGACTGGCCAGCAACTTATACTGCGGCTGGCTAGCGCAGAGAATTTCGGTGCTCAACATATTCGGCGGAGCGATGATCATCTTTGCCGCCTGCCTCATCGGGTTTCCTCTGGCATCGGGGTCAATTGGTTTGATCTCTACCGTTGCCGTCGCATTGGGTATCGGTAGCGGAGCGGTCACGGTGATCTTCTTTGCCGGATTCGCGGATCTTTTTGGAAAACGCCACCTTGGAAAGATTCAAGGCGTGGCCCAAACAATGACCGTGGCTTCATCGGGAACCGGACCCCTGATTTTTGCACGGAGCTTCGAATCCTCAGGCTCTTATTCCTCCGTCTTCTTTACCCTTGCCCCCCTCGCTCTGCTTGTCGGAATTTGGGCATTGTGCCACCAGAGAAGGAACACCTTTCCCGAAAAACGAAGTAAACCCGCCCATTAATCTGACCGAGGGCTGAGCTTTATAAGCGTTCCCTTGCGTAAAGATCGAAACGATCGAGGTTCATCACTTTGTCCCTGGCTGCAAGGAAGGTCTTCTTCGAATCGCCAGTCCCGCAGATCTGTTTTGGCTTAAGAAAGAAAAACCCGGCCAGCGAACTGACCGGGTTAAATATATTAGAAAGTTCTTAAGCGTGGAGATCGAAGCGATCTAGATTCATCACCTTGTCCCAGGCCACGATGAAGTCCTTCACGAAAGTCTCCTTGGCATCGTCACAAGCATAGACTTCAGCGATGGCGCGTAGTTGTGAGTTGGAACCGAAGACAAGGTCCACCGCTGAGCCAGACCACTTAACTTCGCCCGAAGAGCAATCTTTCGCTTCGAAGAAAAACTCGCACTTTTCCGACTGCTCCCAGTTCACGTCCAAATCGAGGAGGTTCACGAAAAAGTCATTGCTCAGCGTTCCCGGTTTACCAGTGAGGACACCGAAAGCAGTTCCATCAGCATTTGCATCGAGGGCGCGTAAGCCACCGACCAACACCGTCATTTCCGGAGCGGTCAGGGAAAGCAATTGCGCTTTATCAATGAGCAGTTGCTCGGGTGTGCGACACGTTTTTTCCAAATTAATATAGTTGCGGAAACCATCAGCAGCCGGCTCAAGAACCGCAAAGGATTCCACATCGGTTTGCTCTTGCGTGGCGTCGGTCCGCCCGGGAGAAAATGGCACAGTCACATCGTGACCACCCCTCTTGGCAGCAGCTTCCACGGCGGCGCACCCACCAAGCACGATGAGATCCGCCAGAGAAACGGGTTTTCCAAAGTCAGTCCGAACTTCCTCCAACGCGCCGAGAACTTTTGCGAGCTCGTCCGATGAGTTTGCGTCCCAATCTTTCTGGGGTGCAAGACGAATCCGGGCGCCATTTGCGCCACCACGTCGGTCACTGCCCCGGAAGGTCGAGGCAGATGACCACGCCGTGCGAACCAATTCCGCACCGGACAACCCGGAATTCAGAATGGTCTCTTTCAGCGAGGCTATATCGGCATCATCGATCAAATCATGATCCACTGCCGGTGTCGGATCCTGCCAAATTTCAGGTTCAGCCGGAACCATCGATCCAAGGAAACGTGCGGGCGGTCCCATATCGCGGTGGGTCAATTTATACCACGCCTTGGCAAAGGCCTCGGCAAACTCATCCGGGTTCTCATGGAAGCGTCGGGAGATTTTGGCGTAAGCAGGATCCATTCGCAAAGCGAGGTCCGAGGTAAACATGATCGGCGCGTGCTTTTTGGTGGGATCATGGGCATCGGGCACAAGATCAGCAGCGTCGGGATCAGTGGGAATCCACTGTTGGGCGCCCGCCGGGCTCTTGGTCAAATCCCAGTCATACTTGAACAAGGTCTCGAAGTAGCTGTTGTCCCAGGTGATTGGCGTCTCGGTCCAAGCGCCCTCCAATCCACTCCCGATAGTATCACCGGCATTTCCGGTTCCGTAGTTGTTTTTCCAACCTAGTCCTTGCTCGGCAAGAGGAGCCGCCTCGGGTTCACGCTCGACATACTTGTCAGGGTCAGCGGCACCGTGGGCTTTACCAAAGGTATGACCTCCGGCGATCAGAGCGACGGTCTCTTCATCATTCATCGCCATGCGGCCGAAGGTCTCGCGAATGTCGCGCGCCGACTCCAAGGCACTCGGATTTCCATTCGGTCCCTCCGGGTTCACGTAAATAAGACCCATCTGCACCGCGCCGAGAGGATCATCGAGAATGCGATCTCCCTTGTAGCGCTCGTCTGCCAGCCACTCGGTCTCCGGTCCCCAATAAATGTCCTCTTCCGGCTCCCAAATGTCTTCCCGACCACCACCGAATCCTGCCGTCTTCAGACCCATCGATTCCAAGGCACAGTTTCCGGTGAAGACCATCAAATCGGCCCAAGAAAGCTTACGGCCATACTTCTGCTTGATCGGCCATAGCAAGCGGCGCGCCTTGTCCAGGTTCACGTTGTCCGGCCAGCTATTCAACGGAGCGAAACGCATCGATCCCGACGACGCTCCTCCGCGACCATCGAACGTGCGATAAGTTCCCGCGCTGTGCCAGGCCATGCGAATAAAGAAGGGGCCATAGTGGCCATAGTCAGCCGGCCACCAGTCCTGTGAGGTCGTCATCACTTCTTCTACCTCTTTTTTCAACTCCTCGAGATCGATCGTTTGAAACTCGGCGGCATAATCAAAATCCTCGCCCATCGGATCACATAGATCGGAATTCTGGCTCAGGATTTTCAGGTTCAATTGATTCGGCCACCAGTATTGGTTGGAGGTGCTCCCGCCGGCGTTTTGCGCATTTACCCCACTCATCACCGGGCACTTGCTAATATCGTTGTCTGTCATTTTTGTATTTGTTTGTGTGAAAATTCCCTACCTTGCCTTGAGGCACTTAGGGCAGGTACCCCAGTACACCACTTCCGCCTCATCAATCTCATATCCCGCATCGTCCACGACATTCAGACAGGGCGTCTCCCCGGGCGCACAATCGACATCGACCATCTCTCCGCAACTTCTACAGACCAAGTGCTGGTGATCATCACCTACCCGATCCTCATACCTCGCCGCCGATCCAGAAGGCTGAATCCGCCGAATCAAACCATGCGCCGCCAGAGTCCCAAGAGCATTGTAAACTGCCTGACGAGAAATCGTCCCGATCTCCCTCCGAACGTCCTCCGCCAAATCATCCGCCGTCCCATGCGGACGCCCCGACACCGCCCGCAGCACCGCAATCCGCTGCGCGGTCACGGAAAGACCGCGTCCTCTCAATGACTCAATTGGGTCGAGCATTATTTTGATTATTTCAATTTCTGGATTTTGTAAAGAATATGCTCTGGCATTTCAAATATTCACCGGCAGCTTGAAGAAGCCCCCTCCTGCAAAATAGGGATTAAAATCCATCTCACTCCCTAAAAGGATCCAAAAAGAGCGAAAAAAATAAGTGATCGCACCCCGAAAGAATACTTCGTTGTCGGCGGCAACCCTCCCGGAAGGTGCCGCCAACTACCTCATCAAGCTCATCGATGAAAACAACTTCCTCGTCAGCCACCCCGGCGGGTTCAAGAAAGATGGTCGCGAAAAACAATATTCCAAGTATGCCCTGAAAGTACGGCCTCCCCAGAAATGAGGAGATAAGCCATCGAACGACCTGCGTATTAATCTCACAAGCCCACCAAATGAAAACACTCAGCATCGTCAGCCATCTCTTCCTCCTCGTCGTCTTTAACACTGCCGCTTTGGCCCGGGAGCCACTCAAGAAAAACGACCGCATCGTCTTCCTCGGCGACTCCATCACCGCCGCCGGAGTCCGCAAGACCGGCTATATCACCCTGAGTTCCGCGGCCATTGCCAAGGCACACCCCGATCTGAATATCGAAGTAATCGGAGCCGGCATAGGCGGGCACAAGGTCCCCGACTGCCAAAAGCGTCTCGACAAGGATGTCCTGCAAAAAAAGCCCACCATTGTTTTTATCTACATCGGAATCAACGACGTCTGGCACTGGACTCATCCCAAAGTCGTTGCCCGAGGCAAAAAAGGGACGACCCCTGAAGAGTTTGAAAACGGACTCAAGGACATGGTCGCCAAGATTAACAAAGCAGGTGCCCGGGTCATCCTTGCTACTCCCACTGTCATCGGAGAAAAATCAGACGGCAGCAACCCCGATGACAAAAGACTCGACCAGTACTCCAACATCAGCCGGAAGGTTGCCAAAGAAACTCAATCCCAGCTACTCGACCTCCGAAAATCTTTTCTCAACCAACTTAAAAAGGAGAATCCCAAAAATTCCACCAAAGGGATTTTCACCTCGGATGGCGTCCACCTAAATGAGAAAGGTAATCGCTTCCTTTCGAGCCTTGTTCTCAGAGCGCTCAAGGTCCCACTTCACAAGAAATAGCTCTACTCAGGTTTTATTCTCCGTTTCGAGGTGATCTCTTTTTGATCCGGGAACGGGATGTGTTTCTCCTGCCAATCAAAAACCGTAGTCCCGGCTCTCTAAAAAACAAAAACCTTCATCATGAAATTCCTCCTATTATTATTCACCTCAATTGTGGCATCAGTCACCAGCCTGTTTGCCGCCAAGCCAAACATCGTCCTCATCTATATCGACGATCTTGGTTACGGAGACATTGGATGCTACGGCTGCAAGGACATCCCCACTCCGAACATTGATCGGCTTGCAAAGGAAGGAGTCCGCTTCACGGCTTCCTACATCACCAACCCTCCCTGTTGCCCGAGTCGGTGCAGTCTGATCATGGGGCAATACGCCCAGCGATTTGGAAAATACGGGATGTCTCGCGGACTTCCGATCCCGGAAGATCGCCCCACCCTGGCTGAATTTCTAAGCGGGAATGGCTACGTAACCGGGCACATTGGCAAATGGGATCTTGGTTCAAAAAAACAAGGGCCATTGCAAGTAGGATTCGCTGAAGTTGCCAAAGATCCGCCAAAAAAAACCTACACCAAGAAAGAACTCACCGGGCAATCTGCCAAAATTCGTAAACTACGCACCTCGAAATACTTCTGTCTCAATGAAGCTGGCGAGACGATTTGGCTGACTAATTACGATGGCAACTCGATGGTCAATTTCATCGAGCGACATCAGAAGTCCCCCTTCTTTCTCTACTGGTCCCCGGCAGCAGTCCACTCACCCAGCACCGAAGCCCCCGAAGGCTTGATGAAACGAACCAACGCCAAGGGAGAGCGACGCAAACTGGCCGGCGCCATCGTCTCGGTCGATGACCAGGTCGGCAAACTCATCCAAGCACTGGAGAAACAGGGTCTGCGAAAAAACACGCTGATCATTTTCTCCAGCGACAATGGTGGCAACGGTGGCGAAGGCGCATCATCGGCGCCCTACACCGGCGGCAAAGGAAAGGGCACGCAGAAAGAAGGCTGGGTCCGCGTGCCCACGATCTTCTCCATGCCTGGCACACTTCCCGCGGGAACTCAACACGATGGCATGATTGCCAATTTTGACTTCTATTCCACGATCGCCGCGCTGACGAGCAAGTCGATTCCCAAGCATTGTGATGGAGTGAATCTGATCCCTTACCTGAAGGGGGAAAACGCCAACGAGGCGCATGAGTATCTCTTCTGGCTCAACAACGAACCGGGAGATGCGGAGCGGAGACATCTCATCGCCGCCCGATGGAGGAACTGGCGTCTTTACAAAAAATACAACAAGGACACGTGGCAACTTTTTGATCTGATAAAGGATCCCATGGAAGAGACCAATCTTGCGAAGAAACACCCCGAAATTGTCGCTCAAATGGCCTCCAAACATGCGGCCTGGAGACAAACCCTGGCGCCACTCGCCAAGATTCCAAAGATCACAACTGACCAACCAATCATTCCCAAAGGCCATGGCTGGGCCCGTGCTTCAAAGAGCACAGACACCAAATGAAGGCCACCGCACATAACAAATCATGGAACTCTTTGCCTGTTTCATTGATCGCCTGAAAGAAACCAAAGACCTCGAAAGTCGCCGACTTTATGACACCTGCATCGTCAGCTATGGCAGCAACCTCCGTGCAGGTCACGGGCTCCAGAGCCTACCCGCCCTCCTCACCGGCGGTGGCATAGATCGCATCAAACATGGCCGCCTTATCATCCGGCCAAAAGAAGACACCTCACTCGCCAACTACTGGCTCACCCTCCTCCAGCAGTCCGGCGTGAGCACCCCAAAGTTTCCCTACAGCGATGGCGAAGTTTCTGAGCCTCTGGGATAAACGTGATTCCCTAA
Source organism: Verrucomicrobiales bacterium (assembly GCA_002729295.1). GTDB lineage: Bacteria > Verrucomicrobiota > Verrucomicrobiia > Verrucomicrobiales > Akkermansiaceae > SW10. The sequence continues at coordinate 6,414 of PBTU01000074.1, read as the reverse complement.
AGACGGCGTCATCACCTCAGCTGATAAAAGAAAGAAGTAGCTCCCGCCCCGGGTATCCAACATCTTCTTTCGTCCTATGAAACAAAGCATCATCTGGCCCCTTCTCTTTCTCGCGGGTCTCCTCTCCGCCCAGCGCAAAAACATTTCCTCCCAACCCAATGACCCGATCCCGAAATCCGAGGTCATGAAGCTCACCGGAGAATTCAACGACGCGAAACTCAAAGAAGACGTCCATATCCTCTGGCTCTATGGACCCGAAGATCATCGCGGCGGCGAGCACGACTACATCCGCATCAAGGAGCTCTTCGTCCCGATGCTGAAAGCCATCCCACGGATTACCGTAGACGAAGCCTATCAATTCCCCACGCAGAAGCAATTCGACCAGGCTGACCTGCTCATTCAATATCTCCACCTACCGGATCTCACCGATAAGCAGTTCGCGATGTATCAAAAATTCGTCGACGGCGGCGGTGCCGTCGTGTCTCTCCACGAGTCCTGCATTATGCGCCCGGTCGGTCGTGCTGAGAAACTCGCAGGCTGTATCGGCGGCTCCTGGAAGGGCAATAAAACCTCAAAGTGGAGCAAGTTCGATCACGCTCATTCCATCTACCTCAACACCGAGCACGCGGCTTTCAAAGGCCTTCCCAATTCCATCAAGCTCAATGACGAATCCTACTGGAACCTCTTGAAGAAAGAGAACGTCGAGGTCATCGGCGCCATCGCGCCAACAGGAACCAAAGATTTCAACGCCGCCCTCAAACATCCCGAAGTCCGCAGCGACACTTTCTGGACCTACACCTCCGGCAAAGGCCGCGTCTTCGGCACCACTACCGGCCACTACACTTATACCTTCCACGACCCGACCTACCGTGTCCTCCTCCTTCGCGGAATAGCCTGGGCCCTCAACATCAATCCCGCCCCCCTGATGCCTCTCGCCATCCAGAGCATCACCGACGAAAAAGACCTCGTTGGAACTAAGGATGCGATGATGAATTACAAAAATCGCAAACTCTAAAAAGGAATCGCGGTGCCCCCGCCGAACCCTCATCCGCGAAGTCGCCCTTAGCCCCATCCTCAAAAAGAAATAAGGTGAGTGGTTGCGTCTAATGACCCAACTCCCAACCTTTAAAAACTTCGCTCCTCAGAGTCATTGCAGTTAACTCTCCCCCACAACCAAGCCTGAACCCCAGCAAACTTCCGATGCACTTCCCAATCACTCTCTCATTCCTCATCGTCTTCATCACAACATTCTCCCTTTCTGCTAAAAAACCAAACGTCATCCTCATTATGGCAGACGATGTGAGTTGGGAGTGCTTTTCCTGCTACGGGGCCGAGGACTACCAAACCCCTCACATCGATGCCCTTGCCGCTAACGGTATCCGTTTCAACCATTGTTACTCCACTCCGATCTGCACCACTTCGCGGGTCAAAATCATGACCGGAAAATACAACTTCCGGAACTACACCCACTTCGGATACCTCAATCCGGCCGAACGCACTTTCGGACACATGATGAGAGACGCCGGCTACAAAACCGCCATCGCCGGCAAGTGGCAACTCAACGGTCTCTATCACAATGCCCAGGGCAGCCAGGATGTTTCCCGTCCGGTTAAAGCGGGATTCGATGAATACTGTCTCTGGCAGGTCACGACCCAGAAACGTGGCGAAAGAGGTGGCGAACGTTTCTGGAGCCCGCCACTCGAACAGAATGGAACGTTTCTCACCAAGGAAGACAATCATGAGAAATACGGCCCTGACCTCATGTCCGACTTTCTCTGCGATTTTATCAAGCGTAACAAAGACGAACCCTTCTTTGTCTATTATCCTGCGGTCTTGGTTCACGATCCATTCGTCCCCACGCCGGACACCATCGGCGACGCTCCCCGTACCCACGAATCCAACAAGCAACCCAAAGACAAAGCTGCGCGTAAAGCCAACTTCGTCGCCATGGTGCAATATCTCGACAAGATCGTGGGAAAGATCGTCAGGCAAGTCGACGACATCGGCCAACTCGAAAACACCATCATTATGTTCACCGCNGANAACGGCACCCACACCTCCCTCACCTCTCGCTGGAATGGACGGGACATCAAAGGCGGCAAGGGCGGCACCCGCGACATGGGAACTCACGTGCCCTTCGTCGCCTCATGGAAAGGACACACTCCCGAAGGCCTCGTTTCAAACGACCTCATCGATTTCACGGACTTCTACGCCACTTTTTCTGAAGCCGCCGGGGCGAAACCCGGAAAAAATGACTCCCTCGACGGCCGCAGTTTCTTTCCTCAGCTCCAGGGCAAAAAAGGCACCCCCCGCAATTGGGTCTTCTGCCACTACCAACCTTACTGGGGAAAATCTCTAGGCATCCAGTTTGTCCGCGACCAAAACTACAAGCTCTATAGCAACGGCAACTTCTTCAACGTCCCCAAAGACCTCAAGGAGGCCAACATCCTTCCCATTGAGGGCCCCGGCAAACCCTCCCACGAGAAACTGACCAAAGTGTTTGAAACCACCCCGCCCGCCCCAGAAAAAAAGGGCGGGAAATCAATCAAGGACCGCCCCACCCATCCCAACTGGAGAAACATCACTAATCCCAACGACTAGCTTCATTTTCCTCTTTCTCGTCACACCCAACAAATACGAATGGAAGAATGAAGTATACTACCAGTAATTTTAATAATCTCATACCCCCTCGGCAGCAGGGAATCAGACACCTAGGGTCAAGATAGATCACTTGCCGCAGTAGCGCCAATTCCCGGCACCAAGTAACTTCCCCACCTGCCTTAATAACTTTTCAATCCGTAAAAAGCATCCATCTGTTGGGAAATCACCTTCATATTCACCCCAAAATCTCCGGACCAAAAAGAGGCACTAACCGCTGCAATTGCGACCTTCGCCTCCGGTGTCAGCTCTCTGGTCTCAGCCAATTGGCGGTCCAAATTCTGCTTTAGCTTGATCCGTGACATCACTTTCGCATGCAGTAACTGCGCCGATTTTTTTTCTTCATCCGAGGGCTCGGGCAATGCTTTCACCCGGTTCATAATTTCCAGGAGTTGTGGAACCATCAAATAGATTTTCGCGAGAAAGGCATCCGCAGTCTCCTTGCCCTCAATCGAACCCATCGAGCTTAAAGCCTCCTCCATCATCCCAAAGTACTCGCTGTAGACTTTTTCATGAGTATCCGCAGCGGCCTCGCCACCACCCACCTCTTCCTCATCCGTCTTTTGATCACACGCCACGAGGGCGAAGGGAAGAATCAGACAAACCATAAGAGTTTTAAGAGATTTCATAACGCGTTGACAGTAGGGAATCACTTCCTCTGAGTCAAGGGGCATAGCTTGGCGCGACACTCCCAGCCGGGCAAAAAATTTGGGTATCTCGTCGTAAAGCGTATCCGCCTCCACTCGCACAAATTCAAGGAGCGCTTAATTAGGATCAGGAAAGCGCAGCTCTTCATCGCCAAATACAGCAGCGTCCAATACCAGACTCCAGCTGCCCACCATTTTTGTCCGTCCAAAAAATTCGCTGATCCCTTTATTCACGCTTCCTGAAACTCAATTTCCCAAAAATTTCCCGCCTCCCCATTTGACGATTTTATTCAAAAATCACCTGTTTTTCTTCAAGACTCTCTGCACTTTCTCCTGTATCAGTCCCCCACATGAAGACCGTCGCCATTCTCGCAACCCTCGACACTAAAGCTGCCGAAGCCGATTTCATGCGCACCGAAATCGAAACCCTCGGCGGAAAGGCCCTCCTCATCGACCTTTCCCTCGTCGGCGACTCCGATCTCGAGGCTGACATCAACAAGCAGGAAGTCATCGCCGCCGGCGGAGGCAATCTCGCGGAACTCCTCGTTAAACCCAACCGCGAGCAGTCCAACCCCTTCATCGTCACCGGAGCCACCAAGCTCCTTCTTGAACTTCAGAAAGCCGACAAAATCGACGCCGTCGTGACCCTCGGCGGAACCCAGGGCACCTCGACCTGCGCCCCCATCCTACAAGCCCTTCCCTACGGCTTCCCTAAAGTCATGCTTTCGACCGCCGCTTCCGGTGACACCTCACCGTTCGTCGGCATCAAAGACATCACCATGATGTTCGCCGTCTCCGACATCCTCGGACTCAATGTCTTCTCCCGAAAAATTTTAGCAAATGCTGCAGCCGCCGCCTGGGGCATGACCCAGTCCGAGCAGTGTATCACAAAGTCCACCGCCAAAGGCGTCATCGGAATGTCCAACCTCGGGGTTCTCACCCAGGGCGCCATGCACGCCATCGAACTTTTCGAAGCGGCCGGTTACGAAGTCATCACCTTCCACGCCATCGGTGCCGGTGGTGACGCCATGGAGCAAATGATGAAAGAAGGAATCATCACCGCCGTCTTTGACTACGGCCTTGGCGAAATTGCTGACGGAGTCTGGGGCGTCCTCCGCGCCGGCGGACCCGACCGACTCACCGTCGCTGGCAAACTTGGCCTTCCTCAGGTCATCGTTCCCGGCGGATCCGAACACCTCGGCATCCTCGTCAACGAGCCCAACGTCATTCCCGCCGGATACGAAGATCACCAAATCACTTGGCATTCACCTTACGTCTTCGTTCCCCGCCTCAATGCCGAGGAACAAGGCCGCGTCGCCAAAGTCATCGGAGAGAAACTCACCCACTCCACCAAAGACACCCTTTTCCTCATGCCTCTCAAAGGTGTGAGCAGCTACTCCGCAGAGGGAGGCGAACTCTACAACACCAAGCTCGACGCCGCCTACTGGGAGTTACTTCAAAAAGAACTCCCCGACACCATCGAAGTCGAAGCCATGGACAACAACGCCCAGGATGACGCTTTCGTTGAACGCGCCGTCAACTACCTCATCAAAAAACTCGAAGCGTAATTATTTTTCCCTACCAAATCTCAAACCAAAACAACCAACCAACAGATACAATGGCTGACTTAGACGACATCAGAGACGGAGACAATTTTGGTCTCAACACACCTGCAGACACCTCTTCATTCTACCTCAAGGGAATGAACAGCGCATCATGGGGCATCAAAAACCGCATGTCCCGTATCTTCAATCGCAAGTCCGGACGCACCGTCATGCTTGCTTTCGACCACGGCTTCCTCATGGGACCGACTTCCGGTCTTGAGCGCATCGATCTTAACATCGCTCCTCTTGCTGAAGAAGCCGACTGCCTCATGGGTTGCCGCGGCATGATCCGCACTTCCATCCCTGCGGAGAATACCAAGCCAATCTGTCTCCGCACTGATTCCGGCACCACGATTCTTACCGAGATGAACCACAACGTGCTCATCTCCGAAATCGACGCCATCGGCATGAACGTTTCCGCAATGGCCGCCATGCTCGCCATCGGCGACGCTGAAACCGAAGCTTCCACCGTGGCTAACTTCTCCAAGCTCGTAGACATCGGCAACAAATACAGTATCCCCGTCATGGGTGTCACCGCTGTTGGTAAGGACATGGCTCGCGACTCCCGCTACTTCGGCCTTGCCTCCCGCGTTTGTGCTGAAAACGGCGCTTCCATCGTCAAGACCTACTACACCGAAGGCTTCGAAAACGTCGTGGCAGCCTGCCCCGTCCCCGTTGTCATCGCCGGTGGCAAGAAACTCCCTGAGCTCGAAGCTCTCGAGCTCTGCTACAACGCCATCCAGTGTGGCGCTTCCGGAGTCGATATGGGCCGCAACGTCTTCCAATCCGACAAGCCTCTTGCCATGATGCGTGCCGTCAAGGAAGTCGTCCACAACGACGCCAAGCCCGCAGAAGCCATCGAAATCTACAACGCTGGATAGACCAGTGGCCGGGGCCTACAGCCCCGTTGCCAATCTTTTCAACCCTGGGCGAAAGCCCGGGGTTTTCCTTCTCCCCCTCCCTCGTTCACTTTATCTCTCTTCCTACCATGACCCGTGCCAAAAAAATCGATCTCATCCGTTCCCGCCCGCAACTCTCCGTTGCCACCCTCAGTGCCGACATGGGTAACCAAAACGCCGCCCTCCAGACCCTCAAGGAGAACGACGTCAACCTCCTCCACTTCGACGTCATGGACGGTAACATCTGGCCCAACATCACTGTCGGATCACCCTTCGTCGCCGGACTCAAAACCGACCTCCTCAAGGACGTCCACCTTCTCATCAACAAGCCCAAACAACACATCGACGCCTTCGCCAAAGGGGGAGCCGATCTCATCTCTTTCTCCGTCGAATACACCGCCCACATCAACGACACCCTCGCACGTATTTCCGCCCACGAGGACATCGTCCGCGGCGTCTCCCTCAACCCCGGCACTTCGCCCAGCTTCATCAAAGATTACCTCGATCAAATCGACTATGTCCTCCTCCTCGGCGTCGGCCCTTACTCCGGAAAAGAACTCTTCCTCGACGACATCCCTGCCAAAATCAAGACCCTCCTCGAGTGGA
>PBTU01000073.1 GCA_002729295.1 Verrucomicrobiales bacterium | reverse complement strand
ACGGCGGCCCCTTGCTTTTGGTCGGGCAAGCGGAGTACGATGGTGCTCCGAGTGTCACCATCGAGGACGCTGAGCTGCCGGCCAATGCGACTGAGATGTGTTATTTTCTTCAGTATTTTGACGAGCATGGAAACCCGAGCCCTCTTGCCGATCTGGGATGTCTCCTCACCACGACTAAAGTCGAGATGCCCGTGCCGATCATGGCCGAGGTTAGAAAGGCGGGCACCCAAGCCGCGCCGCAGGGAGTGATCAAATGGTTCTGCCAGCCCGAAGGTGTCGAGCGATTCCGCATTTACATCTGTGATGGAGACACGGGAGTGAAGACGACTTACTCGAGTGAGTTGCAGACTCCCAGCGTGGCGATTGTGCCCTTCGGTGGAGGAGCCCCGGCATTTGGGTTCCCAACGTTGGGCAGACCTTTCGGTTCGGGTGGAGGATCTCCCCAAGGATTCCTGGCCTTTGAGACGGGACGGCTTGGCGGAAATTTCCACGATACTGGAACGGCGGGTGAATATAGCTTGAGTCTCGATCTCGCCACGGGCCGCGAGTACAAGATCTATGTCGAAAGTGTCTCCGCTGCCGGGGATCGCTCGAGTGCTTCGAATATCGTGAACTTCACTTGGTCGCAATCCAATGTTGTTGGTCCCGAAGTTCCCTGGCCAGCGCGTTCCTTGCCGGCTTTGGATCCGGATTTCATCCCGGAAATCGAAGCGGAGTATGCCTACAATAGCCGGGAGGGTCGTTATTACGCGGCAGTGCAGATCGGTGAGTTGCAAATTGATAGTGAGAAGCTTGATGTTACCCTAGGTCGTCTCACCACGGACAACGAGACCTTGTATGTCATTCCTTCGAGTTGGCCGGATACCGACGAATATAATTTGATTCTTTACGAATCATCGGGAGGGGAAACCGCGTTGAATTTTGCCCTCTATCGCTATCAAGTTCCCAATCTCTATTTCCCAACGGTGTCGGGAGATCTGGTGCAGGTCAGTCCCTTGATTAACCGCGTTCGTACGGGGCCGTATTTGACGACCCAGGAAGGTCTCTATGACCCCTTCCTTGAGCTTTTGGAGAATCCTCAAGCGCTCCCGCTCTATGGTCTCTACGTTAAAGACACCCAGGGTGCGATCCGGGGTGCCAGATATGTTTACGTTCTCGTTCGCTTCAAAGAGAACGGTGAAATTGATCGCTGTATCCCGACCAACGAACTGGAAATTCCTCTCGTCGACCCCACGCCTTAATCCATTTGTCTGCCCACGCTATGTTCCACAAATATCTTCCTTCCTTCTTGGGCTTTTGTCTCACTGGTTCCGTGTCGGGTTATGACTCGCGCGTGACTTATCACACCCCGGAAGAGATCCAGGGCTTCGGTGATTTCAATGGTGACACCTTTCTGGATGTCGTCACGGTTGACCGCGCCACCGGGCAATTTCGTATTGGCCAGGGTCAGGCCGAGGGCTCACTGGTTTGGCAGGCGGCGCGCCCGAGTGGATGTGTCAATACAAGCGACCTTGCCGTCGGACAGGTGCGTAGTGCGGGCCGTTTGGATTTGGTGTTTACTAGCCCTTTCGCAAACCAAATTTTTCTCATCGATCCCAATGCCGCTTTTTCGCGACCCGAGCAAGTGACGCCAAATGGCCTCGGCCCCACTGTGATCTCGGCGGTGGATTTGAATCAGACCGGCAATGACCCAACTCTCGATGACCTCATCACTTTCACGGCGTGGAATTCTCCGCCCAATGAAGACACGCTGAATTTGTTCCTTTCTCTTCCCGGGTCAATCGCGGTGTCGGGCGACGTGAAGACCGGGGATCCCATCCATCATACTGCGCGTGTTCTTCTCAAGACAGGTTTTGCCGAGAACTTCTCCACAAGCCAACTGGTGGGAGGCACAACGACCTTCCGGATTCTCGATAGTCAGATTGCCGGGTTCCCGGTTAAAACTTCTCTGGCAGGATTACCGGCTGATGTGGATTACGTCTCCGCGCCTTTCCTGGGAGGGGCCAATTTTCAATTTCTCTTCTTCGAACCGGGCATGGCGGGTTTGCTTTATTCCAATAGCGATCCCGCTACCGGAGCTCTCTCAGCGGTGGCGGCGCGGACTGTGGGGCTGGATCCCATTCGTTCGGTCCATGTCATCAATGACGGAACGAATTTCCAGTTTGTCGTGATCTATAACGACGGCGAATATGCCAATATCTACGCTCTGAATGCCAGCGGATTACCGGTTCTTGAGGGAAGCTTGAATCCTCCGGCGGGAAAACTTCTCAAAGGAATTTTGGGATCGAGCGCGCGGAATTTTCACCTGCTTCACGGGGCATCAGGCCAGTCGTCCAGCGCCTCGGTGCATTATTCCCACAGCGGTTCGTGGACCCCTCAGGGTGCCACGCCAATGCCCGGCGTCGGAGCTGCGGCGGGGATTTCCAATGTCTTTCTTTACGATAAGGAACCGCTCGTAAATCCGGATGCCAAGTTGATAGAAACGATTCAAGTTCCGGATTGGACAAGTGCCTTGGTGATTGATGGGGGAGGGAATGTCAGCGTCATGACGGAAACGTTTTCGACCCCGACCGGAGGACTGGGTGGCGGAAGTATGGTGGCTCTTGGAGCCAAGCCGACCGGCGCGACCTTTGGCCTGACTAATCAGAATTTTGACGAAGTGGCTCTGACCAGTGGGGAAGGGAATCTGGGCCTCATCCCGGTGCAAATTTCCATCACACCTCCGGCGGGAACTTACTCGCGTTATATTACGCCGGAGCTGACAGTGCCGAGCACGGCGGGAATTGACGCCTACTATCGCTTCGATACCAGTGAGGCCTGGACGGCTTTTGCTCTCGGGTCAGACACTATCCCGCCGCCGGGAAATACTCTCACGCCCTTTTCGATATTCTACTATGCCGAAGACACCGCGACCGGGCAGCGCTCGCCGATTTACCGGGCAGACTATTCCTTCAGCGGAGAGCCGGGAAGCCTCGACTCGGATGGCGATGGCGTTCCCGATCACGTCGAATTGAATGCCGGGCTCGACCCTCTTCTGGGTGCTGATAGTGACGAAGACGGGCTCTCGGATCTCGACGAGTTACTCTACGGTTCTGATCCCACGAATGGAGGCGAGATGGCGAACTACGGTGGGAATGTCTTGGCTTTACCTCCTTCGCGCACGAATGATGAAGACGGTGATGGCTACTCCGACTTCACCGAATGGGTCGGAGGATCAGATCCCTTTGATCCGGCTTCGACACCGGCGAGCGATCCGCTGAGGGAGTTACAGAATGTCTTTGATCTCAATCTCATTCCCCAATCGCAGTCTGGAAACACCGGAGATCGGCCTGATCGGAATTCTTATGAGGTCAGCCACACGACCTATTCGTCTACCGAGCTCCGTCTTCATGATTTGAATGGTGACCTCATTCATCACACGCAAACCGATAATCATGCCGCAGCGGTTTTCCCAAATCCCTACGGTGAGTTTTTGGCGACTCCGGCGACGGGCCGGGATCTCTTTGTGATCTACTCAACTCCGGCGGCTTTCGACATGGATCAAGATGACGGGTTTCCAGGGTGGGGTCGCGAGCTGATCGGACTGGTGCCCATTCCTTCTCTTGATTTGACTCCGGTGAGTTCCCCTTATGGCGGTGCTGATGAGGCGACCGAAGCAGCCAATTGGTTGGCGGCCGCAGTTGCGCATTATGGCGTGCAGACTCGCACTACCGTCAACGCCCAAGGGAATTTTTATGATGCGTTGGCTTTGGTTCTCTTCGAAAGAATCGTTGGAGATCTCTTGCGGGATCGGGGGACTCTTTCCTCAGCTCTTCCGGTAAGCTTAACCGGATTCCGCGATACCATTCCACCCGATGGCGATGCAGATTCCCAAGAAGTGACGATGGAGCAATTACTCGGTCTGCAGACTTACGTCGATGCGGAAGATCCCGGGTGGCTCTTACAGGATTTGTTTCAAACTTTGAGCGATGAAGCGCGATCCGGAACCGAGCTCAATGCCTTGCGAAAGTTGGCCAATGAGATTTATCGCATCTCCGCTTCACGCACCTATACCGATCCCGAACTGCTTAAGGGGATCGATCCTGCGCTCCATCCGGAATCCGATCCCGGTCTGTTTCCCTCGCCGTATGAAACTCTGCGGAGCGTCGTACATTCCCTGCCATCGGTGGTGGGAGATGTCGATGGACTGATTCCTCTTCCCGGAGATTCCGGTGATGGTCCGGCGACGAGTTACTCCGCCGAGCATACTCTTTCGGTGAGCGATTTGCAGGATGCCGATGAGGCTTTGGTGAATTTGTTGACCTTGCTGTCACAGCGGACCACGCAGACCTATTCCGCGACCGTAGATGCGACTTCGTTTAGCAGTAGGGTGCCTTTGCTCAACGATGGCGGAACGGGCTTGCGGCTTTACGATGTGAACGGCGATCCTTTTGACTTTCCTCAGACTTTCGATCTGCCGGTGGGAACGGAGTTGGAGATTTTAGCCTTTGATGATCGGACCAATCTTCCCGCTGGAGCAGGAATTGGGATCGAAGTCATTTCGGCGACGATTACTTCTTTCCCAGCGCCAATTGTCACCGACGAAAATCTCAATGCCATCGATGATGCCTTTGAACTCTATTTCCTCGGAGGGAATACCAACCCCTTCAACGATGCGGATGGAGATGGTTTTTCTAATCTTCAGGAATCTCTCGAAGGAACTCACCCTGCAAATCCCGCCAGTACTCCAGAAGCACCTCCGATGCCGATGGAAATCCCCGCGGTAAGAATTTCGCGTAGCGGAGATAATCTCACTTTTGAGCTCGAGTTCCCAAGTCTCTACGGTGATCAACTTTACTTCCTTTTGCAGACGCAGGCAGGAACCTTGTCCTCACCCTTCGTCGAAAGTACCGATTCCGCGACGAACGAAGGAGCGAATATTTACTCGCTCACTCTCCCCGCTCCAGCCGGAAAAAGCTTCTTCCGCTTTCGGCTGGCGTTGCGACCTTGAGCTCGAGTTTTTTTGAGGGAGTCCACTTTTGCGGCAGACCTTATTCAGCTGGTTGAGGATGAAAGGTGTGGGAGGAGAAGGGGCTTATTCCCCGGATATTTTGTAGAGGTGGTTTTCGGAGCGAAGAATTAAGGCTCCGTTTACCACGATCGGAGAAGCGAAGGTTTTTTCTTCGAGGTCGGTCTGGAAAATGATCTTTCCTTCCTCTGGAGATACTTCGACGACGTAACAGACCCCGTCTTCGGTTACACAGTAGAGAGCGCCGTCAGAGAGCATGGGTGAGGAAGAGAAATTTCCGGGGAGCTTTTCGCGCCATTTTGAATCTCCTGATTTGGCATCGAAGCAGGTTAGCGACCCTGTATCGTCGAGGACGTAAAGCACTCCGTCGCTTGCAATGAAGGAGGGTGTGTTGGGGATGCCCTTCTTCGCGGTCCACTTTAGGTTGGAGTCGGTGACTTCGCCTCTGGCCCCATTGAGCTTGATGGCTAGAAGGTTGGCTTTTGCAAATCCTGTTGAGGTATAAACCATGCCATCCATCACGACGGGCTTGGAAACGAGAGACCATCCTTCTTTGTTGCTTACCTTCCAGACTTCTTTACCGTCCTTCGGGTCGTATGCGCCAACCATCCCGCTGGCCGGGCTGATAATGAGATCACGCCCAGCATCTTTCACGAGCGTTGGGGTTGCGAAAGAAAATGTCCGTTTTACGTCGGAGGTCCGTGGTGTTTTCCAGACGAGCTTTCCTGTCTTGGCATTCAGAGCGACAAGGACGGGATCAGATTTACCATCTGCACTAAACACCATTAAATCCCCCACCAAGATTGGAGAGCTCCCTCCTCCGTGGACGGGCTCGTAGGAATATCGCTCTTTCCAGATTGCTTTTCCATCGTCCAGCTTGACGGCTGCAGTTCCCATATGACCGAAGTGTACATAGATTACCCCGTCCCGGATCACAGGAGTAGCACTCGCTAATCCGTTTTTGCTATGACGGGCCAAGATTTCCTTTTCAGTGGGAGTGAAGAGGGAGGTCTGCCAAACATCTGCGCCTGTTTTTTCGTCTAGCGCCAGAACCATCAGATGCGTTTTTCCGCCTTTTTCAAGCGCCCCTGTCAGGATGATCTTTCCCTTGCTAACGATTGGAGAGGACCAGCCTTTGGGGGCGATCGAAATTTTCCACGCAATCTCCTTATCAGTCCATTTCTTTACCGTTTTCCCTCCAAATCCCTGGCCACCAGGCCCCCGAAATTCCAGCCATTCATTAGCTTGGGAAAGTCCTGCACCAAAAATTAAGCCGACGAAACAAATTTGAGCGATGTTCATTTCCCAGCGATAGCAGGAACTCCCATCGGGGCAAGCGGATTGGAAATTTGCTGACTTATGTGATTTTCATTCGTCAGGAATCGTTCATTATTTCAGCACCTTATGAACAGACGTAAATTTACCCAAATCACGGGGTCATCTCTCGCCGCTCTCGCTGGAAATACCGCCTTTGCGGACCATCACGGCGAAAAAGGAAAGCCTTTCAAAGCTAAATTCGCGCCTTCTCCCGGACAGCTTTTTAGCGGCAAAGGTAAGAAGTTGGGCTATGTTGACCAACTCAAGCTTGCTTACGATCTCGGCTTCCGGGCGTGGGAAGATAACGGGCTCAATCGTCAAAAGAACGATCTCCTTGAGAAAATCGCGGAGTTCATGAAAGACAAGAAGATGGAGTTTGGCGTCAGCGTTATCACAAACGGCAAAGGAGCCATGTTTAACAAGCCTACCGATGAGCAGAAGGAACTGGTCAAGCGGGACCTTGAACGTGGCATCGAAGTCGCCAAGATCACCGGGCAAACCAATATGACAATGCTCCCTGGTGTGCGGGATGAGTCCATGACCCGAGAGGAGCAAATTAAGGCTTCAGTCGATTCCATGAGGCTCTGTTGCGACCTCGTCGAAGAGCACGGAATCATCCTTGCTCAGGAGCCTCTCTCCCACCCCATTGGTGGCAAGCCGGTTCTTATCGAATCTTTTGAAGACGGGCACCTGCTTTGTAAGCTCGTAAACCGCAAGTCCTGCAAGCTCCTCGCTGACTTCTTCCACGAAGGACAAATTGGGAATGGAGCCAAGCTCATCGAGAATGCCGAGAAAGTCTGGGATCAGGTGAGCTACGTTCAATATGGGGCTTCACCAGGCCGTAAAGAGCCGGGCACCGGCAAACTTGATTATGTCGCGGTCACCAAATATCTTCGCAAGAGGGGCTTCACCGGGATCATCGGAATGGAGCACGGTCAGAGCAAAAAGGGCCAGGAGGGGCTCGATGCTCTGATGGCCGCTTACCGCAAGATTGACGCGTAATTGCTCATTAAACTTTTCTTATTGTCGACCTTGCCATGGCGGGGGCGGCAATTTTTATTTCATCCGTTCTGAAGCGCATTCTACTTCTCGGTCTTCCACCCTTCGTTTTCTGTTCTTGTCAGTAATCTACCGTTGATCCTGCTGCCATCGCCGTGATCAAGGAGGTCTGCATTCCCAGAGGCCGGGACCGAACAGCAACACTTTCACCGACCCGCTCCTGCGCAATGCCGATGAAGATCGAGGCGGCTACTTTGCAGCAGGCTTGGGAACGGATGAGGTGTCCACATCGACCTCGCCGAGTACAAAACGGAATCCTTCGGCCCACATTTTGAGGATCTCCGGGTGGTAGAAGATCTCTTTGTTGTGTCCCAGTGAGCTGACGAAGACGCGGCCTTCGCCGTAGTTTTTCACCCAGGCGACAGCGTAGTCTTTGTCCGCCCTTTTGCCGTTCTTTTTGCCAGTCGCTTCATGGGACAGGTCCAGAGTCATCAGCACCCGGTTCTCGCTTCGATCAAAATCCTTATATTGGTAGATTTCGTCTTTGATTGTGAAATTCTCCCCCTTGTAGACATTCTTCACGATAGGGTGATTGGGATCTTCATTGGCAATGCCCCAGGTGCCGCCGGCTCCCCAGGGATGGCCGTCGAAGTTACCGCCGATCATCTCGACGTATTCCTTCCAGCCTCCGTCGGTGGCGGAGTGGATTGCAAAAATTCCGCCACCATTTTTGACGTAGTTGATGAAGGTCTCTCGCATCTTTTCGTCTTTCATGCCCTTCTGAAGATGGGTGTTGTTGTTCAGGCAGATGGCATCGTATTGCTTGATCTTGTCAGGAGCAAATTCGGTGAGATCCTCGGAGAAGGTGACATCGAAAAGTCCGGTCTTTTCCGCCATCACTTCCATCATTGTTTTTCCAATCTCAATCGAATTGTGACGGAACCCGTATGGCTTCGAAAAACAGAGGACCTTGTATTTTTTTGTGGGGACTTCGATTTTTGGCATGTTTTGGCTCACCAATTCGCGTTCGCTCGGCTTCTTGTTATTGGCGGCAAACAGTCCGAGGGAAAGGACGCAGAGGAGAGTTAGGAAGAGTGGCTTTTTCATAAATATAGTGATAGCGGGATGAGCTAGTTACTGAGCGTCTTTATTCCTCCTTTCAACCATTCCCTGAGGTTGGAACGAGTTGCCGTGCTAACATGCCGGCCCAAATCGGGGCGGCCCTCTAGATTCCCCATCGACACCGTGGGGAATGAGGAGACGAATTTAGCTTCGTTTTACGATGAATTTGGCTGCGCAGACAATGAGGGCGCCTGCGACCAGTCCCGCGATTAGGTCAAAGGGCCAGTCATCGGGGTGGGTATGTCCCGGAGGGCCGGGGTGGGCGGAGGCTACAGAAATCAGGGCTACTTGGGCTGCTAAAAATGCCATTCGGGTTTTTCGAGTCATCATGTTCATTAGGTTTGTGGAATTCGTTGTTCGCGTTGTAGAATAGGGAAAATTGGAGCGGCAGCTTTTCGAATCCTGGCGAAGGATTTCTTGACAAGCAGGCTTCGTGCCGCCAAGAGGCGAATCACCGCTACTCCCGGACCTTGCATTGTCAGACCGCATTTTAGGCTGGGACCGTTCAAGCTGGATTCCAAGCCAGAGAGAGAATCGAAATGATCTTCAAGGCGATCGCTCACCAGCCAGACGGCTCCGTAAAAGCAGACTTCCCATCCGGGGACGAACAAGGGCCATCCGCCCAGATCCGGCTCCAAGACCATTCTTTCCTTTGTCCGGAGTTCTTCGTTGTAGCGAAGCTCCAGAGAGGTGGCGTATCGTTTGTAGCGATATTGTTCTCCGTGTCGAACCCGCCCCGGGGCGAGGCAGTCAAAGAAGATCAACTCTCCGGATTTAGCGACTTCAATGCGGGTGTGTTGCTTTACCGATGACCCTTGCTGGGGAACGACCCAGTTGGGGTGATATTCAAGAGAAGCTTTTGGGCCGACCGTAAATCGTTGTTGGATCTTGGCCGGGCGGTTGTCCATCGAGTAAAATCGGGTCGAGTTGGGGGAGGAGAGTTCCACCTGTGATCCCTCGCCTAATTCGACGCCCAATTCCATCTCATCGCCCGCGAATAACCCGGCGGTGGGATTGACAACTTGAGCACTCAGTGCCTGTCCGTCCCAATAGGGTTTGCCGACATGAAAAAGGCCACCGGCCTGGCGTCGGGTCAGCGCGGTGTGGCCTTCGCCGCCCGATTCAAATACCAGCGAAGCCTGGCTCTGTAAGCTACCCAACATCAGAAAAAAGAACGACTCGGTCGAACCAGGCAATGAGCTCATCCACCTCACGCCCGGATTTCAAGTCGGTCATCAGGAAAGGTCGGTCACCGCGTTTTGAGGCGCAGTCGGAGTGCATCCGCTCGAGATCGACTTCGACGTAGGGGGCGAGATCTGCCTTGTTCACTACCAGAAGATCCGAACCCACAATCGCGGGTCCGCCCTTGCGGGGAATGTCTCCTCCTTCGGTGACATCGATGACGTAGATGAAGACATCGGCGAGCTCTGGCGAGAAGGTCGCGGTGAGATTGTCTCCACCGCTTTCAATCAAAATAAACTCCAGTCCTTCGAGTCGCTTTTCCAGTTCGGAGACGGCTTCGAGGTTCATGGATATGTCATCCCGGATGGCGGTGTGCGGACAGCCACCGGTTTCAACTCCAATGATCCGTTCCTCGGGTAAGGCCGAGGCTTCGATCAGCATTCGCGCGTCTTCTTTGGTGTAGATGTCATTTGTAATGACCGCCATGTTTCGCAATGCTCGGTAGTGGCGGCAAAGAGTAAGACAGAGAGTTGATTTTCCCGAACCCACCGGTCCGCCGATTCCCACTCTGATTGCTTTGTTCTGGCTCATGATTTTATGAAATAAAGAGGCGGGCGTCGGCCCGTTCGTGACGGCTGGCGGCGACGTCCCACAGGGGGTTGAAGCTTCCCAATTCGTCGTCGGTGAGGGCTGCGGCCGCCGGGAGTTCACCCGCCATCTGGGCCAGGCCGTCTTTTAGGATCGACTGCGCGGCACTGGGTCCAATTGGGAGAAGCTTGAGTGCGCTTTGCACGAGGGCGGAAAAAGTCTGATACACTAGGGTGCTGTAGGCCGCTTTCTGCGGGACTCCCCGCTCTGCAAAAATCACTCCGCTCACAACGGGTGCCTGGTAGCGATAAAAATGATTGCCGTCCAATTCGCGCCACGTTTTTGTGTAAAGTTGCCAGGTCTGCCGACCAATCCGACCCGCTGCCTCCCGAAGTTGTCTCGTCGGGCGCATCGCCCAAGCGACCTCATCCCAGTAGTGAATTCGGTCACCATCGAGATCAAGCGCGGCCTGATAGGCTCGCAACATGAGAGGGACATCCACCGTGATCAAGCTGTGGCGGACGTCCCGCAGGAGAAAGAGACGCAGATCATCGTCGCTTTGAAGATCTCTTGATTGGCAAAGTCCTTCGAGTCCAAATGAATGGGCGTAGCCTCCCACCGGCAGCGAGCTGTCGGCAAACTGAAGCATCATTTCCATCCAATCGTTTTCCATGGTGATCAATGTTGGTGGTCTTCCGAGTGAGGGCGACAATTGAGAATATCCTGACGTACTATATGGGGGATTCCGATTCTCTCCAAAGAATCCGTAAGGGTGGGGAAATTTTCCACCAACAGTTCTGTTGTCCGGACCTCGACCGGAATATGCCGGTTGCCGAGATACCATGCGATCTTGGCCGCCATCTCGGGATCTTGAGGCATGGTGATGGCGACGACTTCCTCCTCGAGTTGTTCGATGCGAATGCTCCTTTCGTCGCCATGAAGGGTGTCCCCGTTCTTCGCCGGGTCCTCCAGCATCACGGCGACTTCTTCGCCATTGGCGGCGACTCCGCGCCAGCGACGTTTCCATAGATCAATCCGCGCGATTTGCACTGCGATGGCATCTTCGCAGGCTTCACCAATACGATTGAAGAGCAGGGCCATTAAAAGAGAAAGTATCGTTGTCCCAGCGGAACTTCACTCAAGGGTTCACAAGTCAATTCTTCCCCGTCTGCGGTGACTCGATAGCTTTCGGGATCGATTTGGATGTCCGGGCAACTCGCGTTAAAGAGGAGGTCCTTCTTGGACACCTTTCGGGTGTCTTTGACGGCGACAAGCTTCTTGGAGACTTGCAGCTTTTCCTCCAATCCTTCTTGTAATGAAATGGCGCTCACGAAAGTCACACAGGTTTTTGCTCGGGCCTTCCCATGAGCCGCAAATTGCGGACGATAGAAAGTTGGCTGCGGTGTGGGGATGGAGGCATTGGGGTCTCCCATGTTGGCACAGGAAATCATGCCGCCCTTCAGAATGAGCTCTGGTTTGATGCCAAAGAACATGGGTTTCCACAGAACAATATCGGCTAATTTTCCGACCATGAGTGAGCCGACCTCGGTGGCGATGCCGTGAACCAAGGCTGGGTTGATGGTGTACTTGGCGACATAGCGGAGAGCGCGGAAATTGTCTGCTGTGGTATGTTTTCCCGATTTATCAGCAAGCGGCCCAAATTGAATCTTCATCTTGTGGGCTGTCTGCCATGTCCGGCAGATAACCTCACCGACACGGCCCATGGCCTGACTGTCCGATGAGATGATGGAGATGGCCCCGCGGTCGTGCAGCATGTCCTCCGCCGCGATGGTTTGCGGTCGAATCCGGGAGTCTGCAAAGGCGACGTCTTCTGGAATTTTGGAATCTAGATGGTGACACACCATGAGCATATCGAGGTGTTCATCGAGGGTGTTGACTGTAAAAGGACGGGTTGGGTTGGTTGAAGAGGGAAGGACATTGGGATGCGAACAAACCTTCATGATGTCCGGAGCGTGTCCTCCGCCTGCTCCCTCTGAGTGGTAGGTATGGATGGTCCGGCCATTGATGGCGGCGAGAGTATCCTCGAGGAAACCGGACTCGTTCAAAGTGTCGGTATGGATGGCGACTTGCACGTCCATTTCGTCGGCCACGCTGAGGCAGGTGTCGATGGCGGCTGGAGTGGTGCCCCAGTCTTCGTGAAGTTTTAACCCAATCGCTCCGGCGCGGACTTGCTCGCGGAGAGGCTCGGGTTGCGCGCAGTTGCCCTTGCCTAGGAATCCCAAATTGACGGGATATTCATCTGCCGCTTCGAGCATGCGCTGAATATTCCAGGAGCCCGGAGTGCAGGTCGTGGCATTGGTGCCAGTCGCCGGCCCGGTGCCGCCGCCCAGCATTGTGGTCACGCCGCTGGCGATGGCTTCATCGATCTGTTGCGGGCAAATAAAGTGAATGTGGGCATCAATTCCTCCGGCCGTCAGAATGGCCCCTTCGCCGGCGATTGCTTCCGTGCTCGCTCCGATGATCATGGGATCAAATTTGCCCAGGAGAGGGTCGGGGATGACTGAGCCGATGCCATTTTGAATGCCGGGGTTTCCGGCATGACCGATTCCCACAATCCGGCCGTCTCGGACTCCCAGGTCGGCTTTGATGACTCCCAGTTCGGCGTCGAGAATGGTGGCGTTGGTGATGACAAGATCGAGGCATTCGGCATCGAGAGCCGAGGAGGATTGGCCCATGCCATCCCGAATCACTTTGCCGCCGCCAAACTTCACTTCGTTTCCGTAGCCACCACCTTCCGCGATGAGATCTCGCTCGACCTCGATGATTAATTCGGTATCGCCCAGTCGGACTTGATCGCCGACCGTGGGGCCGTAGTGCTCGGCATACTTTTCGCGTGAGATTTCCAAGGCCATGGTTTTAGAGTGGTCCGTTGATTTTTGCGTTCAGGCCCCAAACTTCGCGCTTTCCGGCCAAGGCTACCAGATCGACTTCTTTCTCGTCGCCCGGTTCAAATCGCACCGCGGTTCCCGAGGCGATATTCAGTCGAAATCCGCGCGCCGCTTCGCGATCGAAATCGAGGGCTGAGTTGACTTCGTAAAAATGAAAGTGACTTCCGATTTGAATCGGGCGATCTCCGGTATTGGCGACGATTAAGCTGGTCGTTTCCAGCCCCTCATTGGCGATCAGGGGCTCAGCTTTCTTGGGAATGAGTTCTCCGGGAATCATAGCTTATTGAATGGGGTGATGAACCGTGACGAGCTTGGTCCCGTCGGGGAATGTGGCTTCCGCCTGCACTTCGTGAATCATTTCGGCGACGCCGTCCATGACATCGGCCTTGGTTAAAATCCGAGTTCCTTCATCCATTAACTGGGAGACGGTTTTTCCGTCACGGGCCCCTTCGAAGATCTCGTAGGTGATGATGGCGACGGCTTCGGGGTAGTTCAGCCGAAGCCCCCTTGCCTGGCGGCGCCGTGCTAAATCGGCAGCCACGACCACCATCAGTTTTTCCTGTTCTCTGGGAGTCAAGTGCATCGGTCTAAACGGTGAGGTGTCGGCTAATCAAGTCCTCGGAAAGCTCTTCGATGGAGCCCTCGGTAAGCATGGCGCCTCGATCCATGATGTAAAATCGATCCGAAACTACTTTGGCAAAATCGAGATACTGCTCTACGAGCAGAATGCTCATGTCGTAGGTTTTCTTGAGGTAAAGAATGGCATCTTCGATCTGGTCAATGATGGACGGTTGGATGCCTTCGGTTGGTTCATCGAGAACCAAAATCTTTGGGCGGGTCAGTAAGGCGCGTCCGATGGCGAGCTGTTGTTGCTGGCCGCCACTGAGGACTCCGCCTTTGCGATGAAGCATTTCTTTGAGGACGGGGAAAAGAGTGTAGACCTCCTCGAGGCGATTCGCGGATTCCTTGCCGTAGATTGAGAGGCTGACTTTGAGATTTTCCCACACCGTTAGCATCGGGAAAATATCCCGCCCCTGCGGAACGTATCCAACTCCCATGCGAGCGCGGGATTCCGGTTTGGTCCTTCCCAGCTTTTTGCCTTCGAGCTCAATTGTACCCGCCGTGGTGTTCACGAGGCCCATGATGGTTCGAAGGGTGGTTGTTTTTCCCACCCCATTACGGCCCAAGAGGGCGACTACGGAATTGGGAGGCACTTCGAGATCCACCCCCCGCAAGATGACCGATTGATCATAGGTTGCTTCGACTTTCTTCAGTTCTAGTAGATTACCCATGGGCTTGCCTTCCTAAATACACCTCTCTCACTTCCGGATCATTCGAGACATGGTCAAAGGTTCCTTCCTTCAAGACATGTCCTTGGTGGAGCACGGTGACCCGTCGCGCGATTTGACGTACGAATTCCATGTCGTGTTCGACGACCACCACGCTGTGTTTGCCTTCCAGGCTCAGCAGAAGTTCGCCGGTGCGCTCTGTCTCCTCGTCACTCATGCCCGCTGCCGGCTCATCGACCAGTAGGACGCGCGGCTTTTGGGCAAGTAGCATCCCGATCTCGAGCCATTGTTTTTGGCCGTGGGAGAGAAAGCCGGCCAACTCATCGCGGCGATCATGAAGACGAATCGTCTCGAGAACTTCTTCGATCTCTTCACGATCATCTTTGGTCATCTTGTAGAAGAGGCCTTTCATGACGCCCCGAGGGCGGTTCAAGGACAGGAGCAAGTTATCGAAAACCGAGTGTTGATTGTAGACACTGGGCGTTTGGAACTTTCGGGCGATACCCAGTCGGTTGACTTTGTATTCCGGGAGCTTGGTCAGATCGATATCGTGACCATCAGATTCGTGAAACTTCACTGTGCCCTCATCGGGTCGGGTCCGTCCGGTGATGATATCCATGAAGGTGCTCTTGCCAGCTCCATTAGGGCCAATCACGGTGCGGAGTTCACCCTCACCGAGGTAGAAATTGAGATCATTGATAGCCTTGAAGCCATCGAAGGACCGATGAACCCCTTCAGCAGAGAGGACGAGATTGGTGTCGCGGTAAAGTGGTTTCATGCTGGGACCTCCTTTTTTCTAAATTTGGCCCACGTTTTCTTGGTGAGTCCGACAATGCCATCGGGCATGAAGAGCACGACAAAAACAAAGAGTCCGCCGAGGATAATCAGCCAATAGTCGGGATAAGCACTGGTGGTATAGCTCTTGAGGGCGCTTACGAGGACGGCTCCGATGATCGGTCCGAGTTTGGTTCCTCGGCCCCCAACTGCGACCCAGACTACGATGTCCAAGCCGATCTTGGGTTCCATTAGGCTGGGGTTGAGGATGCCGGCTTGAGGGACATAGAGCGCGCCGGCGAGTCCAGCCACGATGGCGGATAAGACGAAGACGAAGAGCTTAAAGTGAGTGGTGGAATAGCCCGAGAAGCGAACGCGGTTTTCCGAATCACGGATGGCAAGTTGCACTTTGCCAAACTTCGTGGTCAGGAGCCAGGCGATGATCCAATAGACGAGGAGGAGCAGGATGCCGGAAGCGGCGAACAACCACCGGGTGGCGTCGACAGTTCGAAGGTCGCCCCCGAAGAGGTATTTGAAATTGGTGAAGCCATTGTTGCCGCCGAAGCCGGTTTCATTTCGGAAGAACAAGATGGCGGCGGCATAGGTGAGCGCCTGGGTGAGAATGGAAAAGTAGACACCTTTGATGCGGGAACGAAAGGCGAGGAATCCAAAGATGAAGGCGACCAGGCCAGGCACCAACATAACCGCTAGAATCGCGACAAAGGGATTGTAGAAGGGATACCAATAGCCGGGGAGTTCAAGATAGCCCATGAACTGCATGAATTCCGGGACTTTGCCATAGTCGACGGTCATCAACATCAGGTGCATCCCGAAGGCGTATCCTCCCAAAGCGAAGAAGAGGCACTGACCCAGGCACAGTAGCCCGGTGTATCCCCAAAGCATGTTGAGACTCATCGCCAAAACGGCGTAGCAAAGATACTTACCCCAGTTTCCGAGGGTGTAGGCGGGGAGATGAAGAGCGGACCCTTCCCCGACCATGGTGTTCAGCAAAAGCATCACCACGAGCGCGGCGAGGATGGAGAGGAAGGTGATCTTCTCCGACTTGGCTTTGAATGGTTTCAAGGCGGCAATCATTTAGTCATCAAGGCTTCGGGTTCTTGCCGGGAACAGGCCGCCGGGGCGTAGTTGAAGGAAGAGAATGATGGCAAAGAGTACGGTGATTTTTCCCATCACCGGTCCCAGAAGAGGCTGCAGCCCTTGGTCGATGACTCCGATCCCGAGTGAGGAAAGCGCGGCGCCGAGGAGGTTTCCCACCCCTCCGACGACTACGACCATAAAGCTATCGACGATGTAGGTTTGGCCCATCGAAGGTCCGACGTTTCCAATTTGAGAGAGGAAGGCGCCGGCTAGACCGGCCAACCCGGAACCGTAGGCAAAGGTCATCATGTTAACGCGTGAAGACTTGATGCCGAGGCTTGAAGCCATGGGGCGATTCTGCATGGTGGCCCGTATATGCAGGCCCCTCCTCGTCTTGTTGAGCAGAAGCCAGGTCGCAATAATGACAAAGAGCGCAAAGGCAATCAGGAAGAGTCGATTGTAAGACATTGAGACTCGATAAAATTCGTAACTGCCAAAGAGCCACTGAGGGGAGGAAACGGCCACGTTGGCTGCTCCGAATTTTAAGCGGATTACCTGTTGAATGATCATGGAGATTCCCCACGTCGCCAATAGTGACTCCAGTGGTCTATTGTAGAGGAACTGGATAACCCCTCTTTCTAGGAGAATTCCAAAGAAGGCTGCGACGAAGAATGACGCGGGGAGAGCGAAGGCGAAATACCATTCGTATCCAGTCGAGCCGATCCCGTAGGTGCCCTCGAAGATGCCTTGGACAACGTAGGCGGTGTACCCTCCGATGGCAATGAACTCTCCGTGAGCCATGTTGATAACTCCCATCAAGCCGAAGGTGATGGCAAGGCCGTAGGAGACAAGAAGGAGGACCGAGCCTGTGCTGAGTCCTCGCAACAATGATCCATAAAACTCAACGCGTTTTTGTTCGCTGTCGATTTTTTCAAGCGCGACAACACAGGCCTCCTTGAGGTCACTTGCTCCGTCATCGTCTGATTCGGAGGCTTCCACGCGCAGAGCTTCAATAAAATCACGTGCCGGGAAAGAAGCGCTCTCGCCCAGATCCTTGACTGCTTGAAGCTTCTGGCTTGGGTCACTATTTTTTAAGAGCGAGATGTTTAAGGCCACCTCGAAGGCTTCCTTTACCTCAGGATCTTTTTGGCGATTAATACGCTCTTGTAAGACTTCGACATAGTCGGGCTTTTGAGTAAGCCCCAATTTCATCGCAGCATCAATTCGCTCTTTGGGGTCGTTGGAACTGAGATCTAGAAAATCGACGACGTTTCGAAGTTTTTTGCGTAATTTGCGTGAGGTGCGATTAATCTTGCTCTCACTTCCTCCTGAGAATGAATTCCCGGAGCTGATTTCTTCGTAGGAATCCTCCCCGCGCTTGAGGAGGGCAATGGGATTCCCATCTTGATCAAAGATCGAGACCTCGCCGATCCGCCAGCCTTCGATGACTTCCTTAATAATTTGATCGCCGTGATCGTAAAGTTCTTCGGTGACTGCTTGTTGTTCTTCCGAATTAGCCAGAATGAGTTTGCTCAGTATGCGTCTGGCTTCTGTTTCCTCCGCATGGAGCGGGCCACTCAGCGCCAAGATGAACAAGACCCAGAATAGAGATCGATTGCAGAAGTCTGTCAGATTCATGGGTGTGTTGTCTTGAGCATGCCGAATGCCAAGTATGATTGGCATTCACAGTCTCTCGATAAAAAGACCCCGTTCCGGGACCGGTGGCCGGAACGGGGTCTGGTCATGAAAATCCCACTAAAAAGAATACCGGTCGGATGTCCGCGTAAGGAGTCTATTTCTTAAAGGTCCCTTTGAGGAATGGTTCCCCAAAGACGTCCTTGAATGATTCGATAATATCGAATTGACCGGTTTCCAAAGTCTCGCCAATGAAGACCGACTTGGTGACGTGATGGTTTTTCTGGGAAGTGACTGTTCCACCAGGGCCATCAAATGAGATCCCCTCTTCGAGAGCGGCGGTGACCTTCTCAACATCGAAGCTTCCTGCTTTTTCAACAGCTGCTTTCCATAGGTAGACACCGTTGTATGAAAGAACCATTGGTGAGCAGGTCACCCGGTTTTCCTTCACCACACCGGCCACGTCTGTCTTCTTCAACCAAGCTTGGAATCCGTCCTTGAACTTTTTATTCGCGGGAGAGTCGATGGACATGAAGTAGGTCCAGCATCCGAGGTGGCCCACGAGGTCCTTGGCGGGAAGTGCGCGGAATTCATCTTCCGAGATGGAGAAAGAAACCACGGGACAATCTTCAGAAGACAAACCCGAGGCCGCAAATTCCTTGAAGAAGGGAACGTTGGCATCTCCGTTGATGGTATTCACGACACAGGCGTCGCCCGAGGCGCTGAACTTCTTAATGTCGGCAACGATTTGTTGGAAATCCGAATGGCCGAATGGCGTGTAGTTTCCAGCGGAGATCACTTTGCCTGCTGCATCCTTGCGAAGCCCGCCACCGATGTTCTCGACGGGGATCCCCTTTGACAGGAGATACTCAAAAAGAACTAAGTTGGTGGTCTGCGGATAGACGTAGTCCGTTCCAATCAGATAGAACTTCGTCATTCCCTCCTTGAGAAGATAGTCAACGGCTGGAATGGCCTGCTGACCGACTGCCTCAGCAGTGTAGATGATATTCTTGGATTGTTCTTCACCTTCGTATTGCACGGGGTAGAAGAGAAGACCATTGTGCTTCTCGTAGACCGGTAGCACCGACTTTCGGGAAACCGAAGTCCAGCAGCCGAAAGTTACTGCGGTTTTCTCTTTCACCAGAAGCTCTTCGGCTTTCTCGGCAAAGAGGGGCCAATCGGATGCCCCATCGACTACGATAGGTTCAATTTTCTTTCCGAGGACCCCACCGGCGGCGTTGATTTCGTCGAAGGTGTAGAGCAAGACATCGCGAAGAGAGGTTTCGGAGATGGCCATTGTGCCGCTCAACGAGTGAAGGACGCCCACTTTGACCGTGTCTTGGGCCATGGAAGAGGAAATACCGGTCGCAAAAGCCGTGGCGGCCAGAATTGATGATTTAAATCTCATGCGAGGTGGTTTTGTTCGGTTTAGAAGCTGAACGACAACCCTGCATTGTAGGCGAGGAATGAATCTTCCGCATTGCCAACTACTTCGTCGTCGGTGTCCCAGTAGGTCACGCCAAAGTTGAATGAGGTCATCTCGTCGATGGTGTAGCTGCCCTGGAGACCGATGGAGGCGAATCCGTAGCCGGTTTCAGTGGTGTGGAAATCGTCTATCGCGAAGCCGATCGAGACTGGAATGGAAAGGCTTAAGTCATCAGAGAAGTCAATGCCATGTTCCGCGCCAAATACGATGAAACTGCCGTCGAATCCACCACTGGCACCCTCGCCGAGACGAGTGTGAAGGGTAATGGATGGGCTCAGGAAGGTGTCAAAAGAAAGTCCAAGATCTAGAATTTCCTCACTCGTTCCACCATACTGCCAGTTTTGGAATGTCGCGGATAAGGTTGTAACCCCGAAGTTGTAGGATGCTCCAATCCAGACGTCGGTCTCGACGGCTTCGAAAGATCCGCCGCCGTTGTCATTGACATCAAGCCAGACTCCAGCGCTCAAGGAGAGTGAGTCACTCACCTTGTAGTCCAGGGATAAGCTCGGGTTGAAGGTTCCTTGGGGACTGTCTCCATCACCCCATACATCAAAACCGTAAGAGATGAAGTGAGAGTTATAATCGAGCGACAATCCGGCGGTCAATTCACCGGCTTGTGTTTGACCTGCAACGATGAGACCTGCAGCACCGATAGTTGAGAGGATTTTCTGGTTTACTTTTTTCATTTTGTTCGAATCTATTGTTTTGTTGGGCGCATGTGAGCGCTTGGGGGCACTCGAAGCAGATTCGAGTCCATCTTTAATGAACGGAATTCATTAACAAGGGGAGGCCTAGTCATCGCCGGTCGGGACCTCCTTTTGCTCGAGGAATCCGGAATCATCAAGTTGACTGTAGCAACCATCGTTCCCGGAAATGATTACTTCTTCTTCGTCAATGATTCGAGATAGCTCAGCAGGCTGGCCATTTCGTGGGTCGTGGAGTTGGCCATCAGTCCCGAAGGCATTAGGGAATTTGGTAGAGTCGACCGTTTTTTGAACTGGCTTTTTTTGAAGGTGTGCTCCGCGCTCGTGATTTCGCGGAAAACGGTTCTTTCATTCCCGAGGTATTTTTAAGCCAAGTGATTGCGAAGGTTTTGTGCCGGGGCCCCGTATGTTTCTCCATGAAAAAGCTCTTCAGTTTCTTCCTCATCATTCTAGTAGTCCTTCCTGTCTCCGGAAAACCCAAGATCCTCGCGCTCATTGCCGAGCGGGAATACGAAACCCGGGACACTCTTCCGGCCTTCTTTGAAAAGCACTTTAAGGAGGGCTACGAGGTCGTTATTATTCAACTCGAAGACGATGAGCACGACTTCGCGGGTCTTAAAAAGCANCTTGAGGATACCNACCTTCTTTTCGTCAGCGTGCGGCGTCGNACGCCCACCGTTCCGCAGATGGTAGCGCTCAGAAAATACATCGAGTCNCGNAAGCCCGTCCTNGGNATTCGCACCAGCAGCCACGCCTTNGCCACGAANAAGAAACAAAANGTNCCCGCNGGTCACNCCAACTGGCAGACTTGGGATGCCGATATTTTCGGCGGCAGNTACTCCGGTCACCTNAAACGTGAGCAAGCCACCACNGCGATGGTTTTTTCCGAACACGTCATTACCAAGGGCCTGCCCAAGAAGGCTTTTTCGACCGGCGGTTCCCTATACACTGTCAAACCTCTCGCCAAGGCCACGACTGTTCTCCTGTCCGGCAATGCCGAAGGCAGTAAAGAAGATCAACCCGTTGCCTGGAATTTCAGACGTAAGAACGGCGGGCTTTCTTTTTATACCTCGCTTGGCCACGTGAAGGATTTTCAGTCTCCTCATTTCGGACTTCTTCTCAAGCAAGCCACCAAGTGGCTTCTCAATCCGGCGCCACAAAAGAGAAAATAATTCCCGTTTCCTTTTTAAAAGTCTTGCGGGCATCCTCGCATCGGCCTAACCCACCGCCGGCGGATAATGCGGGTATAGCTTAATGGTAAAGCTCCAGCCTTCCAAGCTGATCATGAGGGTTCGATTCCCTCTACCCGCTCCATTTTTCCCTCCGGCCTGAGGAAGTCCCCTTGATGGGGGAAGGAAAACAAAGATACGGGTTTGAAGGGAATCGTGGGTGAGAAACGGTTTCAGGAATTGGTGAAGAAGTGGAATGTAAAGCTCTTTGGCGGACCGATCCGGGGATGTCTACTGATGAGAGCGCGAAGGTCTGGGTGCGCACGCC
This sequence comes from Verrucomicrobiales bacterium, assembly GCA_002729295.1. Taxonomy (GTDB): domain Bacteria; phylum Verrucomicrobiota; class Verrucomicrobiia; order Verrucomicrobiales; family Akkermansiaceae; genus SW10. The sequence continues at coordinate 2,153 of PBTU01000073.1, read as the reverse complement.
CGGGCCGGCGAGCGTGCAGGTGATGGCCGAGGGGTTCAGAAGCGAAGTCAGCTTGAATCTCGCTGATCAAGGCCTAGACTGGCCCTATGCCAAGGTTTGTTCTGAAGTGTTTCCGCGTTTCCCTGGGGTGCGGATTATTGATTTCAGGGACGACTCTGGCGGAGTGGGATTTGGTGTGGAGCGATGAGTTCGATGGCAATGGCGAACTTGACCAGAGTAAGTGGAATTTTGAATCTTTCGAGCCGGGAGCTAACAACAACGAACTGCAGAAATATACCTGGAATCGGACCGAGAATTGTCGTCGTCAGGATGGAGTGCTTGTCCTGGAAGGGCGCCGGGATTGGTGGTTTGATCAAGGGAATGGTCAGACTTACGAATATACCTCCGCGCGAATTCAGACTGCCGGGAAGTTCAGCATTAAGTATGGCAAGATTGAGATGCGGGCCCTGATGCCGTGGGCGAATGGTTCGTGGCCTGCCTTTTGGATGATGCCGCAGAATGGGCTGTATGGCGGGTGGCCGGACTCAGGGGAAATTGATATTCTCGAGTATGTGGGGTGGGACAATGATGTTGCGCACGTCAATGCGCACACCAAGGATCACAACTTCCTTTTGGGCACGAATTATGGCTGGAGTGGTTGGGTCGGAGGCCTGGAGAATAGCTATCATACCTACACGGTAGAGTGGTGGCACGATCGGATTGATTTCTACATTGATGGAGTCTGGCGATATGGCTTTACGAACGAGGACACGGGCCCAGGGCAGTGGCCATTCAACTCGGAATTTTTCATTATTCTGAATCATGCCATCGGGGGAGACTGGGGTGGAGTGATGGGCATCGATACAGGAGCATATGACACGGGAGGTGATAATTACGGAGTGGGATACTTTGTCGACTACGTGCGGGCCTACAAGTGGGATTGGCCGGATCACGACATTCCGGCGCATGTCGAAGCAGAGCGCTACGAAGGATATGGCGGAGACATTCGGGAGCAAAAGTGCGCAGACCTTGGCGGAGGATGGAACGTGGGATATATCGATACGGGTGACTACATGCAGTATCGGTTTAATGTGCCGGAATCAGCGTGGTATCAAATCGACTATCGCGTTGCCTCTGATAGCAGCGGGGGAATTGTGTCTTTGGGGAAAGGCGGGGTTGATATCAAACAAACGGCAATCCCCGATACAGGAGGTTGGCAGGATTGGGAGACAGTGAGCGATCTTGTGTGGCTGGAAGAGGGAGCGCAGATGCTCGATGTTTATGCCACGAGCGGAGGGTGGAATCTCAACCATTTTAAAATCCTTCCTGCTCCGCCAGCAACGCATGTCGAAGCGGAGTATTATGCACACATGTGGGGAGTGCAGGACGAATTTTCCGAGGACGTGGGCGGGGGGCAGTCGATCGGATATATCGACAATGGCGATTGGATGAGCTTCCCGGTGGAGGTGCCGGTGGCGGGCGATTATCGGGTGAGCTACCGCGTCGCGAGTGCGGAGGGGGGCGGAACGATCACTTTGGGAAGAGATGGCGTGGACATCGTCCAGACGGCTGCACCGGATACCGGAGGATGGAAGAATTGGACAACAATCACTGACACGGCCACGCTTGAGAAGGGCTCACAAACACTGACAGTTTTTGCGACGGTGGGGGGATGGAATCTCAATTGGTGGAGCTTTGAATTGCTCGATCCCGACTATGCGGCTTGGGAGAATTCTTATGGAATCGGGGGTGCCGGCCGATCCGGGAATAGCGATGGAGATCAATGGGGAAACGAGGCCGAATACTATTTTGGGTATGATCCCACGAGTTCTTCAGAGGACCCTGCGCGAATGCCCTCGACTTGGATTGAAACGTCGGGTGGGAGTTTTCCAGCCTTTACCTTCACTCGCAGAATTGATGCGCCGGAGGTGAATTATTTGGTGGAGGTTTCGGAGGATCTCACGACTTGGTCGGAGTGTCTTCGGAGCGACGGTGGGAGTGCGGTGAATTCATACACTCAATTGAGCGCCTCGGAAGATCATGGCGATGGGAGCCAGACCCTGAGGATCCGCTACAATATTGATCTTTCCGCGATCTCCGGAAAGATGTTCTTTTTTCGGATCAGGGTGTCCGAGTGATCGTGGTTATTTTTTCTCGGCGGCGCGGAGGGAGAT
>PBTU01000072.1 GCA_002729295.1 Verrucomicrobiales bacterium | reverse complement strand
TACACTCCCGGCGAGCCAGGCGCGGTGAGCTATGAAAAGTTCGGCCTGGATTTTCTCGAATATCATTGTCTCGATTGTCACGATAGTGCCACGAAGAAGGGAGATCTCTCGCTAGAGGACATTGGTCCGGTCAATGAGATCAACGCAGCGCTATGGAAATCGATCTGGGCCCAGGTGGCGCTCAAGGAGATGCCTCCCAAAAAGAAGGAACAACCGGAGGTCGCCGAGCGACTTCAGTTTACCGATTGGATTGTTAACGAGTTGCAGCGTGCGATGAAGGGGAAGGGCGGATTTCAGGCCCACCTCGATCCCAAGAAGGGAAACTTTGTTGACCACGATTTGCTCTTTGGGAAACTGCCCAAGGAGATCCGCTTGGTGCCCGCGTCCTCGCCAGCCCGGATCTGGCGGGTTACTCCGCAGGAGCACATCACACGCTTGAACGAGTTGATCAACACCGAACCCGAGTATGACCCGAAGAAGCCGGGTGTTCGGACGAAAGGTGACGTGGTGCCCACCAATCACGGAGGTGAACTCAAGCTCTACTTTGGAACGGATCGCATCATCAAGCATCAGGGAGGCACGGTGGCCTACGCGACTTCAGTTAAAAGCGTGCCAGTGGTGTTGTCATCGTCCCGCAAGCATGGTTTTGAAAACTACGCGGACTTTCATACCGTCAACAGTGCCGAAGCGACCCAGATTTTGGGTAAGGCGGAAGACATTCTTCGCTATATGGCATTTGGCCCGTTGAGTATCGCCAATCCCGAACAGATCACCGACGACCCGAATTCTTATAAGATGGAAGGCGACATTCGGGGGCTGCCGACGGCCTTGGTTTACAAAACCAAAATCACGCGTCCGCTGACACCGGTATTTGACTTGATGAAGAGCCCGGAAGTGAACGATGAGCTTTTACAGTCGGCCGTGAATTATCTTTTTGAGGCTCTGACGTTCCGGCCGCCCACTTCCTCGGAGTCCAGCGACTATCTTCAGATCGTAAAGGATTCCATCGCGAAGGTCGGCAAGGAAAATGGCGTCTTCATGGGCTTGTCCGCAATCTTCTTGCATCGTGACGCGCTGTTCCGTCCTGAGTTGGTGGATGAAGGGAAAGCCGATGCCCACGGACGGGTCATGTTGCAGGATTGGGAACTCGGATTGGCGCTTAATCACGCGCTGAGTTACATCAAGCCTGATGAAAAATTACGCAAGGCCATTGCCGATGGGCGCATGCGCACCAGAGAAGATGCGCAGCGGGAAATTACTAGGATGCTCGGTGATGATTCCCTTCGCAAACCACGAGTGCTGAGATTTTTCCGCGACTTTTTTGATCACGATCTGGGAGGGTATATCTGTAAGGACAGCAAGGCTCTTAGTGAGACCGGCGCGCCAGGAGGCAATAGCCACTATCGAGCGATGTTCGAAGGGGCTGCCAGTACGGACCGCTTGATCGAGATGGTTCTTGAACAAGATAAGGATGTTCTCAAGCGTATGTTGACCACCCGGAAGGTCGTGGCGACGAGAACGGACCAGACTTACTATGGCAAAAGGCGCAGCAAGGATGAAATTGCGGCCGTTCGTGAGGAACAGAAACTGGCCGCCGAGAAAGCGCTCAAGAAGGTGGAGGAAGAGGTTGCGGTCGTTAAACCATTGCTTGCCAAGCTGGAGAAAGAGCTGAAAGCCAATCCCAAGGACAAGGCCTTGAGCAAGGCCATTGCCCAGAAGAAAAAGGAGCTCGCCTCTGCCCAAAAAAGGCTTAAGTCTGCGAAGAAGGGGGGAGGGCGCGGTGGTAATTTAGCCGTGGCGCAAGCTAATCTAAATGGGCCCGGCGTCTACGCGCGGGTCAGTCGGAGATCTTTTGGTAACGGCAGTATGAAGCCCGAGCGATTTCTGGCCGAGGCTCCCAAGGGACAGCGGCTGGGAATTCTAACCCAACCGTCCTGGCTGGTTTCGCATTCCGATGCGATGGATAACCATGCCATTCATCGCGGGATTTGGATTCGCGAACGACTTCTCGGCGGAGGGATTCCCGATGTCCCGATCACGGTGGACGCGATGCTTCCCGACGAGCCAAGCAAAACCCTCCGGGAACGGATGCGGGTGACGCGTGAGGATTATTGTTGGACCTGTCACCAGAAAATGGACCCTCTCGGCTTGCCTTTCGAAATGTATAATCACGCGGGGATCTATCGGCTTACCGAACAGACCAAGCCGGTCGATACCACCGGAGTGATTATTAATTCCGGAGATCCGAAGTTGGACGGCCCTGTCAAAGATGCCCTGGAGATGATTCAAAAACTCTCCGAGAGCGAGCGGGTCGAGCAGGTCTTCGTGCGTCATGCTTTCCGTTTTTGGATGGGCCGCAACGAGACCCTTCACGATGGGCCGGTTTTGAAGGTAGCCCATCAAGCCTATCGAGAGAGCGGTGGAAGCATGAGAGCCCTCATTAGCTCGCTGGTAACGTCGGATGCCTTCCTCTATCGTAAGCGGGAGAATTAGAGCAACCTGCTTGAATCTAGGCAGGCTTTGATCAAAAGAACCATTGCAAGAGGCTCCCTCATTTTGGAGACGGGGGGAGCATTATCCTTTGAAAACAAACATTAGCATGAAAATTATGCGTTTATATACCGCCATCTTCGGAGCGGTTGCCATTTGTCTCGCGCCCTCCCCGATGTCTGCCGCTGGGAATGCCAAAGCTCGTTACCAGAAAACCCTGGACCAATTGCGGACTGAGTTAACGGCCAAAATTCCCAAGACGGAGGATGCCGCGAAGTTGGATCAGTTTCTGTCGAGCGACGCTCTGGATCACAAGTTGGTGACCTTTGTTGTGCTACATGAAGCCACGCCCGAAGGCCTGGCCGGGTTTGCGGATCAGGGAAAAGAACAGGCGATGCTTGTGAATTCCCTGTTGAATGAGCCGGATTTCATGAAGGCGATGTTGGTGGCAGATGGAGCCAAAGCTCCCAAGGAGGGGCGTGGTTTTGGCCCGGCGCAGTATGGCCCGGCGGCGAAGATTTTTGCCGACATTCACAAGGCGAGCAAGAAGGCCTCGAGTGGTGTGCTGAGTCGCCTCGCCCTGGCGATCAGCCTGGAACACGCGGCGCCAATCAAGCAAAGGAATCCGGCAGCCGAGCCTGATGGTCCCGAGTTTGTCGATCCGGTGAAGCGCTACCTGCATTATGAAAAGGCCCTGGAAGGCGGAGAACTCGACCCGGCTTTTGAAAAGCTCGGTGCCTGGGAGCTGCGTATGGTGGTTGATGGTGAGGAGCCTAATGAAACGCTGACTTGGGGTCGCGAGATGTTACGCAATTATCGCCCCAATCACATTTACAACGAGAACTACGGTTGGCGCTATGTGGGGCTCGTGACTTCGGATGTAAAATACGGCTCGGGAGATGTGAAGTATGATCGCCCCGAGCTGCAGTTCTATCAGAACATCCTCATGAACGGAGGCGTGTGTGGACGTCGCGCCTTTATCGGACGATTCATCTTACGTGCTTTCGGAATTCCCACCACGGCTCGTCCGAGTCGTGGACATGCCGCTTTGGCACATTGGACTCCGAAAGGATGGGTTATCAATCTCGGCGGTGGCTGGGGCGGTGGCTGGACCAAGGGCCGCTATAACAAAGATCGTAATTTCCTGGCGACGACCCAGGCACGGGTAAATTCGAAGGCGTTTTTGAAGGTAAAGCGCGCCCAGTGGATTGGAGACCTTTTGGGAGAGAATCGGATTTATGGAGAAGACCAAGGCGAGTCCGGGAAGTGGTATACCCTTGCGTTGAGCACGCGGGCCAAGATCATCAAAGAATCGAAAGCGGAGACCTTGGCGGCGCTCGGTGAAGAACTGGGTGAGGCTGACAAGGCGACGGTGGCTGAAAAAATCCTGGCCACCGAGATTACTGATGAGGACAAAAATATTACCGTGAATTCGGATGATTCGATCTTGATTCCGGCAGCGGCATACTCCAAGCCCAATGGGAACACCCGGGATGTCTCGGCGATGAAGAGTTTTGAGGGTGGCTTGCAGGTTTTCCTGCCACGATTTTTCCCCAAAGGAACGACGATCGTGCGCGGTGGAACCTGGAAAGGTGATGCTACTGCCTGTAGTTCGGGCTCGCGTATGCTCAGTGGCGGTTATGGCAAGTATTCCAACTGGGGATTTCGCGCTGCCATGACGCCTCCGGGAAACAATACTCCCAAAGAAGTCACTCTTGATCTCGGCGATGGCGTGAAGATGGAAATGGTCTACATCAGACCGGGAAAGTTCACCATGGGTGGAGAGAGAAAGACGGACGGAAGATTTGAATGCGTCGAGGTGCCCAAGCATCCCGTTACCCTTACCAAGGGATTTTATCTCGGGAAATATGAAGTCACCCAAGAACAGTATCTTGCCATCACAGGGATGGCCCCAAGTAAGTCNACCAAGGCNGACAATTGTCCGGCAGATAGNATNGGCATCGATGANGCGAAGGATTTTTGCGCGAANGCNGCCCAGAAAGTTGGATTCGNAGTAAGGCTCCCAACTGAAGCCGAGTGGGANTACGCCAGTCGNGGAGGACGTGACACCAAGTGGTTCTTCGGTGACGATGATTCCCGCCTCGGAGACTANGCCTGGTTCAAGGACAATGCNGGTGGTAAGTCNCATCCGGTTGGCAAGAAGAAGCCCAACCAGTTTGGTCTTTACGACATTTATGGAAACGTCAACGAGCGGGTTTCCGACACCTACTCCAAGACCTACTACGCCAAGAGCCCCAAGATTGATCCGACCGGACCGAGCCAGGGAACGACTTCGCACATGGAGTATGAAGTGAGAGCTCCACGGGCCGGAAAATATGCCCTGACGGCCGAGGTGGTCACCGTTAATTATGAGCAGCAGATCAAGGTTGCCGTGAATGATGCTGAAGATGCCACCGGCCTGGCCTTGCCCTTCACAAAGGGAAATTGGCAGAAATCGGAGCCCATCACCGTGGAGTTGAAGACCGGACGAAATGTCATTCGTCTCTTCCGTGACTTCCCACCGCAGTATGGAGTCGCCGTGAAGTCATTCAAGTTGACGCCTGTGAGGTAAGGGCTGCTCGCTCATTATTTTTAAAAGCCGCCACGCCTCCCGGTGTGGCGGCTTTTGGTTTTTCGGGAACGATTTTCCAGTCGTTGATTATAGAAAATTGGGGTCCGGATATTCTTCTTGTCCCCGGAAAAGTTCATTTTTTGCGCAGGTGGTGATGGGGAGCAGGCGCGAATTATTCCGATATTTTCTGTAATAGTTTGGAGGTAATTGCCAATACATCTATGACCGGACGACACTCAATCCTTCAAAACACCATTTAAAATGAATATTCCAAACCGTCGACAGTTTCTCAAGGGTCTAGGTGTCTCCTTGGCTCTTCCTTCACTCGAATCATTGCACGCAGCGTCACCGAACACCCGGGCAACAGCCGAGCGATTCGTTTGCGTCTCTCCCACCTACGGCATGTATCCTGGCGGCTTCTTTCCGCAGGAGATCGGCGCGGATTACTTGATGCCATCGTTGCTGGAACCGCTCGAAGAACATCGCAAAGAGCTGAGTATTTTCACCAATCTGGATCACCCGGATGTCGGCGGTGGGCACGGCTGCAGCAATACCTTCCTCAATGGTCGCGAGATCAAGGACATACGCGATCCGCAACAGATGTTATCCCTCGACCAGCTCCTCGCCGAGGAGTTGGGCCAGGAGACACGCTTTCCCTCCCTTCAGCTCGGCTCAGGTGGATTTTCCTGGTCCCGCGCGGGGATCCAACGACCCACCGATGGCGATCCTACCCGTGTCTTTGCCAAATTGTTTTTGAATGAAGCTTCAAAAACGAAAACGAGCACCCGTCAGTTTCTCGATGAGGATGCCAGTATTTTGGATGTCGTTCTCGAAGATGCCAGGCGTCTGGAGAAGCGGCTCTCCAGAAATGATCAGGGTAAACTGGGTGAGTATTTGAATTCGATTCGGGAGGTGGAATTGAAACTTCAGCGGCGGAAGGATTGGCTGGATGTCGACAAGCCCAGGGTGAAGAACACGGTTCTTACCGGAGGAGACAACGACGAGTTACAAGTCGATTTGGCATATCCCTACAACACTGCCGTCTTCTATGATCTGATGGTCCTGGCATTACAGACCAACTCGACCCGGGTCATCACATACGGTCATCCCGGAGGAAATCGTCTCTTTCCCTTTGATGGAATTTCGTTGGGTTATCACTCGCTGACCCATCACGGCAAACGCCCGGATTTGGTCAAGCAGCTTGCGATTATCGAGGGGTTTTACGCGCAGCAGTTTGCGGGCTTCTTATCGAAACTTAAATCGACAAAAGACGCCGAAGGACGTCCGTTGCTCGATACCACGACTGGTTTGTTCGGGAGCGGGATGGGGAACGCCAGTTCGCACTCGAGCCGAAACCTCCCAATCATTGCCGCAGGAGGTGGCATGAAGCACGGAAAGCACCATCGCTTTGATCGAGAAGGCCGCGACGGCCGTCCGCTCTCGGACTTATTTGTCACATTGCTGCAACAGCTCGGAGTTGAGCGGGAGGAGTTTTCGACCAGCCAAAGCAACCTCAACGATCTTCTCACATGAGAGCCAAAGGAATCAGCGCGGTCATAGGGCTCTTCGTGATTGCAGCGGCCTCGACCTCTCGAGCCGATGTGGCGCTCAAACCCTTTTTGGAGAACTACTGTCTTCAATGTCACGGGGCGGAAAAACAAAAGGGGGACCGACGTTTTGATCGGCTCGGCGCCGATCTTAAAAACCACGACGACGCTGAGACTCTTCAGGAGATTCTTGATCAACTTAACCTGGGTGAAATGCCTCCCGAGGAAGAAAAGCAACCTTCTTCCGAAGAGTTGAAAACAATTGTCGCCGAGTTGACGGAGACACTACAGCGTGCCCGCACCGCCGCTCGGGAGAACTCCGGGAGGGCTGTGTTGCGGAGGCTCAATCGAGCTGAGTATCGCAACACGATCCGGGACCTCTTCGCACTCAACATGGTTGATTTTGATCCGACCATTGGATTTCCGCCCGATGACTCGGTCGAAGGATTTGACAATGTCGGTGAGGGACTGGTCACTTCAGACTACCTCTTGCAGAACTATCTCGAAGCTGCCCGGAAGGTCGCCGATAAAGCGATTCGTCCCGGACTCCGCCCGGAGAAGATTCATTTGATTTCCAAAGGCGAGGAGATTGGCGGAACGATGCGTGGATTCCGTGCGGAGGTCGCACGCATGACTATTAAGCTTCGCCAGCCGCTCAACTTGTCACAACTTCGCAAGAGAGGTGTGCCGGCGGACGGGGAATATGTCATCCGGGCCAAGGCGCTCGCCCACCAACGCAAGTCCCGCTACAAGGATGAGGATCTGCGCTTCAATTCCGACGAGCCCATGCGCCTCTCGATCAGTATTGATTCGCGGGAGCTTGGAGCGACCGCTCATCGCACGATTGGTGAGTTTGAGATAAGGGATGACGAGATCACCACGATTGAGCATCGCGTATGGCTGGACCGAGGATTTAATTTCAACCTTCATTGGGCCAACGGTCCGAACGGTTCGTTTAAGCGAATCATGCGTAAGGTGTTGCCGAAATACACTGACGACGCGATTTATCCGCTGCGCAATCCACCCGAAATGTATATCGGCTCAGGCCCCGAGCTTCACGTTTATGAACTCGAGATCGAGGGGCCGTTTTATGATGAATGGCCTCCTGCGGGGTTTGCCCGGTTTTTTCCGGACCCACCCAAAAAACCGGACTCTGAGTATCTGGACGCTTCATTGTCGAGGCTTGCCGCGAGGGCCTTTCGTCGTCCGGTGTCCTCTGCCGAATTACAACCATACCTGGCTCTGGCAAATCGGCATTTCGAGAAGCATAAAGACTTCTGGGCAGCGGCGAAGTATGGTGTGCGTGCGATTCTCACTTCTCCGAATTTTATTTACCTCGCGGAGGAAGGGTCGAAGAAGCTCTCCCGCAATGAACTAGCGACGCGGCTCTCCTATTTTCTGTGGAGCTCCATGCCGGATGCTGAGTTGCTCGCGGCGTCGCTCGAAGAGCCAGACGTTCTTCGCAATCAAGTCGGGCGTATGTTGCGGGATCCAAGGTCCTCGGCCTTCGTCGAGAACTTCGCCGGCCAGTGGCTTGGACTGCGCAAGCTCGGAGAGATGCCGCCGGACCCGGAAAAGAATCGCGGTTACTACGCTGATGATTTGGAAAGTGCAATGCGTGAGGAAACACATCGACTGTTCCGGCACATCCTCGATGGCAATCGGAGTATACTTGAATTTATCAATGCGGATTACACCTTCCTTAATGCTGCCCTTGCCCGGCATTATGGCATTCCAGGGGTTAATTCAGATGAGTTTCAAATGGTTACCTTAAAGGCGGATCACCATCGGGGTGGTTTGCTTGGTCATGGTAGTATTCTTACCGCCACTTCCAATGGCATCGAAACCCAGCCGGTAGTGCGCGGAGTTTGGATTCTCGAAAATCTCCTGGGAACACCACCTCCACCTCCACCGCCAGATATCGAACCGATCGAGCCCGATACGCGCGGACTCAATACCATGCGTAAGTTGATGGAAAAGCATCGTGATAATCCTACTTGCTTTGAGTGTCATCGACGAATTGATCCACTCGGTCTTGCGATGGAAAATTTTGATCATGTTGGCGTTTGGAGGGAGCGATATGCCAAGAAATCATTGATTGATCCATCGGGGAAAATGGTCGATGGAACCCCGATTGGCGGGCCGGATTCGATTCGCAATTACCTCCTCAAGCGAACGAATCAATTCACT
>PBTU01000071.1 GCA_002729295.1 Verrucomicrobiales bacterium | reverse complement strand
TCGGAGCCAGTTCGTTATTTCTGGGGAGTGCCTTGGGGCTTTATGTTGTTACCCTGCTGGTGTTGGGGTTTTCCCTGTTGCGGTTGAGGCTTTCCCTGTTGTTGCTGAGGTTTTTCCTGCTGAGAACCCTTGTTTTGAGGAGCCTCTTTTTGAGGTTGAGCGGTTGGGGTTCCAACTTCCGACTTACCGACAAAAATTGCTCCCGGTTCGATGGAGAGTGAGCCAGCTTTGACGTCGCCTACGATCTCGGCACTACTTTTGATGTCCACCCGTTCGGTGCAGGAGATGTTTCCATGAACCTTGCCGTAAATGACAACTGATTTGGTTTTCACCTCCGCCTTGATATGGGCGTTTTCGGCGACGGTGAGCGCGCCGTCCGAGGCAATCTTTCCTTCGATACGGCCGTCAACCAGGAGGTCGTTGGTGAACTTAATGGAACCATTTATGTGGACGTCGTTGCTGAGAATGTTGCGTTGTCCGCCTGAAGCGGGTGCGCTGGCTGAAGCTGGTGCCGGAGCTGCGGCAGCTGGAGCCGCCTGTTTGGCTGGAGCCGCCGATGGTGGAGCGAGTGGCTGAGGAGTGGTGGCGGGTTGATCTCCCGCAAGTGATTTACTTTTGATTTTTTCGAACACGGTTCTTAGTTTCTACGAATTAGATTATATGAGCTAGGGCAGATAGTTTGCAAAGTAGGAAGTGCCGGAGGCACTTAATTTGAGGGTGGGTCCGGTGAAGCGACTGGTGGTTTGGGTTTTGGATCGGCTGGGGTGACGGGCTTGGGAGCCTCCGGGACGACAGGCTTTGGAGGGTCTGAGGCGACAGGGTTTGGAGTTTCCGGAGCGACTGGGTTTTTAGGGAGATCGGGATTGGTGGGGAGGGGATCGACTTTGACGGGCTTACTGGCAGTCACGGGCTTGGGAGCGGGAGGAGCAGGCTTGACTTCAGTTGGGGAGCTTACCCCCAAAAGCTTGGAATGGCGTTCGGCAATTTGGCGGATGTTGGCATGAATGTCGCCAAATTCCGAGGAGGCACGATCATAGTATTCCCCGGCTGCTTCGTCGTTTCCTTCGCCTCGGGCGATGTCACCGAGGTAGATAAGTGCCATCGAGCTGATGGCAGCTTTTTCTTCAACCGCTTTCCCGTAGTTTTCCTTGGCGCCCTCGAGATTGCCCATTTTATGCTGATAGGAGGCGAGGGAAGCCAGACCGCTGGCATATGCTGGGTGGTCGGGATATTCGCTGACGAAGGCTTCGAGTGTTTCGATGGCCTCAGGTTGTTGCAGGTCTCTCCATTGAAGTTGGGCTTTGCGCAGGAGAGCGGTGCCGCCTGCGTTGGTTCCGGCTTTTTCGGAAGCTTCGGCTTCCAGTTCGGAAAGAGTGCGTGCGGCGCTGACTTCAGCCGAGTGATTTTGAAGTTGTTGTTGTTTGAGGCCGGCGATTACCACCCATGCCACGAGAGCAATGATGACGATAATTCCACCGATGATCAGCGTTTTCTGATGGGCATCGAGGAAGGCCTCAAATGAGGATGGCTCCTGAGAAATTTCACCGATGGGGCTGGGGGCCTGATCGGGTTGAGGCTGCTGTTCGGGTTTTTCGGACATATTGCGACTGTGTAGAGAGGGAGTAACGCCTTGGAGCATGGGAAGCAAGCCCTTGTGAGACGATTTACGTCAGGAGTGGTTTTGTGGGTTGGAAATCGAGCCAGCTAGCGTAGCATCCCCCGGGTGATGAATTGTTCGGTCTATGTGGTGGCAGGTGAAGTAAGTGGGGATACCCATGGCGCGGAACTGATGGAGGCGCTTCAATTTGAGCTTGGTGAGGTGGAGTTTCGTGGCTTGGGTGGAAAGGCCATGGCTGAGCTGGCCGGGGCTGGCGTGTTCGACTGGGTGGATGAGGCTGCGGTGGTGGGATTTACAGAGGTTATTCGGCGATATGGTTGGTTTAGGAAAAAATTTGATCGAGTTTTGAGGGAAATTCGGGACTGGAAGCCCGAAATTCTTTTACTTGTGGATTATCCAGGTTTCAATTTGCGTCTGGCAAAGCAGGTCAAGGAGCTCTGTCCTGAGACGAAAATCGTTCATTACGTCGCGCCGCAGGTCTGGGCATGGAACCAGAAGAGAATCCCACAAATTGCAGCGTCACACGACCTGATGTTGTGTCTCTTTCCTTTCGAAGTTCCACTTTTTCAGCAAGCTGGCCTGAAAACGAGTTGGGTTGGGCATCCTTTGGTGGATGAGTTGGAGGAGAAAAGAATTGCGGAAAGTCGGGAAGATGGCGTTGTGGGGTTATTTCCGGGCAGCCGCCGCAAAGAAGTTAGCCGCATCTTTCCACTGATGTTGGAAACGGTGAAGGTGATGCGGAAGAGGGAGAAGACGCCGATTTCATTCAGGACCGCGGCCGCCAGCGAGCGGGTTCAAACTATGATGCAGGATTTATTGGCACAGACTGAGATTCCAGAGGGTGTGGTGGAAATCCAGCTCGGTGAGAGCCAGAGGCTGATGCAGCAGGTCAGTCTGGGCGTGGTAGCCAGCGGAACCGCGACGCTCGAGGCGGCCTATTACGGGTTACCCTACTGTTTGGTCTATCGGGTGGCTTGGCCGACTTTCCTGATGGCGCGCCATTTGGTAAAGCTGCCTCATATCGGTTTAATCAATATTCTCGCAGGCAGGGAAGTGGTTCCCGAATTCATTCAGAATGATGCCAACTCATATGAACTCGCCGGCTGGCTTGGAAGGTATCTGGAAGATGAACATTTGCGAAAAAAGCTTCACAAAGAACTTCTAGAGGAGTCCTCTAAATTGGGGGAGACCGGAGTGCATCGACGGGCGGCACATGAAATTTCGAAATTGGTAACCAAATGAGTGAGACGAGAGAACCAAGCAAGGTCAGCGGAATTAAAATTGCTTTGGCGGTCATTCCGGCGCTTTTGATAGTCTCTATTATCATTGCCCTCTACCTTGGAGCGAATGAAAAGCAGGAGAAGCAGAAGCCGCGGGAGGGAGACGTCACGATTCCGGAGTTGGCCGACTTTTTGGGGAAGCTAAATCATCGGATTGTCGAGAGAAGCTTTGGTTCGGACGAGGGTGTTCGCGGCTTGAGGCAAACGTGGTCGATGATTCAGGGGACGCTTGAGCCTCCTAATCTGGGCTACGAAGTGTTTAAAAAAGTCGGGGATATTGAGGCCGGTAAACTTTGGCCGACTTTGTGGGTGAATGTTGGTGCTACTGAGCCGAAGGAAATCAATGTTATCGCCGTGCCTTACGGAGTCAGCGGGACTCCGGTGGCTTTTTCTCTTGGGTTGGCGGAATATTACACGATGCACAAAACTAAGAAGGGCATTAGGATCGCGTTTTACCCGCCTTTGTTAGAGGGTGACCCCAAAAACTGGATTTGGGAAAGAATTGGGAAGGAGGAGGAAAGCTTGGAGAGTCTTCTTATTCTGGAAGGTGGCGGTTCTCCTCTCAATTGGGCTGATATCAAGGCTACTGAGATGTCAGCGGACATTTTGGAGCAACTTGTTTCGAAGAAAGGTTGGGCGGGGAACTTCAAACTCGCGGACGAACGGGCAGGAGAGATTCATGTCGCTCTCGGGGAGCAGGGGAAAAGTCAAATTATCAATCATGCAGAGCGGCTCATCCGGATGATGCCAGTGATGAAAGCCCTGCTTGAGCAGACCGGGAAATAGAAAGTCCACTCTGTTAGAGGAACAGAATCGTCGGGAGTGTTTTGATCTCTATCGAACCTAATCGACCGCAACTGCGGCTTCGTGTTCCTCTTCGGCTTTTTCGAGATCGTATTTCTCTTTGGCAATGACACGAATCAACTTGGGTAGCATGTTGTCCCAGTCGCTGAGAATTTCCCGGGCTCTCGGTGAGCCGGTTTTCTCGGCGTGGGCCTCGATAAGTGCTTTCAGTTCCTCCTTGTCTTGAGAGCGGCGCACGCGATGAGCGACGACCATTTCGGGGTTTAAGCGGGATTGAAATTTCCCATCGATATCGTAAATGTAGGCAGTGCCTCCTGACATTCCCGCTCCGAAGTTTTTACCGGTTTTTCCGAGGATGACGGCGAGGCCGTTGGTCATGTATTCGCAACCGTGGTCGCCGACGCCCTCGCAAACGGCGGTTGAGCCGGAGTTACGAACGCAGAATCGTTCTCCAGCCCGGCCGTTGACAAAGAGTTGTCCGCCGGTTGCTCCGTATAGGCAGGTGTTGCCGACAATGGAATTTTCCGCTGCGGTAAAATTTCCGCACATTTCCGCAGGAGGACGGACGGTGATTTCTCCGTTTGCCATGCCTTTTCCGACGTAGTCATTCCCTTCCCCGATCAGGGTCAGCTTAATTCCGCCGCAGAGGAAGGTGCCGAAGGATTGTCCTGCTGATCCTCTGAAGGTCAGATTGATAGTGTTGGCGGGAAGGCCGTGGTTCCCGTAAATCTCAGCAACGCGACCAGCGGTTCGGGTTCCGATATTCCGGTCGGTATTGACGACTTCGTATTCCTTTACGAAAGGGTCGCGGTCCAGACATCCGGCGGTGGGATTTCCGGTCCCGGAGCCTCCGGTATGAGCAGCGAGATCCTTGAGGATTTGCAGATCAAGGGCGGGCTTGTGAATGCCGTCATTCCGTTTACTGGTGCAAATTCGAACTGCATCGTCGTCCGCTTTGTCGGCAAGGACGGCCGAGAGGTCGATGGTGTTGGCTTTTGGGTGATCGGGGACTTCGCGCTGCTCGAGGTAATGTTGCGGACGTCCGATGAGGTCGTTAAGTGAACGAACTCCCAGAGTGGCCATGATCTCGCGGGCCTCTTCGGCCACGCCTATCATGAAATTGACGACGTGATCAGGAGTTCCCTTGAACTTGGCGCGCCATTTTGGATCGGTGGTCGCAACCCCGACAGGGCAGTTGTTCAGGTGGCACTTGCGGACATAGACGCAACCCATGGCGATCATCGCGATGGTTCCGAAGTTCATTTGCTCGGCGCCGAGAATTGCAGCGATGATAACATCCCGTCCGGTGCGCAAGCCCCCATCGGTGCGTAGTGTGACAAGATTCCTCAAATTGTTCATCATGAGGACCTGATGAGCTTCGGAAATGCCGAGTTCCCAGGGAAGTCCGGCATGCTTCGTGCTCGAGAGCGGGGAAGCTGCCGTTCCGCCGTCGTGACCGGAGATGAGGATATTGTCGGCGCTGGCCTTGGCAACGCCTGCAGCAACGGTTCCCACTCCGGATTCGGAGACAAGCTTTACGGTGACTTTCGCTTTTGGATTCACTTCCTTGAGGTCGTGAATGAGTTGGGCCAAATCCTCGATCGAGTAGATGTCGTGGTGGGGTGGGGGTGAGATTAATTGCACGCCGGGTTGCGTATTTCGTAAGCGGGCGATGAGAGCATTGACCTTGTGCCCGGGGAGTTGTCCTCCTTCGCCGGGCTTGGCACCCTGGGCCATTTTGATTTCGAGTTCGTCAGCATTCACCAGGTAGTGAGCCGAGACTCCAAAGCGACCGGACGCGATCTGCTTGATGTAGGAACGAGCGTGATCGCCATTGGCGTAAGGTTGGAATCGACGTGGATCTTCGCCGCCTTCTCCTGAATCAGACTTGCCTCCGATGCGATTCATTGCAATAGCTAGGGTTTCGTGTGCCTCGGGAGAGAGGGCGCCCATCGACATGGCAGCAGTAGTGAAGCGCTTGACGATTTCCTCGGCAGGCTCCACTTCGTCAAGCGAGACACCGGAAGCGGGAACTTTGAAATCGAGGATGTCTTTGATTGTGATGGGATCACTCGCGAGAGTGACTTTAACGTAGTCGTCGTAGTCTTCTTTTTTGCCGTCACGGACAAAGGTGTGGAAATTCTTGATGACGTCGGTGGTGAGCGCGTGGGACTCGCCGGACTTCCGGTAACGGTTGTATCCGGGGTCGCTAAGATTGAGGGTTTCCCCTTCTTTCGGATCGGTCTGGAAGGCTGCACGATGGCGAACGAGAGATTCTTCGGCAATCTCAGCGAAACCAACTCCGCCGATACGGGAATGTGCGCCGGTGAAGGCGTAATCGACAACTTCCTTCCCCACTCCGAGTGCTTCAAAAATCTGTGCCCCTTGATAAGAGTTGAGAACAGAGATGCCCATTTTGGACATGATTTTAAGGAGGCCTTTTTCAAGAGCCTTGCGGTAATTCGACATCGCTTTCTCGGGTGTAATCTCACCGAGTTTGCCCTTGGTGTCGGTAGCAACAACCTGACGAACGGTGGCGAAGCCGAGGTATGGACAGACGGCAGTCGCGCCAAATCCGAAGAGGCAGGCGATCTGGTGGGTGTCGCGGGCTTCGCCGGTATCGACAACAACGGAGCAGCGAAGACGCTTGCGGCAACGGTTTAGGTGATGGTGAATTGATCCGGTTGCGAGAAGCGATGGGATTGGAACGCGTTCGGCGGAAGTGGCGCGGTCGGAAACAATGAGAATCTCGGTGCCGTTGTCCACCGCAGTCTCGGCTTCGGCGCAGATGCGATCCAGAGCTGTTTTGAGACCGGCTTCACCGTCGCTGGCAGGCCAAGTGGTATCGATGACAAGCGTCGAAAAGCCGTGCTCGGTCCGGTTAATCACAGTATCGAGTTCTTGTTCAAACAAGATGGCTGATCCCAGCTGAAGAATACGGGCGTGTTTGGCCGTTTCGGTGAGGAGGTTCTGCTCGGGCCCCAGACCGGCGCCAAGGGACATCACGGCCCATTCCCGGATGGGGTCGATGGGAGGATTGGTGACTTGGGCAAAGAGTTGCTTGAAGTAAGTGAATAAAAGACGTGGATAGCGGGAGAGCGGAGCCAGTGGGATGTCATCTCCCATGGAAAATACCGCCTCTTGCGCACCCTTGATCATGGGTGGAAAGACCATATCAAGGTCCTCAGCGGTCATGCCATGAGTGACTTGCTGGCGGGAGAGCTCGACCGGTTCGAAATCGACTGAAGGAATATGTGCCTCGTGTGAGGTAAAGTCCTTCAGTTCGATGCGGTGTTCATCGATCCACTTAGCATAGGGCTTCTGCGCGGCAAGTTGCTCCTTAATTTCACGGTCATAGAGAAATTCTCCGGTAACAGTATTGGCTGAGATCATCTGACCAGGACCAAGACGTCCGCGACGAATGACGCAGTCGTTGGGTAGAACAACGGCTCCGGATTCAGATCCGATGTAAAGGAGCCCATTGTTTGTGAGAGTATAGCGCGACGGGCGCAGGCCGTTTCTGTCGAGTCCGGCGCACAGAGTGGTTCCGTCAGTGAAGACAAGCCCGGCAGGTCCATCCCAAGGCTCGGCAAAGGAGCGGATGTAGTTGTAAAACGCTCGAACGCTTTCTGAGATCTCTTGGTCGTGACGGAAGGCCGGAGGAACCAACATGCACATGGCGTGCTCCAGGCGGCGGCCGGAAAGGACGAGAAGCTCCAGAGCGTGATCGAGGGAAGCAGAGTCGGATTCTCCATCAGAGAGGAGATCTTTGAGGAACTCCACATCGTCGCCCCAGATTTCTGATTCGAAAAACTCTTCACGAGACGCCATCCAGTTTCTGTTTCCGCGGACGGTATTGATTTCCCCGTTGTGACACATCATTCGGAAAGGCTGGCCGAGGGGCCAGGCAGGGAAGGTGTTTGTAGAGAAGCGCTGGTGATAAAGAGAGATGCCGGTTTGGAAGTCGGAATCCTGCAGGTCGCTGTAGAAGGCGCGCAGAGTCGCGGGCATGGCGAGTCCCTTGTAACTGATGAGTCGGCTGGAGAGGGTGGGGATGTAAAAATTGGCCTGCTCCTTAAACTCACGCTCAACTTCCCGTCGAACGAGGAAGAGGAGACGCTCGAAGTGGTCGGCATCCACATCGGCAGGACGGCTGACGAGGAGATGGGTGATCACGGGCTGGGTATCGAAGGCCAGCTTGCCCAATTCATCGCGATTAACGGGGACCTCGCGCCACCCAATGAAGGGGATGCTACGTCTGGTGAGAACAGATTCGGTGAAGGACTTAATCTGAGCCGCTCCGTCTTCAGGGAGGAAGTATACCCCGACTGCGAGATCGTCGGCAGATCCCGAGTAGCCAAATCCAGCCGCAGCCTTGGCAAAAATGGGCCGGGGAATTTGGCAAAGCACGCCGGAGCCGTCTCCGGTTTTCATATCAGCATCCACAGCTCCGCGGTGGGTCATGTTGCAGACCGAGGTGATGGCGTAATCGATGATTTGGTAGGACTTCTCGCCATTAAGGTTGGCAATAGCGCCCATACCGCAGTTTGCGGTTTCATTGTCCCATTTGTGGAGGGTTCCGGAACTATTGGGAGTGTGACGAGGATCGTAAAAGTTCATTATCTGGAAATCGAAAATAGTGTGCAGAAAGTGTGCCCTTTCGCCGGGGGGCGGGACATTAAGGGAGAGTAGGGTAGGTTGCCAAGTGGAACTTGTAAGGGCAATTCAGTCTTTTTTCGTGAATAAATCCCCAGAAATGCTGCCTTAGCGGGGGGCTGAATACCCTGAGAGTGACCTCGTTCGCGCTATTCATCTTGTTTTTGAACTCTTTCGGGGTGTAGGTCCCGAGCAAGCACAGTGAAATTAATCGCGGAGGCAGCGTAAATCTGGGTCAACGAGGTCGTGGTCGGGCCCATGTGGCAGATTGAACGGTAAATCGACAGAAAAACAACCTCAACCGGCGGTATTTGTGCAACCTTCATCGCTCCCAACGTGACGAACGGAATCCGTAGACGTAGCGTGCAATCTCGCTCTTTCTATTTTGATGCCGATTGGATCTGGTATTTGCATGCGGTGACTCCTGATCGCGGCGGTGATATGCTTGTCATGGTGACTTAATATAGGGGGCGTTTTCAACTTCGCTAGGCCGAGTTTTCCTCTATTTGCCACTGTTTCATACCTCCGGCGACGTTGGTAACGTCGTCGAATCCATTGGCGAGCATCCACTCGGCGGCGCGGGCGCTGCGCATTCCTGCGGCGCAATGGACGAGGTATTTCGTGTTTTTGGGTAGATTGGCCGCGACCTCGGGCCATCCGCTGAGCGGGAGGAGCTGCGAGCCCTCGATGTGGGCCATGAAGTATTCGTCTTGCTCGCGGACATCGAGCAGGATGCCCTCAAATCCCTCGGCGAGTATTTTACGAAGTTCGAGTGTTGAGATTTCGGGAACAGGTGACATTAGGCAGGATGTTTCGTTATAGGAGACAGGTTCTTTGATGCTGGCATTTTCGCCGCAGAGCGGACAGTTGGGATCTTTCTTAATCTTAATTTCGCGAAATGAAGTGTCGAGCGCTCGGTAGTGAACCAAACGTCCGAGTGGCGGCCTGCCAATTCCAGCGAGGAGCTTGATCGCCTCCATAGCCTGCAGGCTTCCAATGATTCCCGGGAGCACGCCCAAGACTCCGGCCTCCGCTCATGTTGGCACGGCACCCTCCGGCGGTGGTTCGGGGAGCAGGCAGCGGTAGCAGGGGCCACCGAGGTGTGGGGCGAAGACCGTGACCTGGCCTTCGAATTGGGAGATGGCTCCGTGGATGAGAGGTTTCTTTTGGAAAAAGGCGGCGTCGTTGGCGCAAAAGCGGGTGGGAAAATTATCGGAGCCATCGAGGATTAGATCATAGCCGGAGAGTAGATCGAGACAGTTCCCGGTATTGAAACGTCCGGGATGTTCGATAATCTTGACGCAGGGGTTGACCTTGGCGAGGCGATCGCGGGCGCTGGCGAGTTTTGGGGTGTTGGTTCGATCAGTGTCGTGAAGGATTTGGCGGTGGAGATTGGAGAGATCGACTTGATCGGGGTCGATGAGGCCAATCGCGCCAACCCCGGCCGCCGCGAGGTAGAGGATCGCAGGGGAGCCCAGTCCGCCCGTGCCGATGCAAAGAATTGAGGAGTTTTTGAGGCGCTCCTGACCTTCCTCGCCAATTTCATCGAGCATGATCTGTCGTGAATAGCGGGTCGATTCATCGGGCGTGAGTGGCATGGGGAAACGATGTCTTTGCGGAGAGGATATTCAAGGAACGATTGCGAGTCCTTTACGAGGGTGATAGATCTTTGGTGTGAGAGTCGCCATTGTTGCCCATCCAGATAAGCCTGATGCGCCCGTTGCTGTGGTGAGGGTTCGTGATAGCCTGATGAAAAAGGGGATTGAAGTGATTCTCGAAGAGGAAACTGCCAAGTTGGTGCATGAGAAGGGATTGGCCGATTTTTCAGATCAATGTGATTTGGTGATCTCTTTGGGGGGTGATGGAACTTTGCTTGAAACGCTCCATCGGATTGGTCCGACGGATTTACCGATCGCTGGCGTGAATATCGGAACGCTGGGATTTTTGACAGCATGCACTGACGAGGAGATCGATTCGCTCAGTGATCATTTGGCCTCTGGTGAGCCAAATATTGTCGAGCGGAGCATGCTACAGGTGGAAATGATCGAGGAAAGCGGTAATCCCCGGCAGTTTTTGGCGCTCAATGAAGTCGTCTTGATGCGGGGTGAGACCGGGCGCTTGGTTTCATTGGAAGCCCGGGTCGATGGCGAGATTTTGAATCATTATCGGGCTGACGGCTTGATCGTGGCGACACCAACCGGTTCGACAGCCTATTCTATGGCGGCTGGTGGGCCACTCTTGGGGCCACATGCCGGAGTGTTTGTGATCACCCCGATTTGTCCGCACAGCATGAGTAATCGTTCGCTGGTGGTGGGCGATAATTCCATCATCGAACTTTCTCCCTGCGGGGGCGGCAAGGAGCCTATTTTATTCTCGGTCGATGGCCGAGATATTTTGCGAATCGCGAGGGAGAGCGTGGTGAGAGTCTCCCGTCACCCGCAGACCTTGCGACTGGTCCGGTTGCCCGGACATTCATTTTACGAAACCCTGCGGAAGAAACTCCACTGGCACGGAGGCTAGTTTGCTGTTACCAGCCCATTTCGGCCAGACGAAGAGAGAATTCTTTTTCCTCTCCTTCGTAGTCGATGAGATAGTTGCCAACCGCGCCACTTGGAGTGGTGAGTTGCACCCCCATGGCCCGGAAGCGGGGAGCGTCAGCGCCGCTACCCTCATCCGTCTGGTAGTATTTGATCCTTTTGCCCATGATCGTGGCGGATCGAAACACTTGTGGCTTGGAAGTTGGAATAAAATCGCCATTGACAAGCTTTTGCCCCTTCACATTTGGAGGGTATTGGTGCGAAGCCCACATACTTTTTTTTGCCAAAATAGTGAGGCGATTCGACGAGTAGGACGGATTGGTATAGATCAGCCTGAATCCATCGGATGTTTGCTCGCTCACCGGTTNTCCCCAGGATTTCTGAAGGGCCCGGTTGTGGAGTGTTGGAACTGGCCCGGCGGATTTGGCCGGTCCGGTGGAACATTGTGNCAGAATGGGGAGGAAGAATAACAGGATGTATGTNTTCATGGGAGCGNNAACNTACACGTGGGTTGCAATTNCTCCAGAAAAAGTGACCGCAACCTTCGTGGGNAGGAGGGTGATTTCCGTAGCGTGGATAAGTCAGTTGTTGCTGTTCATTGCTGATCTTGAAACTCGATAAGCGCAAAAAACGCAGAGCGTGATGCCCTGCGTTTGAGAAGATTAAATTCCTTTAAAGCTTAGCGGTAGTAAACCGGCTGCTGTTGCTGGGGAGCGTTGGCATATCCGGCAAGTCCACCGGCTCCGGCTCCGATGGCAGCACCTTCGGCGGCGTGTCCGGATTGGTGTCCGATGACTGCTCCAAGGCCTGCTCCGAGGAGCGCTCCTCCGGCAGCTTGCTGGCTCGGAGTTCCTTGGCAGCTTGAGAAGAGTGCAGTCGAAACGATAGCGCTGAGTGTCAGTAGTGTCTTTTTCATAAATGGTAGCTTTTTTAGTTTAATTGTGCCCGTATGACCGCCTTTGTTTGTCAAATATTCATGGAAATATACAAAAATTTTCGTCAGCGCAGTTTGATCAGCCTGATTCGATAGATTAGGGTAGGATCTGCCTCTAAATTAGGGCGTTAATGCGATCTGGCATCGCGGAGCCTCGATAGAGTCGTCAAGGCGTATCCCGTTCCGTAAGGTTGATGGTAATCGTAGAGCGGGTAATCCCACCAGGAGCCGTCTTTTTCCTGTTTGCTTAAAATGTGCCGGGATAGATGGGGGATGAATTTCTGCCGGTCTTTGGGATCGAGCATGAGGAGACATTCCGTGGCATAGTAAAATCCGTAATAGTAGAAGTAGCCCGAGATCGAAAAATGAGTCTCATGGGGAACGGGACGCTTTCGGCCAATGTCAAACCATCCTTCGCGGAGACAAAGTCGCTGAAGCCAGTGCTGGATCAATTCATCGGTGACCCGTTTATCACCAAACTTGCGCATGGCGGCGAAGCAGACCTGGGTGCGCCCCAGGGAACCCGCCGGGCGGTTGATTCCGTAGCGAGGGCGGAGGCGGTGATCAAGCGAGTAGACAAAAGACCAGTCGGCGGTTTTTTGTTGTTCGATGGAACGGAGTCCTCTTTTTACTTCGCGGGCGGGAGGACTGATTCCCATCGTCTCTTCCGCTTCCTTCATCGCGAGAAGAACAGTGGCCGTAGTGAATGAGGTGGGGATGCCGGAGAAGTGACTTGTGAAACCATCGAAATCCAAATAGCCCCAACCGCCACGAACATCTTCGGTTTTGTTCAGCATCTGAAATTGTAATTCCGCGAGCTGTTTCAATCGGGAGCGTTTTGCTTCATCGTTTTCGTGATAGTTGTAGAGCGCAGAAATTGCTCTCAGGCCATAGGCGTGTCCCCAGACATTGTAGGTTGTGGTGGGGTCGACGTGGCGGAGTTTGGGGAGCTTTTCAAAGAACCATTGTTCGCCCTTCGCGATGGCAGCTTTGGTCTCATTCCGATGGTCTTTGCTGTCAAGAAGACCGGCCAACGCCAGTGCCGATGCGCCACTGCGGAAGGCGAGGTGGGCCTCGGGGACCGGGGCGTAAATATTGAGACCTTTGGTTCTAGTCGGCCCGCCCCAGGAGCCGTCTTTGTTTTGCTTTGTAATGAGGTAATCAACTCCTCGTTTGATTGAAGCCTCCAATTCACCTTCTTTAATTGGCTCGACATCTTTGAGTTGGGACAGTTTTTTCTGCTCCGAAAAAAGCGGAGAGATTAAAACGAAGAAGATCAGGAAGCGCATTTGATCTTACTCTGAAGCTGGCAGAAGGATGACTTGATCGACGGCAATGCCTTCCAGAATCTCCACGCGGTCTCCCGAGGTTTTGCCTAATTTCACCTCACGGACTTCGTCTTTACCATCAGCCATTTTTAGACGGATGGTGGATTTGTCCCCTTCGGTTTTCACTGCGCTTTTCGGGACCGTGAGGGCCTTTTCATTGCGGTAGGTGATGAGCTTTACTTTGGCTTTCATGCCACCGACCAGAGGAGAGTCTTTCGGGAGAGTGACCTTCATGGAGAGTTTATATTTCCCGTCTGCCTCAGGGATGTGGTCGAGGCTTGTGATTTCAACCGGGAATGAAGTGGTTTCGATGCCATCCACTTCAGCGCTGCCTGTGTTTCCTGAGGCAAGTTGAAAGCGCTGATTTTGACCGACGGCACCGTGAAGATTAAGCGGAACTCCGTTGGCAACAAATGAAACCAGAGAGGTCTTTGCGGGGGCAATGCCGTTGACGAAGAGGAATTTTGAAGTTCCGCCGAGGCTCCATGAGTGTTTGGAAATTTCTCCGTAAAAGACATGCCCGTCAGCTGGTGCCTTGAATATCAGCCATTTCGCATCGGCTTCGAGGTCCTTTAGCTTTTTGTCAGCTTCGGTATCCTGTCGTTTTTGTTTAGCGACAGCGTGTCGTTTTTCCTCAAGTATTCGGGGGAGGTTTAGCTTGGCTGTGTCGAACGAAAGCTTGGCAGCATCAAATGCGCGCTCCAAGTCGACGGCTTGTTCCGGGATGGTTTTTTTTAGTGTCCGCGAGGTGGAGAGTTCCACTTTTTCGAGGCTGAACCTGGCCGTTTGTACGGAAGAACGTTGGCGCTTGAGAATGATTTCTTCGGTTTCCTCCGTCACGCCGTCTTCTTCG
>PBTU01000070.1 GCA_002729295.1 Verrucomicrobiales bacterium | reverse complement strand
AGTAGTATTGTTTTTTTCATAAGTAATAGTTTTTTCAATTTAAGGGTGCCTGTATGACCGCCTTTGTTTGTCAAATATTCACGTTAATATAAAAAACCTTTCGTCAACAAAAATCCCAACAAGTTGACGATTCAGATCACCTAGGTAACTCAACCCGCTATTTGCTCCGAATCGTCACCGAATTTCCATGCGCATAGAGCCCCTCAATTTCGGCGAAATGCTCAACCACTCCCTGAGATCTCCGGACCGCTTTCTGATCCATCCTCACCACACTGGCACGGCGTTGAAACTGATCTGCCCGAAGCCCTGAGAACGAACGACCAGAGCCCTCCGTCGGAAGAGTGTGACTCGGGCCGGCCAGAAAATCACCCACCGCAACCGCAGCGTAGTTCCCTACATAAATTGCTCCCGCCGTGCGAACCTCGTCAAGCCACTTGTCCTCGTCCTTGGCCACCAGAATCAAGTGCTCCGGAGCCCAGGCATTCACGATCTCAATCGACTCCTTCATTGATTTGGTCAGCAACATAAAGCCCGCCTTCTTAAGTGACTTCGCCGCAATCTCCTCACGAGGCGTCTCGGCCAGCTGCTTTTTCAATTCCGCCTCAACCGCCTTGAGAACTCTTTTGGAGTGAGTCACAAAACCCACCACCGAATCCGGACCGTGTTCCGCTTGCGCCAACATATCCGAGGCCAAAAAGCGGGCATTCCCGGTCGAGTCTGACGCGATGAGAATTTCACTCGGCCCGGGCAGGAGATCAATCGAAACCGCCCCGACCATCTGCCGCTTGGCCTCGACCACATAACTATTCCCCGGCCCAAAGATCTTATCGACCGGAGCAATTGATTTCGTCCCCAGCGAGAGGGCAGCAATGCCGTGCGCTCCTCCGGCTCTATAGATCTCAGTCGCCCCGGCACATTCCAGCGCACAGAGTAAGTTGGGATTCACCGAACCATCGGGCCCCGGAGGCGTCGCCGCGACAATCTCGGGAACTCCTGCCGCCTGGGCAAATCCCGCCGTCATGAGCGAGGTTGAAACGAGCGGAGCCTTTCCTCCCGGCACATAGACGCCAACCCGATCAAAGGGCACAAAACGTTCGCCCACAATTGCACCCTCGGCATTTTTTGATGACCAGTTCTTCCGCAAACTCTTCTTCGCAAAAGCGTGAATGTTTTTCAGCGAAGCCGCGATCGCTTTGCGAGTCATAGGAGTGACTTGGGCCCGCGCCGCGGCCAACTCTTCTTCGCCCACTCTGAGATCCTTAACCTTAAGATTGGCGCCATCGAATTTCTTCGCGAAATCGACAAGTGCTTTGTCCCCGCGCTTGGCCACTTCGCCTACAATACCCGCCACCGACTCCGAAACCGCATCACTGGGAATCGCCCGGCGATACAACTTCTTCACGAAGCGTTCATACCGCGCATCCTCGTAACTCAAAATCTTCATGACGCTATCTAACCTCCCAACCTCATGTACACAAGGGCTGCGTATCGTCAAAAAACCCGGTTACCAGTCTCTCCGCGTGATGAACGAAGAAAAGACGACGACGCACCCGGGAGTCTCCACGGTCCAAACAACAAAATATCGTTTAAACAATGAGACCCACCTGGTCCGCGCTTGCCTCTCCAATCCTCTATTTCTTAAAGGCCCGATGATTCTTGTCTCCGCCACTCAGAACGTAAGCGAGAAGATCAAGGATTTCTTCTTTGGTGAGCATCATGAGGAGATTTGGCGGCATCATGGAAACCTTGCTCGGCTCGATACTTTCGACCGTTTTACGATCAACATTCACGCGTTGGTTGGGATCACTCAAGTCGGTGTTAATGGTGACATTGTCTCCACTGAGATTCACAACCACTCCGCTGAGAGTTTCGCCGTTCTTTCGCGTGACGATGATCGGTGCAAATTGCTCATTAATCTCCTTACTTGGGTTGATGATTTGATCAAGTAAGTCGTGCGGGCTGTAGCGACCTCCGGCTCCGGTCAAATCCGGCCCGGTCATTCCGCCGGCATTGCCGAAGCGGTGACAGGCATAGCAAGCCGTAGCAGCGAACATCGTCTTCCCTCTCGCAAAATCGCGTCCCTTCATCCCATTCTGCGCAGCTTCACTGAGATCTTCCAACTTCCACATCGTCGGCGTGCGACCATTGAACATTTCGCCCGAGAGCTCGATGGCGCTCTTACGAACCGGCTTCCTGGCGATGAGTTCCGCGTGTTCCTTTTTCTCAGCTTCAGAGAAAGTCGCGAGCGAATCATTGCGGATAAACTCGATAAACTTAGTGAAGCTCGCTCCGCCGTTATAGTTCGCTGCTTTGAGGAACCATTCCAGTTGCTGCTTTCGGAGAGCACTCGACCAACCGGTTTTCAAAAAACGCAGGCTCCGGGCGTATTCCATTTGTGGTTCCTGACTTGGAGCTGCCTTGATGAGAGCCATCCCTTTAGCTGCCGTATTGGGATGCTGTAAGTAGGCGAGCGTCTCGGTGAGGAGCCAATTTTCTTCGAACGAATCCGCCGGATACGAAGCATCAAGCTTGGCCGCAATCAGATCCAAAGTCCCTTGGGCTGGATCTCCGAAGCGATTGAGAATGATCTGAACGAGACGAGCATAGGCCAAACGATCCTCCGGACTCAACTTTCCGTAATCGTGCTTGAGCAAAGCGAGGCAGATCGCGTCACGAGTCGCGGGGGCTTTTTGGGCCGCCTCCACACGTGCGAGCGCGAGCAAGGCTTCCAGTTGGGCACTGGCATTGGATTCAGCCAGTGCTTTGGACTTCCACTGAGAAACCGGCTGATGCTCCAGAGCGGTGCGCGCAGCCGAACGAATGGAGCGATCTTGATGGGAAAGATGAGACCAAACAGCAGCGATGGCTTTGGAATCTGCTTTGCCGTGGAAGGCCTCGATACTGCGGCGAAGTTCATGCAGCGCAATTTTCTCCGGCTGACTCTGCACTGACGCGGTGCTCTCCTTACCTTTGTAGGTCACGCGGTAGAGACCGGACTGCACACGCCGTCCACCAATCGCGAAATACATTGAACCATCCGGGTGGATGATGGCGTCGGTCACCGGAAGCGGGCCACCGGTCACGAATTCTTCCTTGGTGGCAGTGTAACTTGCTCCCTCGGGCTTCAAATGAACCGCGTAGATCTTTCCCCAACTCCAATCGAGCACGTAGAATGCCTCCTGATACTTGGCGGGAAACTTCGCACCGTAGCCAAAGGTCGTTCCAGTCGGAGACCCGGGTCCAATGTTGAGCGTAGCCGGAAGGTTATCGTAGTAAAACTCGGGATACTTTCCTGCTCCATTGCGCCAGCCGTATTCGCCGCCGCTGAGAACGTGATTGACGCGGGTCGGACGATACCACGGCGTATTAAAGTCATACTCCATGTCGGCGTCGTAAGTGAAAAGGTCGCCATTCCGATTGAGTCCTGCGTCGTAGATATTTCGGAAGCCATTGGCGAAGACCTCGAAGTTTTTTCCGTCGGGATCAACACGATAAATGATCCCTCCGGGCGCAAGGCGATCCCGGTTATGCCCGCGGCCATCCGGCATGCGTTTCAGGAGGTGGTCATCATCCCAGAGAGGTTTTACCGGGGAACTGTCAGCGGCTTTGGTCGGGTCGACATTGTTTCCACAAATCAGGTAGAGTCCCTTTTTATCCGGAGTGAGCACAATGGCATGCACGCCATGATCTCCGCGAGCAGTCATGCCTCGAAGCCTCTCCACTTTATCCAACTCGCCATCTTTATTGCTGTCGGTAATGCGATAAAGACCACTCTCCATCTTTCGTTCGTAGTCATTCACCGCCACGTAAAGCGCATCGAAGGCAAAGAGCATTCCATTAATGGCCCGAATATCGAGCGGGAGTTTTTTAACGTCTGAAGCCTTCAACGTCTTTCCCGGTGCAGGAGGCGTGAAGCGGTAAAGAGCCCCATATTGATCACTGGCGTAAATCCGACCTTTATCATCGTTGCAAAGATTCACCCACGACCCCTGTTCCACACCCGGAACGGAATAGAGCAACTCGACTTCAAAGCCCTCGGGTCTGGTAATGTTGGCAACAGGTGTCGCTTTGTTTCCCCCGATGGCCGGCCCCACTTGCGCTAGCTTTTTCTTCGGCCGTGGCTTGGTTTTCTTCTTAGGTGTAGGCTTTTTCTTTTCGATCACCTGGGCATCGCTGGGAATAGCGAAGTTCTTAAAATCAGTTACTCCCCCGTCAGGCAGTGCCTTGAGTCTGGCATCCTTAACCTTCACCGTCATGGCTTTGCCCCGGGAAATCTGAAACGCCAAAACTCCTTTGAGGGAACGACCTTTCTTGTCGAAGTCGTGGAACTCCACCGTCTTCTTCCCGTTTAACTTATGGATGATGTGATTGCCCTTCGCGATAATAGTGTATTCGTTCCACTGACCGAACTCCGCCCTCACCGTGTCATGCCGGTCGGTGAGCCAGCGGGTCCCTTCCGGGTCGGTGACGGTCCCCTGGCCATTCTGCGCAATGATTCCGCGACCCCGCTCTTCGTAGAACATGGCGTGATAGGGCGCATTGACGTGCACATCGCATTGGTAGCCGCCTACCGCCCAGTTTCCGACGGAAGGTAATTCCTTACTGCGATATTGAATCCCTGAATTCTCGCCAATGATCTTCATCTTGGCCCGGAACTCGAAATTCTTCACCTCTCCCCCGCGCCAGATTAAAAACTGATTATACTTCATCTGATCAGGCCCCGATGATTTGCCCGTGATTACGCCATCTTTCACAGACCAGATCTCAGGATTACCATCCCAACCATCAAGATTCTTCCCGTTAAACAAGGAACGGAATCCCTTTTCCTGCTCTCCAGCTGCCATACTTCCCAACATCAGAAAAGTCGCCGCTCCGATCAGCATTAGCTTTGTTGATTTAATGATCATCATTGTTACCAACTNCCTTAAACCAGCAANCACGGNACTTCTACCCCAGATTTCAATTATTGTCTGGCACCCACCACNAAATCGAGATNCTCCGCGCCGGCGTTGATAACCNTCCCTCGCTAACGATCACAAANTAGCTTNACTTGCGCGCAAATAACACCANNNTNATCCCTCCTNTATTTNTCCTCGCCAAAATATCCATNTCTCTTCTCCTTCGCGACGCTTTCAAGGTCATTGAAGCACCCTCCCTTAATCNAGCGCCGGCCTCTGTTTCACCCGAAAACACTTTTGATTCAGACTCCTGGGAGCCTGCCGATAACGATAAGGGGATTGTCGCCAGAGCAGTTCTTTACATGGCTGTGCGATACGAAGGCGATGCATCAGCCACTTCTGATCTTGAGCTAAGCGTCTCCCCAGACTCAACAACCCAATTAATTGGGAAGCTGACGACGATGCTCGACGACTTCTGTTCTATAATTTGAAAAAATCTGCTGCTATGGCTTTGGCGTCGATTTATATTTTACTCTCGAAGAGATGGATGTAACTTTTCAATCATGAAGCGACTGATCGTATTGTTAACTGCGTGTAATTCATTGTTCACTAGTATGGCCGCAGCACAGGCTGAAAAAGCTTCGGACTCTTCGCCAAAGTGGCTTTGGATTGACAGGGACGCGAAGTCCGAGACGATCTTTGGCCGTCGTGCGTTCACTATAGCCTCGCTCCCACAAACAGCAAAGCTGTCCATCACCTGCGATAACGGCTTTATCGCATTTGTGAATGGCACGAGGGTGGGCAATGGCAATGAATGGGAAAAGCGTTATGAGTTCGATGTAAAGAAACATTTGCAGGTGGGGGACAACGTGTTGGCAGTGAAAGCGACGAACGAAGGCAGCAAAGGTGGCTTGGTTGCTAAGCTAATGATGACGCACAAAAATAGTAAGGCGGATGTGGTGGTGACTGATAGTCAATGGTGGGTGTCGCGTAAGGCGCACGAAGGATGGCAAGCGCCAAGCATAAACACTGAGGACTGGCAGCGTCCGGTGCTGCTTGGCAAGATGGGTATCGCACCTTGGGGAAATGTATTTGCCAAGGCAGGTTCGAGGAACAAAGAATCGTCAGCAACTGCTAGCGAGGCGACAGTGCATCCTAAAGGCTTTAAGGTGGAGAAGATCTATGATGTGCCGAAGGCTGAGCAGGGCTCGTGGGTATCAATGACCATCGATGATGAGGGACGGCTCTACTGTTCGGATCAAGGTGGTAAGGGGTTGTTTCGTGTGATCTTGGGCCAAGGGAATCAAGCACCAAAGATCGAGCGCTTGCCTTTGCAGATCTCCGGAGCGCATGGGTTGTTGTGGGCGTTTAATAGTTTGTATGTTTGCGTGAATGAAGGGAGTTTTGGCGGCCACAAAGCGGGCTTGTATCGGATCACTGATTCGAACGGCGATGGCGATTTGGATAAAATTACCAGCCTGCGTAAGCTCCAAGGTTCAGGAGAACATGGCCCACATGCTGTTGTGCTTTCCCCAGATGGCGAATCTTTGTATGTGGTCGGGGGCAACCACACTAAGCCGCCTCTGCCAGAAACTTCGGCAGTCGTGTCAAACTACGATGAGGATCAGCTCTTGCCGCGTTCGCCCGATGCCAGGGGTCATGCGGCGAAAATCCGTGCTCCTGGCGGCTGGATTGCCAAAACTGATCCAGAGGGCAAGTCTTGGGAAATGTTCTGTTCAGGATTCCGCAATCAATATGACGTAGCGTTCAATGCCGACGGTGAGATGTTTACCTATGATTCTGACATGGAATGGGATAGCGGCATGCCTTGGTATCGCCCAACGCGCATCTATCATTGCACCAGCGGCGCTGAGTATGGTTGGCGTACAGGCACAGGCAAATGGCCCTCTTGGTATCCCGATGCGTTACCACCAGCAATCGATATTGGTCCCGGATGCCCTACAGGTGTGGTGTCAGGCTTGGGCGCAAAGTTTCCGGCCAAGTATCAGCAAGCTATTTATGCCTTCGATTGGACTTATGGCACCATCTACGCCCTTCACCTAAGGCCACGCGGTGGAAGCTATTTAGCGGAAAAGGAAGAATTCGTCACAGGTGTGCCGTTAAACGTGACCGACGGTGTAATTGGGAAGGATGGAAATTTCTACTTCGCTGTGGGTGGCCGTGGCACAACTTCGGCTTTGTATCGAGTCAGTTACGAAGGCGAGGCACCGACGAAAACAGTAAAGATAGGGAACAAGAAGGGCCGGCGAGAGCGTGAATTGCGTCGGCAGTTGGAGCAGTTCCATGGCAAGCAAGATGCCAATGCCATCAGCGTGGCTTGGCCGCATTTGAGTCATAG
>PBTU01000069.1 GCA_002729295.1 Verrucomicrobiales bacterium | reverse complement strand
CCTCGTTGCGCCAGACTTTGGCGCGGATCTTTTCTCCGGGCAGTGCGAAGGGAATGAATACAACCCAATCGTTAGGTTTGGCAATTCCGGCACCGAGATTGGATAAGCCGATCACCTCTACTTCGATGATCTCATGCCACTCATAGGGCTCGGCTTTGAATTTACGTGGTCGCTCGGACATGTGAGGGCAGAAAACAGATTCCTATTCGTCAGGAAGGGTAGGTTTCGGAAGAGGTGGAGTGACCTTGATCACGTTGTCTCCCTCGACTGGTTTGGATGTTGGATCGGGCCCGGTGACGGTTTTTTTTTCATCCTCGGTGAGGAGGGCTCCTGAAGTATCTGGGTCCGAGAAATTGATTCTATCAGCAGCTTGCTCAGGAAGAGGCTGCTCAGTAAGAGGCGGCCCTGAAGCGATTTGGGTGGTATTTTTGGCCTTAGGTTTGTCTTTTTCCTTGGGATTAAGATCTGAACACGCAGTCAGAAAGACGAGCGGCAGGCTGAGGAGAAGCTGGAATTTCAAGGATCGTAGTTGGTAGGTATGAGGAAACGATGGCGCAGGGAAAGTTGAGAGGCAATGAGGAAAATCTAGCGTGCGGGGAGTTTGCGGAGCCATTTTTCGATGTCCGCAACGACCTTGTCACTTTGGTGGTCGTGGAACAGAAGATGGAAGCTTTCAGGGTAGAAGCTCTGTTCGGACTTGGTGGTTTCGGGGAGGTTTTCCAGGAAGATTTTCACATCCTTGGGATCGGAGAAGACGTCCTTTCCGCCATAGAGAACGTAGAGGGGAATGTTGAGGCTCAGGGAGGCCATTTTCATCCCTCTGATCATGTCGCCGAGAGTAGTTAGCAGGCGCAGGGTATGGCGTTCGATGTGGTAGGGATTTTTTTGAGCTTGTTCAGAATGAATGGTGTTTTTGGTAACCTTGACGTCTGACTTACCAGCGAGTGCTTCAAGGGAAACACGGGCTTTTGGAAGAAGCACGGCCGCCCCATTTGCAAGATACTCCTTCCACTTTGGGAAGTCTCCTCTGATGTCAACAATCGGGGAGGAAAGGATCATGGCGTCGCAGAGTCCGCTGCGGTCGACAGCGTATGCGTAGGTGTGCATCACGATGAGCGAACCCATGCTTTCGCCGCACCAAACGATGCGGGCCTTCGGGTGCTTCTTTCGGATTAACTTAGTGAAGGTGGTCAGATCTCGGAACCATTCCCGGCGGTCGCCAATATGTCCCCTTCGTTCCTTGATCGGGTCGTTGCCTTGGCCGCGGGTTTCGGTAGCATAGATCGCTGTTCCGGGAAGATTCGCGAGCAGGTGATCTCCCAATGGTTTGTAGTCCGAAGCAGCACCGCTGATTCCATGTACGCCGATGATAATTTGATCGGGGGCGGTCTTGGGCATCCAGGTGGTATAAGGCAGGCGATCTCCATCGAAGGAATGAAGATGCTTGTTTTCGAGGCGGACCTCTCCGGACTCGGATACAATGTGGGATAAACGGCAGCTCGACAACAACAGCACTCCAATGAGCATGAGGAGGCCGCGTGTCATTGGGGTGATCATCTGGTTGGAAATGCCTCGAGGTTAAACTTGCACGATCGCTTTTTCGGAACTGGCATCGATGATGCTGAAGCGTTCGCGGTGAAGATTCGGGTCGCTCCGGAAGATGAGACGCCCGGAATGAGAGCGTTCGAGTTCCATGAGAATTTTCGAGTCTTCAGATTTAAAGCGATTCAAAACGTCGGAATTCACCAAAACAATCAAATCTCCTGATTCATTGCTCTCAGCCTGGCGTTGGATCACGGTGTTGAGACGGCGCTGAATCTCAATGCTCATGCTCATTGTGGTCTTGATACGGCCTCGTCCCTGGCAGTATGGGCACGGTTCGAGGGTGGAATCAAGGAGGCTGGCATTGAGGCGCTGCCGGGTCATTTCCATCAAGCCAACCGACGAGATTTGCAGAACCTGGGTCTTGGCCTTGTCGCGCTTAAGGCGCTCCTTCATTGCGCGATAGACAGCCTGCTGGTCGCGGCGGTGGCGCATATCGATGAAGTCGACCACGACCAGACCACCGATGTTGCGGAGTCGGAGTTGGCGGGCGACTTCTTCGGCGGCCTCGATATTTGTTTGTAGGAGCATCTTGTCGACATCCTTCGAGCCGCGGTTGCGGCCGGTGTTCACGTCCACTGAAATGAGGGCCTCGGTTTCGTCGATGACGATGTAGCCGCCACAAGGGAGCCAGACTTCGCGCATGAAAGCTTCGTCAATTTGCTTTTGAATTCCGAAGCGCTCGAAGATCGTCTGCTTTGATGAGATGTGGTGGATTTTTCGCTTCGCACGGCGGGAAATTTTGCCTGCGATTTCCTGAACAAGTTCGGTGGTTTTTTCGTCATCGCACACGATTTTGTCGACCTCGTCAGTGAGAAACTCTTGGGCGGTTCCTTCAATCAGGTTCGGTTCCCGGAAGCAAGCAATCGGNGCAGGGCCTGAATCGCGGTTGTCTTCNACCGACTGCCATTGTTCGAGAAGCATGGCGAGATCTCGGACGAAATGCCGGGCNCGGGTGCCGGTAGCCACGGTGCGCATGATGATGCCCATTCCGTCGGGNACGCTGAGACGCTGCATGATTTTGCGAAGGCGTTGGCGCTCCTTGGGGTCGTCAATTCGGCGTGAAATTCCGAATTGCTCTGAGTAGGGCATCAGGACGAGGTAGCGTCCGGCGAGGGACACGTTGGTTGTAACACGAGGCCCCTTGTTTCCGATGGCTCCCTTGGAAACCTGGATCATGATCTCGGATCCCACGGGGTAAATGCTGGGGATGTCCTTGGAAGAGATCTTCTTGGCTTTCTTGGCGGGTTTCCCGTTGCGTCGGACTTCTTCAAGACCACCATCCAGGGCTGCCGGAATAGCGTCCCAGAAGTGGAGGAAGGCGTTTTTTTCCAGTCCAATGTCAACGAACATGGCCTTGAGACCCTGCTCGATGTTTTTGACGCGGCCTTTGAAGATACCGCCGACGATATTGTCGTCGCCGTCTCGTTCGACCGAGTATTCTTCGAGGACGCCGTCTTCCAGGCGAGCCACGCGGCGCTCGAGGGTTTCAGCGTTAATTACGATTGTGACGCCTTCCCGGGGGTCGGGGTTTCCGAGTCCGAGGGCGTTTTTGATGCGTTTGATCATATGATTATTTCGTTAGATTGTCAGAGAGTTATTGTCCCCCATCCGGCTCATCCGGTTGGGGCGTAAATGATGGGAGAGGGATTGTTTTTGGTTTCACTAGAATGGGTTGTCCTTCCTGAAAAAGCTCGTCGCCAACTTCGTTGCCGGTTTCACCGGTATCGGCAATATCGAGAGTGACGAGTTCGCCTTCGGGGAGTTCGATCTTTTCGATTGGCTCGAAGTGACCAGCGTAAACGCCCATTTTGGTGAGGCGGGGATCCAGGCCGGCCTCCATGGCGAAGAGGCTACGGTAGATGAGGTGGGTGAGGGCTCCGGCAACGAGTCCGCCGCTCTTACCATTGCTCACCATTACTGTGACGGCGTAGCGGGGAGCTTTAAAGGGCGCAAAGGAAGTGGTCCAGGCGTTATGCGAGTTTTTTAGGTTGGTTTTACTGACTTGGGCGGTGCCGGTCTTGGCTCCAATTTCCACATTCTTGAGAGCGGCGGTGCGGGCGGTTCCACCGAGCTTGTTGGCGGCCAACCACATCCCCTGGCGGATGTCCTCGAGCTGGTCCTTTTCCATGCCCTGTTCGAGGAGGTCGACTTTTACTTGGGCTTTGTCTGCGAGAATGATATTTTGTTCTCCTAAAAGTTTGGGACCCACGACCTGCCTGATGATGCGCGGTTGGTAGTATTTCCCGCCGTTTGCGATGGTGGCGGTGATTCCGCAAATCTGAAGAGGCGTGGCGAGGGAGTCACTTTGTCCAATGGACATTTGTGCGAGGTCGGCAGGAGTGAGAGTGGCGCCCGGGCGGATTTCTCTTTTCCATTGTTTGCTACCAAGGACAATGCCGGCTTGCTCCTCGGGGAGCCTGATGCCGGTGGGGCGCCCGAGATTGAGGAGGTTGAAAGTATCAACCATGACCTTTGATTTGAGGCTGCCAGCCAGAGTCATAAAGTAGGGGTTGCAGGATCGCTGGATGGCTTCACTCATTCCCAGAGTTCCGTGCCCGTAGGTCTTCCAGCATCGGATTCGGCTACGCTCGGATTTCCCATACTGGCAGAAGCCAATGCATTTGTGGTAGTGCTTGATTGAGCCGTGAAGCCCCCCGGCAATCGCGGTGGGAAGTTTTGCTGTCGAGCCCGACATGAAGCCGGCGATACTGCGATTCAAGAACGGAGCGGCGGGGTTCTTGTTATAGCGATCAAATTTTTCCTGAGTGATGCTGGGAACGAAATCATTTGGATCGAAGTTAGGCACGGAGGCCATGGCAAGAACTTCACCCGTATTTGGATCCATGATAACGACGGCGCCACGACCTACCCGCCGAAGGATGTTTTCGACGAGGTATTGAATTCGAGAATCGATGGTAAGTTGAACTTCGGCGCCTTCACGTGGTGGCGTGTAATCCTCGAGAGCGATGACCTTGTTTTTTTCATTTCTTACCAAGACGCGGACGCCGCCTTCACCTTGCAGCGCTTCGTTCATAGTAAGCTCGATTCCTTCAATGCCTCGTTCGTCACCTTGGTAGTGCATGCGACGGCCGGAGAACTCCGTAGGAATATCTTCCTTGTCCCACTGGCGGACTTTACCGAGGAGATGGCAGGCGAGTGTTCCATATGGATAGGTGCGACGGGGGCGAACGGTCACCGAAACTCCGGGGAAATCAGTGCTATGTGCGGCCAGTTGGGCAAACTGGCTGTAGTTGAGATCAGTTTCATAGGTAAAGGGGACAAGGCCACCGTGGGTTTCGTAGTGAATCTTGACTGCCCTGGTGAATTTTTTTCCTCCTAGTCCATATGCCGAGAGGCGGGGGACGACCCATTCGTTGACAATACGGGCAATGTCCTTGGACTCCTTCTGCGTCGGCATACCTTGGGGGCCGCTGACGATCTCCTTCACCGTTGGAGTGTCTTCGTGCTGTTCCTGCCAGCTTTTGTAGATGTCCTCGAGATTGAATATGACTTCGTAGCTCCCTCGGTTCTCCGCGAGGACCACGCCGTGGCGATCGATGATAATTCCCCGAACGCCGGGTTCCCGGACGGTGACCGTGTGGGTAGTCGGAATATTGGCGACGAAGTTTGAACGCTGGAGAATCTGAAATTCATAGAGCCGCGACAAGAGGGTTCCGCATCCCACCAGCACCAGAGCGGTGAGGAGATAGAGCCGGAAGCGGTATTTTGGTTCCATGATTAGAGTAGTTTAGTCGCTGATTTCTTGTCCGCAAAGATCCGCGATACGGTAAAGCATCCAGAAGACGACGGGCGAGGCGAGCATGGTGAAGAGCGAGGTCATTCCAATCTGATTGATTATTCCGTTGTCGAAGCCCAAGGAACCGCGAACGAAGCTGCGGAGAAGGTGTTCGGCAAAGAGATAGAGGAAAATAGCTACTCCGGTCAGGCCTGCTGAAAGATACCATTTTCCTTCCTGAAACATCGGTCGGATTCCCTGCATGAGGAAGCCCATGAAAGCGTATAGGATGATGGAGTAGCCAAATTTCAGAGAATCGGAGGGGGGCGCGAAGACTGCGGGATTGAGGGTTGGATGTTGGATGATGTGTTGGGAGTCCCAGAGAAAGCCACCGAGAAATGCGAGAACCAACATGCCTGCGGTGGAGACAGTGGCGGAACCACAAAGGACGACGAGAGGCAGGACGAGAACACGGGCACCATACCAAGGGGCAATGGGAGGCAGGAATTGTTGGACGATGCAACTCAGGAGGAGGAGTCCGATCAGGCTGACGATGTAGGATAGCATGAAGAGTCTGTGCTAATCACCAGTTACATCGGTAATCACAAAGACGGTCTTCAGGTTGTTAAAGGCTACAGCGGGAGTAATTTCCGCATCGCCGTATACTGGGCCTGCTTCAAATTTGTCGATGGTTCCGATAGGAATGTTTGCAGGGAAAAGCTTTCCCCGCCCGTCGGTATAAACGTTCATCCCTTTTTTAAGGATGGCGTTTTTTGAGAGATAGGTCAGACGCAGTTTGGGCGACTCACCGTGTGCGGTTCGCTGGCCAACGATAAGGCCAACTTCCGGAGTGCCTTCGACACGCGCGGGAACCTGTGATTCTTCATCTGTGATGAGAAGGACTGACGAGGTATTGTCTCCGGGGAGACTGACTCGTCCGACCAAACCACCATTGGATGCCAGCACGCAGAGCGAGACCCCCATGCCTTCTCCGGCGCCTCGGTTAATCTCAATTGTGCTATTCCAAATATGGGGTTGCCTACGAATGACTCGCGAGGCAAT
The DNA here is from genome assembly GCA_002729295.1 of Verrucomicrobiales bacterium. Taxonomy (GTDB): domain Bacteria; phylum Verrucomicrobiota; class Verrucomicrobiia; order Verrucomicrobiales; family Akkermansiaceae; genus SW10. The sequence goes on along the minus strand of PBTU01000069.1, from coordinate 909 downwards.
GACATCAAATTCGGTTTGTTTTTGGAACGAAAGTGCACTACGCAATTCGTTATTTTCTCCTTCAAGCTCTCGGACCCGTGATGCGATCAATTTAAAGCGATCACGCTCGCGTTGGCTTTGCTCCAGTTGCTTTTTAAGGTCGGAGGAGTGTTCTACCTCCTGAATGAAATCATGGGCAAACTTCTCGGCTTTTGCTCCCCTGGAAATCATGGGGCCGATGGAGGAGTAGTAGGTTTTTTGAACCTGACGTACTGCATCTTCGCTGAGGGTAAATACCCACACGAGTCCTGCCGTGAAGAGGAGAAGAGCCAAGAAGTTGAAGGGCCTCATAACCTAATTGGTTGACCGGGACTAGCGTTCGGAATTTGTCACTTGTCGCAAGAAAGTGATCTCACTGAGAACCATCCCGGTCCCTTCACCAACGGCACTGAGGGGATCCTCGGCGACGTGAACGGGGAGTCCGGTTTCTTCGCGAAGGCGTTTGTCGAGTCCTCGCAGGAGAGCTCCACCGCCGGCGAGAATGATTCCCCGGTCAACGAGGTCGGCAGCCAGCTCTGGCGGGCAACGTTCGAGAGTGGTGCGGACGGCATCGACGATATTGGTCAGCGGGTCAGCCATCGCACCGCGAACTTCATCGGAAGAAATTTTGATTGTTTTTGGGAGTCCGGAGACAAGGTCACGACCTTTCACGTCCATGGTGCTTTCCTTGGGAAGCGGGGCGGCGGAACCGATGCGGATTTTGATGTCCTCGGCGGTGCGCTCGCCAATCATGAGGTTGTAGGCCCGCTTCATGTAGGAAATGATGGATTCGTCGAGTTCGTCACCAGCGGTGCGGACACTGCGGGCGTAAACGATACCGGACAGTGAGATTAGTGCGACTTCTGTGGTGCCTCCACCGATATCAACAAT